>NZ_JBXCIW010000011.1:0-178888 GCF_056786335.1 Paenibacillus sp. Y280
CTTCATTTGTGCGCCTCTTTTCGTATGTGGGTTTGTCCTTCCCGGAACAATTCACAGTATACTAGAGGCGCATTTTTCATTCAAAGCTCAAATTACTTCATTACAGGAATGGCTCCTTAAACTTAGTGTAATAAAAATGCTTCGAAAGCAAATGCTCACGATTCGTGAAACATTTCCAGCATCAAAAGCGTACGCTGTCTTATGGCAATAGTACGAATATTTATAGTTAAAGTTTCTGCAAGGCCGATAAATGGGCAACAGCAAGTGCTGCTGGGGGTAAATTTGAGATGTGGACTTGGATAGCAAGCAAATGCAAGGCTATGATCAACCATTGGCGGGACTATCCGCTTCCAAGAGGGAAGATTTGGATGGGACGGTACCGCATAGAGCATTTTATCGGCAGGGGCAGCTATGGTCAAGCTTATGCATGCACCGACATGGTCATGGGACATCAGGTCTTACTCAAGCTAAGCATGCCCAGCAAGAAGGAAATAGGCAGATTGCTGCTGGAGCGGGAAAGTATGATTTTGCAGCAACTAGATCATCCTCAAATTCCAAAGTGGTTCTCTTACGAGAAGCAAGGCCGTCATGAAGCGCTTGTCATGGAGTTTGTAGATGGCGATAATTTGGAGCATAAGCTGATGGAGCAGGGCCAAATCTATTCACTGAAGCAGTCGTTAGCCGTTATGAAGGAGCTATTGCTGCCGCTTGGTTATTTGCACTTAGCTGGATACGTGCATCGTGACGTACGCATACCGAATGTGCTGGACAAAGGCGGTCGTTTGTATTTAATTGATTATGGGCTCTCCTGCCGGATCGGTGAGCAGCTGCCGGCAGATCTGCGTACAGCTCTGAAGGAGACGGAGCGATTCAAGAATAATAGGTCTGACAGCAGCTGGTCTGGGGCAAAGCGCCGAATGAGACGGCCTGAACCTGCGAGCGACTTGTACGGATTAGGGCATTTGTTCCTGTTCATGATGTATGCAGGCTACGAATACGACGAAGGGCAGACGGAGCTTAGCTGGGAAGAGGAGCTGGAGCTCCCGCCGATTGTGAGGCAATTCGTTCGCAGACTGCTCGAGCAAAGCGAGCCAGGCTGGCAGTCCGCCGAGCATTGCAAGCAAGAGCTGGAGCTGCTCATCGCTGCTCTGCCGGAATAATCAGCTGAGCGATAGCGTGCGCATGATGTCTTGAAAGCTCTGATTGCTTCCGACATAGTAGATGATCGCAATAAGGGTCAAACGAACCGGATAGAAGCTTCGCCATACCAAACGAGGTATTTTCACTTTGTCTGCGCTGTGCATGAAATCGGGCAAGAAGACGATCATAACGGTGGCAAAGATGCTGAAGGCTTGAATGAACCAATCCTTTATCAGAAAGCTTACCACGTTAAGCAAGAAGTGAAACAATACAACCATAGCACAAAGAATGCGAGAGAATATGAACAAGGAAGACCTCCAAGCCGCTTTGCGCGAATAAGGAGGTCTTCATTGGTTCGTATTGAGCTGACTAAAGGCCTGCGTTCTTCTGAAGCCGCCGTGCAATTTCAATAAAATCCTCTTGTGAGATGCCAGGCGCAAATTCCTCAGGCACCTCGCTCAAATCGGGCATGGGGGCACCTTGCGGAGCGCCTTGAATAACCTCAAGCTGAGCGCCGGTGAGCGGATTTTGGCCGTTCCAAATAAGAACGATATCCTTGTAGTCATTTGGACTGAAGGTATACAGCTTATTGCCAAGCCCCATAGCTTCATATTTCCGCGCCGTCTCAAAGCAATTGTTGCTTAGATCCGGTATAGGAATGAGCTTCTTCACATCAACGCCTGTCGCGATTTCCAGTGCTTTGGCGTAAGCCAGCACATGTACGCCGCCTCTAACCAGCAAGTATCCGATCATCGCACGTGCTGTCGGATGGTCGGTCATCTCATAGACGCGCATCTTATGCGTTCGCGCCCCGCACTCCAAGAAGAAATTATGAAGCAGGTCAAGCACGAGATTCCCGCTGCTGAACACATTATCACCTGTCCAAGCACGGCCCATAGAATCGCCAGGCAAGGAGGTTTGCGCGGTTTGAATGAAGAAGTAGCTGTTGCGCTTGTTGACTCCCTCCCTCAGAGGAGTCGAATTGGGATCGCCAGTACTTGTGGTCCCTGTAAGTACCATGTTAATTGCTGTGGAAACAAGCTCCACATGGCCGAATTCCTCAGCCGTTATGCTTGATACAAGATCATAGAAGGGCTTGAGCTTCTTTTTCTCGCGAAAATTAAAGGATTGATACATGTAGTTGTTCAAGGTTGACATCTCGCCAAACTTTCCGCCAAGCAGCTCCTGCACTGCAGCTGCGGCATTCGCATCCGCATAAGGAGAAGGCGGTAGCTCTACCTGAAGCCTGTTTAATCGTTCAATCATGAGCATGCTCACCTCTTTTCATCGACAATTCCAGTTATTCATATCTATGACAGCTTTCGCGGCCATAGACCGTCGTTGTCAAAAGGGACAGCCTATTGTCGAATGGACAGACTTAATGGATTAGGCTAGAGCAGCGTTATGACGAGCAGCTCGTAGAGAATGAGCGGCAGCACGGCGCTATAGGGATTCATGAATGCGCGTGAATCACGCATCGTACATTGCAAATACAAGACACAGTGATCGATGTGCATAATCGTTCCTTCGTAGACATGGCCATCTACCATTTGGACACAAACGTATTTGTTCATGTGGCCGCCGCACTTGCCCATAACGCGATCGCGTACCTCCATTACCATGGCCGTATGTTTCGGATCAGCTTCATAGAGTACCGGTGCAGTATTCTCCATAGCCATTTGCCCCATCGGCATATTGCTGGCGTTCGGCATGCCGCCCATTTGCCCCATGTTCGGCATATTGCTCATGCTGCCGGGAGCTGCCATGCCGCCCATTTGCCCCATGTTCGGCATATTGCCCATGCTGCCGGGAGCAGCCATGCCGCCCATCAGCCCCATGTTCGGCATATTGCCCATGCTGCCGGGAGCTGCCATGCCGCCCATCAGCCCCATGTTCGGCATATTGCCCATGCTGCCGGGAGCTGCCATGCCGCCCATTTGCCCCATGTTCGGCATATTGCCCATGCTGCCGGGAGCTGCCATGCCGCCCATCTGCCCCATGTTCGGCATATTGCCCATGCTGCCGGGGGCAGCCATACCGCCCATCTGCCCCATGTTCGGCATATTGCCCATATTGCCCATGTTGCCGATACTGCCCATTTTCATCTTTTTTTCTGCCAAGCCAAAGACCTCCATTCGAATGGTATGACATATAGGTATGCAGGAATGAGTCGGGTCATACAACATAATGAATAGTCAGATTTCAACGATTGACGGGTACCACTCGTCCATACCACTCTCTTAAATTTGCATAGAATAGAGTAAGTTCGAGAGGGAGGGGGGATAGAAATGTCCGCCAATTTGAAACTGAAAGTTCGCAATGTGAAAACTTCACGCAAAACAACTAGCCGCGCTCGTATCTCTAATTGCAAATGCAATGACAATCACAAAAGCTGTGGCCGCAAAGAAGACCCAGCAGTCGAAGGTGTGCAGGAAGCAGGAAAAGAATTAAGCGAAATCTTCAAGCAATTGAAAGACGAACGTACTGCGGCAATGCTTGTCAGAGCTATTCGCTGCCGCGACGCAAAAGCTATTCAAAAATTGCTTGATTGCAATTGTCGTGTTGTTAATTTCTTCTGTACGCGCGATAAAGATTGCGTGAGAATTTGCTGCCAATTCGGAAGATACAATGATGTAACCGTTACTTTCGATATTTGCATTAGAAGAGTGCAGGATGAGTGCCGTCGCAACAATTTCTGGTAATCTTGTTTGATGAGAAGGGCTGCCCAAGCATGTGGGCAGTTCTTTTTGTTGATTTGTAGAAATCACGGGGGCTCTGTTAGCCGCATACGCTATAGGAGTGAGAGCTTAGAAAGCTGAACAAGAATGGAGGGGAAAAGGATGCCGCAAATACCTAATTTCCCGCAAGGGCTGCTTGATGAACACAAAGTATGGCATCATACGAATCATCTGGTTCCAGGGACAGTGCCGCCGCCAGGCTATGGAGAGCGCTTCCTGCGATTTCATCGTGACTTCATTAATCGGGTTTACAGATGGCATGACTCTATGGGCTACGACCGAAGCTGGATCGCGGGGTGGAGCCAAATTCCGGAAGGTATTCGGCGTTCTAACTGCTTTGATGCGAGAGCGGAGCAGAGAGTGCAATACAATCTGGAATCGTTCGCGTCAGTCGATCAGTTAGGCAGCTTTATAGAAAGCAATCTGCATGGCTGTTTTCATGAAATGACGGCGCGGCTGTACAATCAGCCGGAGCTGAATGACTTTGATCTTGCGCCGCGCAATACGGAGTTTTATAACATCCATGGATTGATTGATCAGTGGTATACCAATTGGGAGCGAATTTCGGGAGTACGCGGTCAAGCAAGCAAAAGCGCTGCAGGCATTACGTACAGCCATGCAGCGCCCGAAGTACGTTCGCATAAAAAGAATGTTCGCGAGGCACGAATTGATTCGCTTGAACAAAGCGCGAAACGCTCGTTAACTGCCCGCTCTGCTCGCCAAGCTCGACGCCCAGCGCAGACACCTCGGATAAAGAGCCTTCAAACATCGCAATTAGCTCATCAAGGTCAGCCTCGTACACGCCGGCCACTTCTTCTGGCTGCAGCCGCAGCTCAGTTAAAGGCACTTCGCAAACGAGGGCAAAAACGTCGCTGACCTCGCGGTCGATGAAGGGCTTGCCATTAACTTCGCCGTGGGCATCCTCGCGTATTTGTCCGAGCGGGATAAGCTCCTCGAACGGGGCGCTTACGCCAAGCTCTTCCTCCAGCTCGCGCATCGCTTCGCGGATGGTCTCCCCCGCGGCCAAATGGCCGGCTGCCGTAATGTCGTAGCAGCCCGGGTTCGTATCCTTGCTGGCCTGGCGCAGCTGGAACCGCACGAATCGGCGGTTTCCCTCGCGCCGTGTCAGCCAGCAATGAAAGGTCCGATGCCAGTAGCCCTTCGCGTGCGTCTCTGCGCGCGTCGCCGTACCAAGCGGCCGAAGCTGTTCGTCATAGATGTCGAACAGTTCCTCAGCCATGCGCGGCAGCCCCCAGCTGGGACGTGCAGTGCTTGCAGCGCGTAGCCTTGATCGGCACATTGGACAAGCAGTACGGGCATTCCTTCTCGGTTGCTGCTACAGGAGCCTCTTCCTTTTTCTCGGTGCGACGCAAAACATTAATGACTTTGACAAGCAGAAAGATACAGAATGCAACGATTAAAAAGTCCAGCATGACGTTGATGAATTGACCGTAATTAATGTACGGAGCCGTGGCCGGGTTCTCTAGCGCATCTATTTCTGTTTTAGAATAAAGTGGTATCGCTAAATCTTTAAAATCAACTCCACCCAAAATCCTGCCAATTGGCGGCATAATAATATCGTTGACGAGCGAAGTGACGATTTTGCCGAACGCTCCTCCAATAATGACGCCGACAGCTAAGTCGATAACATTGCCTTTCATCGCAAATTCTTTAAATTCCTTGACGATTTTCATACTTTTCCTCCTAAAAATGTTGTGAAGCAAAAACGAGTTGCACAAGCAGAAGACTATTATTTTCATCTGGTATTGCCCTGTTTCTACTACTGTCATTCTAACATAAATGCCGAAGTAGGGAAGATGTGAAACACCCTCTGGAATTATGACAGAAACCTGCGATATTTTGTATAAAAAGAGAGGGTTTTAATGAAAATTGTCGAACTTCATTACTAGTAAGTGAATTTATGGATATTCAAGGAGTCCTATGACCCAGTCTATAATCATTGGAAATCCCTACTATTTAGTTTTGTCTATCATCATTATTTGCTTTGCCGCCTATACGATGCTCAATATGATTGAGCAGCCGCAGCCGCGCGAGCGGGCAAATGGATTCAATTGGATGATAGGCGGAGCCTTCGTATTTGGATTAGGTCTGTGGACGATGCACGTCGTATCGTTGCTTGCTTCAGAATATCGATTGCTTATGGATTGGAGCATGCTGCTTGTCATAATCGTATGCGCCATAATCGTCTATGCTGCACTGTCAGTGTTTAGAAAGCAGGAGCTGAGGCGAGGACGTTATTTTTTTAGTGCTCTATTAATGGCGCTTGGTTCTACGAAGCTCCAATACATGTCCATGCTGTCTGATTCGGTTATTATTTTAAAAATGAATTGGCTGCTCTATTTGCTTTCCTATATTGTTAGTTTTATAGGCGCTTATATAGCCTTTCGCAGTCTGGAATCCAAGAAGAGAATGTATAAGCTCAAAAGCAGCTTGTCGCTTGGATTGTCCAATATGGTCATGCATCAGATTAGCCTGTATGCGCTGCAAATCGAATATAATGATATTTTATCAACGGATTTATTAAACGAGTATTTGCGACTGCTTGCCTTCTTGCTCGGGCTGTCCACTTTAATTATTCTGAGCTTTAGTCTGACGACTTGGCTGAATGCGAGCAAATACAGCCAGATCGATGAACGGTATAAGATGCTAGTCGAGAACTCTATGGATACGATCGCTTTAATTCGTGAATGCAAATGGGAGTTTATGAACCGTGCTGGCCTGCGTTTGTTTGAAATACAGTCGGAGAAGGAAATCATCGGGTCTAGTTTATACCAGCTTCTTGATGAGAAGCATCATAGTGAGATGGCAGCATGGCTAGCTGCGGGACAAGAGGGCGAGGAATCGCCTTATAAGCCGATTGAGCTGCAATGGATGTCGATACAAGGCAAGCCTCTCCACACGGAAATGGTCAGGGCAAGCTCCGCTTTTTCGGAAAAGGAGATTGTGCAGGTCATCATTCGCGATATTTCCGAGCGCAAGAAGAACGAGGAATTGCTTATTAATTCGGAAAAGCTCAATGTTGCAGGTCAATTAGCTGCTGGCATTGCCCATGAGATTCGAAATCCGCTCACCTCGTTAAAGGGCTTTCTGCAGCTCATCTCAACCGGCAGGGGCAATATCAGCAGCTTCTACGACATCATGAAATCTGAGCTTGTACGCATCGAATCCATCGTGAGTGAATTGCTTATGCTCTCCAAGCCGCAAATTTATGATTTTGTGCATAAGGATTCGCGCCAAATTATGTCGGAGACAGTAAACCTGCTGGAAACGCAGGCCATTTTGCACAACGTCACCATTGAATTCCACACTGATTATCGCCCGCTATGGGTATTAGGCGTCGAGAATCAATTGAAGCAAGTGTTAATTAACGTTCTCAAAAATGCAATAGAAGCTATGCCCGGCGGGGGCGTAGTTACGATTAATATGTCCCTTGATGAAGCTCGCGGGGTAATGATACGAATCAAGGATGAAGGACCGGGTATCCCGACTGAGCAGCTGTCCAAGATCGGACAGCCCTTCTATACGACAAAGGAAAAAGGGACGGGACTCGGCTTAATGGTTACATACAAAATCGTAGACAACCATCAGGGCCAAATTACGGCGGAGACCGAGATTGGGGTAGGGACGACCTTTATTATTCAGCTGCCTTACAAGGTACCGCCGGTAATTGAAACCTAATTTTGAAGGTGCCGTAATATGCTTAAGCAGTGACGAATTGACGATATTTTAAGTGGGGGTTGATTAGATGTTTAATCGTTTTTTGGCGAGTATCGGTATTGGCTCAGCGAAGATTGATACAGTATTAGAGAAGGCTCGTTATGCACCCGGTGATGAGGTTCGCGGCATTGTGAAGATTCAAGGCGGCAACGTGGAGCAGCGTATCGAAACGATACAATTGTCTGTCATGACCGAATATATACGCGAGAGCAATGATACAAAAATAACTCAGCACGGTTCGGTAGGCCGCTACCATGTCAGTGCGCCTTTCACGCTGCAAACAGGCGAAAGCCGCGAGGTTCCTTTTTCCTTTCAGCTTCCGCATCAAACCCCGCTTACGATTGGACGCGCACCCGTATGGGTGAAGACGGAGCTGGACGTTCGCGGCGGTGTTGATCCTGGCGACAATGACCGCATCGAGGTCGTTCCTTCCGCTCCAATGAATACGGTGCTGGAGGCGCTGAATCTGCTGGGCTTCCGATTGCGCAAGGCGGAATGCGAGTATTCCTCGCGTCTTGGCGGCAAAATGCCATTTGTCCAAGAGCTTGAGTTCGTACCGACCACGCAGTTCCGCGGGCAGCTGGATGAGCTTGAGGTTATGTTCTATCCGTCAGATCGCGAGCTGGAGCTGGTGCTGCAGATCGATCGGCGTGCGCGCGGCTTATCCAGCTTTTTTGCAGAGGCGATGGATATGGATGAGTCTTTCGTTCGCACTCGCTTTACGAATGAACAGCTGGCAGCAGGATCCAATGCGATCGCCCATCAGCTGTCCGACATTATTTCGCGTTATGCTTAAGAAGGCCAGCGAATAGAAGGCAGCTCGGGAGTGCTCTGCAGGAGCATTTCTGGGCTGTTTTTGTTTGTACATGCAGGTTAAGCAAGCGGTAGTGAACAAATGGTTTTTTTCGGTATAATAGCTGAAGGAGGGATTTACGTTGGCAGAACCGCTTAAAGCAATGTATGACGGCTTATTTCTAGAACAATTTGCAAGCTTGGTGAAAACGGCATGGCGTCCGTTTGACGAGGCTCTATTCGTCGAGCGCGTAAGGGACGGCAACTGGGAGCAGCTTGAGCTCAAGGCGCGATCGCGGAAAATAACAGAAGCGCTGGGTGCCTCATTGCCGCAATCCTATGAAGAGGCGCTCGCTGTTTTATATCAAATAGATGAAAAATGTACGGGGCTGCCGTATTTGTTTTTTCCGGATTTCGTGGAAGTATTCGGAATGAAACCGCAGCACTGGGAGCTATCGCTAGCTGCGCTGAAACGTTTTACAGCGCGTTCAACCTCAGAATTCGCCATACGAGCTTTTATTCTGAGCGATCCAAAGCGTTTGGCTCGGGAAATGCTCGAATGGGCAGACCATCCGAATGAGCATGTTAGACGGCTTGCGAGTGAAGGCATTAGACCGCGACTGCCATGGGCGCAGGCGCTGCCGCTCTTTAAGCGCGATCCATCGCCGATTATTCCTATTTTGGACAAGCTAAAGCGCGATCCTTCTCTCTACGTACGCAAGAGCGTGGCGAACAATTTGAATGATATCGCGAAGGATCATCCGGAGCTTGTTACCCAGCTTGCTGCAGCTTGGAGCGGCGAGGATGTGAGGACGGATTGGATTATCCGGCATGGCTGCCGCACGCTCATTAAGCAATCCAATCCGCAGATTATGGCCTTGTTCGGTTATGCCAAAAATGAGACGGAGGAAGATGCGCTCCCGCTCGTAACCGCAGCCGCATTAGAGGTAGAACCCGGTTCGGTTGCGATCGGAGGCGAGGTTTCTTTACGTTATCGTGTGCAGCTGCGGGAAGGCGAGCCTGCAAAGCTTCGAATCGAATATGGCATTGACTTCGTGAAGTCTGGCGGAAAAACTTCGTTGAAGCGGTTTTTGCTCTCGGATCGCGAGTACGCTGGAGGCGCTTCCGCATCGGGTACAAGAGTACATCGCTTTGCGGACCTATCGACGCGCAAGCATTATAGCGGGCTTCACCGCTTCACGTTATGGGTAAATGGGAAAGAGGCGGCCGATTCCGAGCTGCTTGTGATGGAGGCTGAAGCAACATGACGATTGGTGCCAGAGTATTGAAAACGGGGATGGCTGTCGCGTTAGCGATCTACTTAAGCAGCTTGTTTGGCTTCGCATCCCCGCTCATTGCTGCCGTTGCAGCTATTTTTACGATTCAGCCATCGATTTATAGGTCATGGCAGCGCGTTGCGGATCAGGTGCAAACGAATCTCCTTGGTGCCTTCATTGCTATCATAGCCGTTCGGTTTTTCGGACATACGCCAATTGCGGCGGGCCTTGTCTGTATTCTAGTCATTCTGATCAGCATTCGCTTGAAGATGGAAAGCACAATTAGCCTGACGCTTGTGACGGTCGTCGCGATCATGGAAGCGAATGGACAGGGCTGGGATGTAGCGATTGGGCGGATATTGATGGTTCTTACCGGTATCGGAGCGTCATTCTTTGTCAACGTGCTCGTATTCCCGCCGCGCCCTAGGAAGCAGTTCACCGAGCAGGTGCACCAGGCCTACTCACAGCTCTCTTTGCTCCTGCGAACGGCTATTTCCAATGAGATGAAGGAGCAGGTATTCCGTCAGGAGAAGGATAAGCTTCACGTGACGCTGAGGAAGCTGGAGGAGCGCCATGCCGTATTCGAAGAGGAGCGCAATGTGCTTGCAAGGGCGAGGACAAGTCATGCCAGGCAGCTGCTTGTGTCCAAGCAAATGATCAAGACGCTGCAAAAAGGGGCCGATCTTCTTGATGTCGTGGAGGAGCATTATTTTGCTTCGCCAAGCGCGGGAGAGTGGGCGCTGCGCTTCGATCGGCAAATTGAGGAATTATCAAAGTATCACGAGCAAATTTTGCTCAAGGCAGAGGATAAAATGAAGCCGAATGCGCAAATCGAGCCGGAGGAAGAGCGTGAAGCGCGGTTCGTAAATGATTTAACGGCATACATCATGGATGATCTGGATGAGCATAAGCGCCTCGTCTTTGTCGCTTCTGGGCTATTCGAATATGCGTACCATCTGCGTCGATTAGAGAAGCTTCTCGATCAGGTGCAGCAGCGCGAGGAGAAACCGAAGCGCGGCGCTGATGAATCGGAGGCTGCTGAGAAGCAATGAGGCTTCGCATGACCGTCACAGCTATAGAACGATAACATAACAGCAGGCCGGAGCGTCGCTATTGGGAGCTCCAGCCTGCTGTTTTGTTTGCTATTAAGGAATCAAGCAAAATATTTATTGATCGTCGTCCGTTTTGTTGCTGCCCTCGTGACGGCGAGGATGCTGCATATGCGCTTCTGGATTATCGTCATCATCATGCGGCACCAATCGTGGGTCGGTGTGCCCTTGATGATGGTTATTGAAGAAGAGCTCGACCAACTGCCATTCTGTCGTTCCAAGCATAGGGTCTGCCGGGAATACGTCCCCGCGTTCGAGCTGTTCCTCGCGGCCCCATTCGTTTCGGTAGGTGCCCTTGACTTCAACCGGTTCGCCTGACATGGGATTCATCTCATGATGGTTATCTGGATTGCTCATATGGTGTCAACCAACCTTCCTATGCTTATAATCCGTGCTTCGGCACCGCTGCGCGATCGGCATTTGACTGCTGCTCGCTGGCTGATTCTTTGCTGGCTTGATTGCGGTCGGCTTTTGATTGCGCTTTGCTTGCCGCTTTCTGCTGATCGGATGGCTGTTCTCCTGACATGTGGTTACCCTCCTGAGGAATCATCGTTGTCTTCACAAGAAGATCCTCAACAGTGTGCCACAAATGGAGGGAAAGTATGAGTCCAGTTAACGAAAATGAGGGAGGGCTATAATAGTTGAAGTCCGCAGGAGGGACAAATGGAATCACGCTCCGTGACTGTTTCGCTGCAAGCTGGACAAGGCTCGGAGAAAGCGGCTGCTGCTGCATTTCTTTCGGATGTGGGGCTATCCTTGGCGGAATGGTCGTCTAGGTGTGGACGCAGATGGGCAGGAGTGCCGAAGATGGTCTCGACCATTTCCTTGAGCTCCTTGTACCGGTCAGAATCGTCAGAGGCGATTCTAATGAACATGAACATGCCGGCCAGCAGTGCGCCAGCAACAATAAGCACAATAGCGGTTGCCAAAGCGTCAAACCAATTAAAGAAGAGCGGCGCTGCAAGCGCCGCCCGTCCGATCAATATGCTCCAAGCGATCACCTCACCCATTCACCTGATAACGCGACTCGAGGCGCTTGCCTCCGAACCACATGACCAGCACGGCTGTAATCGAGACAAAAATACGCCAAGGCTCATCGACCAGATTGCCGATATCGAAGCTGATCAGCGAGATGCAAAATATCATAACGGCCTTCCCAAGCAAAGTGGCAAGCAGAAAGGTGTGAAAAGGAACTTTGCTTAGGCCGGAGACAACTGTAATGACGACGGAGGGGGTGAATGGGAAGCAAGCGAGCAGAAACAGCGGCGTGAAGCCTCTGCGCTCGACCCAATTGAAAAAACGTTCCGACTTCGGAAAACGTTTCTCAAGCCTGCCCTTGACGTTGCGGCCAAGCGTACGGCTAATCCAAAATACGGTTACAGCGCCAGCGGTTACGCCTATCCATGAGAATAGAAACCCAAAGCCAAGGCCGTATATGTTGGCATTAGCAGCGATGATAAGAATTAACGGAAGGAAAGGGAGGAATGATTCAATCAAGGGAAGCAAAATGCCGGGCAAAGGGCCCCACTGTGAATAGCTTTGCAGCGTCCATTGAATAGAATCGAGATCCAAATGCTTTATGTATTCCAGCCAATTGCGCCAATCATCCATAGATTTAACCCCGATCTACTTATTTGTAGCTTTTTCATTTGTAGCAAACGACTCAAAAGGGAACCATAAATAAAATAATCCGATCGCACCAAAAAGAACAGCGCTTATCCAAAAGACAGCAATCTCTCCGTTCCAAGCGGCGATCATGCCGCCTACAATTGGACCAATCATGACGCCGACGCCCTCGACGGTAGACAAAATGCCCCAGCCAAGCCCTTCCTGCTTAGGAGGAACATAGGTGGCCAGAAGTGCATTCCAAGCGGGCAAAATAGCGGAATAAGACAAACCTAAAGCAATTGCTATAAGTAAACAATACCAGAACGTCAAGCCGGAGGCCAGCATGTATAGGCTGATAGCAAATATGCAGAAGCCGATAACGAGAAACCATTTTTTGCCGCCAATTACATCGGAAAGCTTGCCCATTGGGATAAGTCCGGCTGCAGCGCAAATCCCGCCTACCGTAAGGAGTATCGAGTACTGCGTTCCAGTGAGTCCAAGCTCCCGATCAGCAAAGCTCGGCAATATGGGAACGAGCATGCTGGCACCCGTCGTTTGCAAAATCATGCCTGGAAGCAGCAGCCTCATTTTGCTTAGCCTGCCTTTCAGAATGTTGAGCTGCTTGCGGAGCGGCATTCGGATTGGCGTATCAGCCCTCTCTTTGCTCATGAAGATCGTTAGGAGGCATGCAGCGACGGACATGCTGACAAGCAGCTTGTACGTAAACGATACGCTGAAGTCGAGCAGAATATTACATACAATCGGCCCGCTCCCAAGTCCTATCATCCATATCGTATAAAGGACTCCCATTTGGGTAGCGCGCTGCTGCTTGGTTACCTTCGTTAGGCAAACGATCCAAATCGGCGACATGCCGATGCCATATAAGGCTGCTGTTCCGATGAACATCCATGGAATCTCAGCAAATTGGAGCAAATAAACGCCGATAAGGGATATAACGAGCCCCGCTTGCACGACGATGCGAATCGAGAAGCGATCGAGCAAATAGCCGATGGCCATCTTAAGCAGCGTATCGGTAACATAGTGTGCAGATATGGCAGCTCCGATTATATCGGGTGAAAGCCCTAATGTTTTGGCGCCATAAATAGGCAATAAGCTAACGAGCACAGCGCCTCTTACAAACTCTACAATGAACAAAATAACGGAGATGAGTCGCATCTCCGCTCCAAACCAACTTTTCTGATTTGTACGCAAGGACAAGCTCCTTATCCATTTATAAAGTCGCTGTTCTCTCCATTATACGCAAATTGGATAGCATATCCAAAACAATGCTGTCGGCTGCGGCTTGCGAGGCTTGAAGCTGCTTGGTGGACAGCTTGCTATTTGTAAGACGTAACGGATCATGCACAAGTTTCAAAATTTGTTCCGTCAGCTCATTCGCTTCACTCGCTAAAATAGCCGCGCCTTTGGATTTGAGATACAGCGCGTTTTGTTTTTCTTGACCCGGGACTGGTCGGTAGATGAAAATCGGGAGTCCTGCAGCGATAGCTTCTGAGAGCGTAACGCCGCCTGGCTTCGTTATGAGGCAATCCGAAAGTGCCATCAGCTCATGGATAGGATCAATGAAGCCGTAAACATGAAGGCGCGAGGATCCGCTATGAGCCTGGAATTGCTTTTCAATCGTTTCTTTCAAGAGGTGATTGCGTCCGCACACAAGAGCGACCTGCACGTGATCGTCTTCCAGCAATCCGCTGCAAATTTGGGATACGTCAGGCATTACGCCTTGCGCGCCAGCCATGATGAGAATGACAGGTTTATTGGGATTCAAATTATAGCGCTCGTAGAGCTCGATCGATGCTGTTGTTGCGCGGAAGCCGCGCTTAAGGGGGATGCCGCTCACTTGAATGGAGCTGCTTGGAATGCCGAGATGCGTAAGCTCATGCTTCAAATCCTCCGTTGCAACGTAGTAGCGCTCAATGCTCGGATGTACCCAGCGTCCATGCAGATCGAAGTCGGTGATAACGGCATAGGAGGGCGGGTGATAATCCTTGCGCCGCTTCATCTCCGGCAGGGCGAAGCTTGGAAAGGTGTGCATGACGATATCCGGCTGCTCCACCCTGAGGATGCGACGGATCTTGTCTCTTCCGAAGGAGTGAAGCAAGCCGCCGAATAACGAGTCATGCTTCATCAGTCTTGTAAAGTCATACATCCAGCCGTAGAGTGAGGGCATATGCGTATAGCTCTTTAGGTAAAATTTACGTGTTACCTCGTTCAGCCATGGATGCGACTCTGCCATTAAATCAACCATTACGGTACGATAATTTCCTTGTTCCTCAAGCGCGCTCTTAATCGCGTGAGCAACCTGCAAATGACCTTCCCCATAAGATGCGTACAAAATTAGCAATTTTGGCTGTGGATTATTATTGAACACTATCATGTGTACACCTCCTTCCGTTAGTTTAGCGGACGATTGTAAAGCGAATATGAACGCAGTTTGGTTACTTTGTGTTATTTTTGTATAATGAATACGTAATCCATCCTATTTCAAAATTGAAGGAGCGATGATTAGCGTGCAATACACAAAACTAGGCAGATCTGGGCTTCGAGTCAGTCGATTATGTCTGGGTACGATGAATTTTGGCGTGGATACCGATGGGAAGGAATCATTTCGTATTTTAGATGCTGCTTTGGATGCAGGCATTAATTTTATAGATACCGCGAACATTTACGGCTGGGGCGAAAATGCAGGCCGGACCGAAGAAATCATCGGCAAATGGTTTCAACAAGGCGACGGCCGCCGCGAGCGTACCGTACTAGCTACTAAAGTGTATGGAGACATGAATGATGCCCATGACGGGCCTAACCGTGAGGCAGGCTTATCCGCCTATAAAATCCGCAGACATTTGGAAGGCTCGCTCAAACGGCTTCAAACGGATCATATTGAGCTATACCAAATGCATCACGTGGATCGAAGCGTGAACTGGAGCGAGCTGTGGGGAGCATTCGAGACAGCCGTATCGCAAGGCAAAGTCGGCTACATAGGCTCAAGCAACTTTGCGGGCTGGGATATCGCGGTTGCGCAGGGCGAAGCGAAGGCAAGAGGCTCGATTGGGCTAGTGTCCGAGCAGCATAAATACAATCTGCTATGCCGTCTGCCGGAGCTTGAAGTGCTGCCAGCCTCGAAGGAATTAGGTCTCGGCGTTATTCCGTGGAGTCCGCTTGATGGCGGATTGCTTGCGGGCAACCACCGCCGGAAGGACGGAGGCCGCCGAAGCGGAGATGCCAAGCGGCTCGAGCAGCACCGTGAACAGCTGGATGCTTATGCTGCGTTCTGCGACGAGGTTGGCGAGCCGGAGGATCTTGTATCGCTTGCTTGGCTGCTCGCAAATCCGGCCGTTACGGCTCCGATCATCGGAGTCCGCACCTTGGATCAGTTCGAGCGCTCGCTTCGCGCAGTCGAGATCTCCTTGGATGAATCGGCGCTGAAGCGCATCGATGAAATATTCCCTGGCCCTGGCGGGGATGCACCTCGCGCATACGCCTGGTAAAAGAAAAATCGCCCCGTTTCCTGAACTGGAAACGGGGCGAATGCTATTTTGGATATAATCAAATCAATAAGTTGAATAAGACAGGGTCCTTGTTAAGCTCTAGAAATTGAAAGCCCTTCTTCGTCATGCGCTCGACGAGCGGATCATAGTCTTCCCGGTGCGTGAGCTCAATGCCGACGAGTGCGGGGCCATTATCCTTGTTCGATTTTTTCGTATATTCAAAGCGCGTTATATCATCATTTGGCCCAAGCACCTGGTCGAGAAATTCCCGAAGCGCGCCGGCGCGTTGAGGGAAGCTGACCATAAAGTAATGCTTATAGCCCTCGTAAATGAGGGACCGCTCCTTGATTTCCTGCATGCGGTCAACATCGTTGTTGCCGCCGCTCACGATGCAGACGACCGTCTTGCCTTGGATCTGCTCGCGGTAGGCTTCAAGCGCCGCAATGGGCAGCGCGCCTGCCGGCTCGGCGACAATCGCATTCTCGTTGTACAAATCAAGCATAGTTGTACATACTTTTCCTTCAGGTACGGCGACCACATCGTCCAGCAGGTCTTTGCAAAGCTCAAACGTCATATCGCCGATACGCTTGACGGCTGCGCCGTCCACGAACTTGTCGATTTGATCAAGAGGCATGACTTGGCCTGCATCAAGGGATGCTCGTAATGATTGTGCTCCTTCCGGTTCAACACCGATGACCTTGGTTGCAGGAGAGACGATTTTGACATAGGAGGAGACTCCGGCTGCAAGTCCGCCGCCGCCGACGGTTACGAACACGAAGTCGGGTACGGATTCAGCCGCTTCCATTACTTCTTGGCCGACCGTTCCATTTCCAGCGATGATTTTTGGATCGTCGAAGGGGTGAATGAAGGCCATTCCGCTGCGGTTGCTCTCGGCAACGGCCTCGTCATAGGCATCATCGAAGGTGTCGCCTGTCAGGATGACCTCCACGTATGATCCGCCAAAGAAGTTTACCTGCGTTACCTTTTGACGTGGAGTCGTGCTTGGCATATATATTTTGCCTGGGATTCCGAGCGTTTGGCAGGAGTAGGCTACCCCTTGCGCATGGTTGCCGGCGCTCGCACAGACAACGCCTCTCGACAAAGTCTCTGGCGAAAGAGAGCGCATGAGATGGAATGCGCCGCGTATTTTGAAGGAGCGAACGATTTGCAGATCCTCTCGTTTCAGCAGTACATTGCAGTCGTATCGCTCGGACAGCACACGGTTATGTTGGAGCGGTGTACGCGTAATGACATCCTTTAAATGCATTTGCGCTTGAACGATTTCTTCAAGCCCAATGCGGTGTAATGGAACGTTGTTCGTGTTCACAGGTGACCATCCTCTCAGTTTTCGGAAGCAGCAGCATAGATTATTTGATCTATTATAGCACTATCAATGCATGTTGACGTATGGGAATATCGTTTATTTCGAAATGGAGGAGGGGACCGAATTGGGGAAAATGCTGAAACGATTTGTGACGGCTATCATAATTATTATATTGCTGCTAGGCGGCGCGCTGTGGTGCCTGCTTTCCTATATAGCGCCGGACGAGAAGTTGGACATGAGCTACGCGCCTATCGATGTGAAAGAGAAGGCGCTGGCTATGGTCCGCAAATTAAAGCCGGAGCTCGTCCTCACGGAAGAGGATATCAACCATTTGATAAAAATGAATATGAAAAGCAAGTATGCGGCCGAGGGAGCAGGCGGGTCTTACTTGGAGCTTGCAAAGGATATTCGTCTGGATGGCGCCGTATTCGAGCTGGAGGAGGATAAGCTTATCGCTCGCATGAATGTAACCTATAAGGACCGTATTCCAGCTGAGCTTCATGCGGTATATTCGCTAGAGTGGCAGTCGCCGAGCATTACGCTTAGACCTCAGTCGCTATCTATAAAGGAAATGGCTTTGCCGATCTCTATGCTGGAGACGATCATCATACCGCTGGATTTGCCTGCTCAGGACATCGTAACGGTAAAAGACGTTCAGTTTGAGAACGATCGGATTAATATACAGTTCAAGGTGAGTTTGCAATTACGGTTATGACAGAGACTTATCATTTGAAAGAGCCAAAAAACCGTCCTTGTGAAGGGACGGTTTTTTGGTTATTAAATCTTACTATCTATGACTCGTTTATTAGATGATAGATAAGCCTGCGCTAGCATAACCTACTACGGCAGCAGCAAGGGCAAGATCGGCTGTATCGGCGGAATATACCAAGAGGAGACGGGTTCCCGTGGTTACTGGGATAGCTAAAGGAGTAGTACCGGTTCTTGTCTCACCTAGAGCAAGGAGGCCTGTAATCGGTGCAAATGTTACAGCGGCGCCAGCTACTGGGCTGAAGGTATTGCTGCCCAATGGAGCGCTGTACAATTGTGCCGTAAGGGTAACCGTTGAAGTAAGCAAGTTAACCGTTGCTGTGTTGCTGAAGAAGGCGGAAAGCGAATCTATCAGTCCATCGCGAGGAACGGAGAAGGCAAAGTCAAGCACCGGTCCAAGCGCAGTGCCTGAAAGGTCGATGGAAGTACCTGTCAGTGCAACGCCAGGAAGAGAGGAACCGAAGCCGACTAGACTTACTGTACCGACTAAACCGCCTACTAGAGTAGTTGCGGTAATAGGTGCTCCTGATGCAAAAGGAATGATTGCTCCACCGGAAGCAGGACCAGTTGCGCCAGTTGCGCCAGTAGCCCCGGCAGGGCCTACTGCTCCAACAGCACCAGCGGCACCAACAGCTCCGGCAGCTCCAGCAGGGCCGACCGGACCAGCAGGACCAGCAGGACCAGTTCCTCCTACTGTGTATGGACCCGCAGGGCCGACCGGACCTTGAGGTCCTCTGCGTCCTGAGCTTCCTCTACGACCATTTTCACCTCTCGGAGCTTTTACGATAAGCTCCTTTTTGACGATGATAACTTTATCCCCATCTTTCTTTCCTTTTGGACTGCAGCATGAAACAGGTTTTTTGACGCAACGTTTCTTGTGATTGTTTGAATAATTCAGCGAAAGCACCTCCTTGGTATTTGCCTTATTCTACGTTTGTACTCTATCTATTGATTGGGTATGTATCCGTTATAGTCATAGACCTTCATCTATATTTGCTTAAATGTACGTTTGTAGGGAAGCTATTTGTCTTTAGGATAAGGATCACGCCAATCAGAGAATGACATAACGAGAGGCTGTTATAAATGATTTGACATCAAAGTTGAGAATGGTTATCATAATTACGAAAGTGATAATCATTATCACTTAAAAGAATGCATATTCACATATAGCGGGAGGCAGAGCATGTGGGCTTGCTTTATGAGATGGTTCTAAAAAAACGCAAATCAGCGTTCCTGCTGCAAAAGGAAAACAATTGGAAGCAGCGGATCAAGGGATCTGCGCATCAAAAACGGTTCCAAACGGTTCAATTGCCGGAGCACAGGAGCAAAAATATAAAACAATAATGCTGCATTTCGCTATACGATTAAGCGATATTTTTTCGGAGGGAGCAAGAGTTATGCAGACTGAAACAAGCAAGCCTTGGAATTGGATGCTCTTTCCCTTCTCATCGGTAAAGGCAGGACCCGACTGCTTGATCGCGGCTTCAGTCGGCCACGGAATATATCAAATCGATGCACAGAGCAACTGGAAGAAGCTCGATCATGGGCTGGAAGAGGTAGCTAACGTAAACCGGCTGCAGCTTCAGCATGAGCTGCTGCACGCCTGCACGAGCAGCGGCTTATATGAATGGAATGGAGATGCGTGGGAGAATGACGGCTTGACGATTCCATGCTATCAATATCGCAAAATTGGCGGAAGCAGCTACGCTGCCACGGAATACGGGCTCTGGTCCAAGGCAAGCTCCAGATGGGAGCAAATTGCTTGCAACGACAAGCGAGTGTATGATTTTATTAATCTGCCTCAATATCTAATCATTGCGCATGATAGCGGAGTCTCGCGTTATGATCGCTTTATGGATGATTGGGCGCATTTTGAGCTGGAAACAAGCGTCACGAGCTTAGCGGTGTTCAAAGGCCATTTGATCGGTGCGAGCGAGCAAGGAGAGCTCCTTGTCGGAGACAAGAAAGGCAGGTTTGACCGGGTGCGCTTCGGCAAGCCGTTTATTTTTTCCGTGCTGGCCAAGGGGAATGACATCTATGTATGCACAGATCGCGGACTATTCCAGCTTGCTTATCTATGCAATCAAGTCACGCTGCTGTCCGTTAAACTGGGCTGCCCGGTAACCGATATCGACATGCAGGGCGGCAATCTATACATGGCTACGCTTTTTCAAGGCATTCAGACGGTAAGTGTATAAGACTAAGAAAAAGGAAGCGGAGGAATTGCAGATGCCAAAAGTACTTGTCGTATATGCGAGCATGACAGGGAATACGGAAGAAATGGCTGCGGCTATTGCAGAGGGAGCAAAGGAAGCGGGCGCGGAGGTTGTGTCTAAGGAAGCATTCGATGCGAGCGCTGAGGAGCTTAGCGATTATGACGGCATCATCATTGGTGCGTATACATGGGGTGACGGCGAGCTGCCGGACGAGTTTCTTGATTTCTATGAGGCGATGGATTCCCTGGATTTAAGCGGCAAGAAAGCGGCTGTATTTGGATCTGGCGACACATCTTACCCCATCTATTGCGCTGCTGTGGATATTATTGAAGCGAAGCTGAAGGAGCTTGGCGCGGAGATCGCCGGCGAGTGCATTAAATTTGAATACAATCCATCGGAAGAAGAGAAGGAACAGGGCAGAAGCTTAGGTCGTCAAATAGCCGGCCTTGCAGCGGTTGCCGGATAATTCAGCGAGAAGGGCGGCTCATGTCCGAGTATGCCGAATATATTTTATGAGCAACTGACAGCCTATGTGGATGAGCTTGATATGGAGCTATCGCAAATTTTTCATTTGGTTTCCGTCGACAAAGAAGGCGCCGCTGACGATTACATTGTGCAGAAGCCTGTCATTGATACCGATCAGGATACCCTCGATTTGTTATTTCATATGACGTCGGTATTTTGCATGAGCGCCTTTGAGAAGCTTCCGTGCGAAAATGAGGGGGCTTTGTTTTGTTGTAGACAAATGAAACGGTTTTCAAGTAAGATGGGCTGAAGTCGATTTTTGCATATTTACACATGGGAGCTGTTTTGCAGCGCAAAACATTATAAGGAGAGAGATTAGGTTGTCAGAGGAGTTATTGCTTACATTTCGATCACCGCCTTTGCCGTTTTTCATAGAATCAAACCGAATAACCTATCGCGCTGGCGAGGAGCATCCTAATCGGACTAATCTAGGCGTGTTTGATTTATTGTTTGTCAATGAGGGAGCGCTGCATGTAGCAGAGGATAATCACCGCTGGACGCTTGAGCCTGGCGATGTGCTCATTCTAAGGCCGGACCGCTGGCACTATTCCACTCGTCCGTGCGATGAGGAAACCGTGTTTGATTGGATTCATTTTCAGACGGTGGGCGCTTGGGAGGAAACGGAAGGCAACCAAAGCGGCTCGCTGAGAGGCGACTACTATACATACGCGATTCGGCTGCCGAAAAAAATGAAGCTTACCTATCCAGATGAAGCGAGAATTATTTTCTCGCAGCTGCATGAAGCAGCAAAGAGCTCGTCGCATGGCGCGTTCTGGGATCGTCAGCAGCGGTTTTTGCATTTGCTGCAAATGCTGGATGAGGGCTGGCGCTCGGATGCGGCTAAGGCAGCGGTCTCGGTTGCGGAACGGGCGGCTGCTTATTTGAAGCTGAATTACCGCAGCCCAATCAGCAACACGATGCTTAGCGATGTGCTGCAGCTGCATACCAACTATATTACGCGCTGCATGACTGAGGTATTTGATTGCACGCCGCAGCAATATTTGCTGTATTACAGACTCGATCAGGCTAAACTGCTGCTTATTAAGACGGATTGGACGATTGCGCGGGTAGCAGAGGAAACCGGCTTCCGGCAAACGCCGCATTTCTCTAGGCTGTTCGCATCGCACACAGGCATGCCGCCGCTAAAATTCCGAAAACGTTTTACAATGTAGGTCCGTTTAATTGAAGGTGAAGGCGATATCACTGCTGGTGAGAATGCTCGCGGGCAGTGGGTTCGGGGAAAGAAAACGAGACTTAGCTGTACTGTTGTTGACTCGATCATTTTGACCAAAAGCGTTGCATAATTTTCGCCCTATTAACAAAAACTGGATTCAACAACGTGAAAAGGGTGGTCGCGATGATTGAACGGTTTTCGTTAACGGCAGAATTAGGCGATATGGTGGAGATGTTTCAGGTGGGCAAGGTGATTCGGGGGCATACGAACCGGTTTAATGTGGCGCCGACTCAGACGGTGTCGATCGTCATGAATGATCGGTTTGATCAAAGAACGATGCAGGAGTCGAGATGGGGGCTGTTCCCTTTTTGGGCGAAGGATGCGATTAATGCGGATCATATTACGCTTTCAGAGAAGCCCTTTCTGGAGCGCATGCTGCGGAGACAAAGATGCGTGCTGCCTTGCAGCGGTTTTTTTGGGCAAAAGCAGTTCGGGAATGAGCGCGACCCGCGGGCGATGCATATCATCGTTCCGAGTCAGCAGCTGTTTGGCATCGCAGGCATCTATGACTGCTGGAAAAATGTGAGCGGCAAGGAAGTGCGTGCCTTCACGATGATTACCGCCGCTTCAACAGGTGCGATGTCCGTGTGGCAGCCCCGGGTTCCGGTTATTTTGGACGAGGAGGGTATCGAGGACTGGCTCAATCCGCGCATTACGGAATTCAGCGGCCTGCGCAAGCATTTGGAAGCGATGGATTCCTACCTCATGCGGGCCTACCCTGTAACCAATGCGGTGCATGATGATTTGTACGAGTCGCCGGATTGCATCCGCGAGATCCGTCCGGATTTCGCATAGGCAAGAAGGGATAAGCCGAGAGAGCTAATGGGGTTGTCCCAAAAGGAGTAAGGAAATAACAAATTAATGACTTTGCCTCTGCAGTTGCAGCTCGAAAATAATAAAAAAGGCTGAACAGGCTTAACACCTGTACAGCCATTTTTGTTTTTTTGGTCTATTGCTGCAAGCTTTTAGAGCAAATATGCGCTTACAGCTCGCCAAGACATATGATTTGTTGGCTATAAGAGCATATGCGTGCTTATAGCAGCCTTTAGTCGTTTCTGATACGCATAAATTGAGGCAATGAGCGCATATGTGCGCTTACAGCTCACAAACATACATGGTTTGTTGGCTATAAGAGCATATGCGTGCTTATTGCAGCTTTAGACATTTCTGGTACGGCTAATCGATGCAGTAAGCGCAAGTATGTGCTTACTGCTCACCAAACGCACGATTTGTTGGCTGTAAGAGTAAATGTGAGTTTACAGGTACCTTTAGTATTAGCCTTTTAAGTCCCCTGCCGGGCGTTGATGCAGCGGCAGCAGGGGCGTGTACGGTACATGAAATAGGTTCGGCATAGTTCGGATGATGACTGATTGTAAGAAAATAAAGCTAGGCGCGGGCGCGTTGGAGCTCTGTCGTGAGCAGAGGCACGACCTCGAATAAATCACCTACTATGGCGTAATCCGCGACGCCGAAGATCGGAGCGTCGGGGTCTTTGTTGATTGCGACTATGACGCGCGATTGGCTCATGCCGGCAAGATGCTGAATGGCACCGCTTATGCCGCAGGCGATATAAAGCTGCGGAGTAACGACCTTGCCGGTTTGCCCGATTTGCAGCGCATAATCGCAATAGCCGGCATCGCAAGCGCCGCGCGAGGCGCCCACAGCGCCGCCGAGCGCGGCGGCCATCGCTTGCAGCGGCTCGAAGCCTGCTGCGCTGCGCACGCCTCGACCGCCGGATACGACGATGTCGGCTTCGGCGAGATCAAGCTGGCCGCCGGTGCGGCGCACAAGGCTGCGCACGGCGGTGTAAAGCGGCGGCACCGTGAACGGCAGAGCCTGAACGGTGCCCGTAATGTCGGCGGCGTCCAAGGGCTCCGCCGCCGGCAAATTATTCGGGCGCACCGTGATGACCCACGGATGGCCCGGCAAGAAGCTGCGCCGCTCGAACGCCTTGCCGGCGTAGAGCGGGCGAATGAATAAGGCGTCATCGCCATCCGTTGTCTCGATGGCGATGACGTCAGCGATGTGGCCGGCGCCATGGGCCGCGGCCACGCGGGGCGCGAGCTCGCGCCCCATAGCGGTGTGGCCGAGCAACAGCGCGTCCGGCTGCACCGCAGCCATGGCTGCGCCAAGGGCGGCGATGTACGCCTCGGGCGCGAAGGCGCGGAGGGAAGGATCGTCGGCGATATGCACGACGTCCGCCCCCCGCGCGGTTAGCGCGGCGGCTTCTTCCGCCGCGCCGCCGGAGCAGGCAAGGACGGCATGGACAGCGCCGTCCTTGCCTGCAAGCCGCCTTGCTGCGCCGAGTGCCTCCAGCGCTACGCGGCGGAGTGCGCCGTCCCGGCTTTCTGCAAATACGAGAATCGTTTTGGACATAGGATGCTGCTCCTCTCCCATAACTTTATTACTGAGAACGTGATGTGACTGCTATAAACTAACTAGTTACTTAAATGCTGCTATGAGCGAACGGGGTTACCTCGTTCTACAGCGAACGAACTGATTACTTCAAATACTGCTACCAACTATTGGATGACCTCAATTGTTTCTAGAACTAACTAGTTCCTTCAATTACTCCTGCGTCCTGCGTAGAGACATAAGGAGTGGATGGGATGAGTATTTTCGAGTAGCTAGCTAAGGGGGAGAACTGATGCTAAACGGTAGAGACTCAACTATTCATGATACCGACAGCAAGCCGCAGCCATGCATTTCTTAACTAACTAGTTCCTTCAATTACTCCTGCATAGCGACTTACGCAGCAACGCATTCCCCAGCCTTTGTGCTCCGAACCAGCACTACGTTGCAGTTAATACAATAGAAACCTCACATCAGGGCCACATTCACGGGCTACGTTGCACTTTTGCAATAGAATGGTTCACTGATCTCATCTAGAGCTCATAAATGGATGATTCTGCTGCTCAAACAGCAGTGTAGATGAGTAATCTCAGCTCCGCATGCGATTCTGTTGCACAAACTGCAATGTAGCTTTGCTAACTTACGCACTTTCATCCAATTAACTCAGCAGCGTGACTGTATTTCATAGGAATCTGCTGCGAGCACTTTTTCTGGCATCCACCAACACCATCAAACCCCCACCATCCCCGCTGCAAATACAACGCGGTGAGCCCAGTGTTTAAGAAGCTGCGCTTCTCCCACCAACACCCTTAAAGAAGCTGCGCTTCTTCCACTAACAATCTCAAAGAAGCTGCGCTTCTCCCACCAACAATCTCAAAGAAGCTGCGCTTCTCCCACCAACACCCTCAAAGAAGCTGCGCTTCCTCCACCAACAATCTCGAAGAAGCTGCGCTTCTCCAACCAACACCCTCAAAGAAGCTTAGCTTCTTCCCGCAAAAGCGACACAAGCGCGCTCGCCTGCTCCGCCGGAGCACCGGGGATGCGTTTGCCCGCTGCCCGAGGCGGTGGCGGGAGCAGCTTCGAGCGGGTGGTGCGCGGTGCAACGCTTTCAGCTGTGAGCGCGCCGCCGCTGCCGGTCAGCTCGTCGAGCTTTACGGTGCGCAGCGGCTTGCGCTTTGCCTTCATAATGCCCGGCAGCGACGGATAACGCGGCTCGTTTAAGCCTTGCTGCGCCGTAATGAGCGCCGGCAGCGGGATCGATACGGTTTCCGTATCGCCTTCGATATCGCGCTCGACTAATGCATAGCGCTCAGCAGTTACCGTTACAGGAGCGCTAAGCACTCCCTCCGCTGGCAGTGCGCCTAGCTCGCCCGCAGTAACAATGGTGACCTTAACAGCGGAGGTGGCATGCGGCAAGGAAAGCCGCTCAGCCACTTGAAGCGCCACGCTTCCAGCGCCGCTATCGACTGCGAATAAGCCTGCTAGCAGCAGATCGGGAGCGAGCGGCTCAATGACGGCAGCCAGCGCGGCAGCGATGGAGGTACCGTCATCTGACAAGGCAGAGCTATCCAGCCTTATCGCTTCATCCGCTCCAATTGCCAGCGCAGTGCGGAGCGCCTCTTGCGATCGCTCGGGTCCGCAGGTAACGACGATCACCTCGCCGCCGTGCTGCTCGCGCTGGCGAAGCGCCTCTTCCAGCGCATACTCGTCGTAAGGATTAATGACAAATTTGGCTTCTGATTCATCGACACCCGTCTCCGTTACGACGATTTTCTCCTCGGTATCGAACGTTTGCTTGAGAAGCACCACTATTTTCAGCATAGAAGCTCCCTCACTTATTTCGATATTTGGTTAACACGTCCATCATTGCTACGATATGACGATTGGCAAATGAATAGACCGTACGCAATCGCCTTCCGAGCGGCATGTTCAACGCAAAAAGCTCATATACATGGAGCACCGCGGCTATTTTGAAAGCGTTCTAAAGCTTGTCCGACTACTTCGCGCAGAGCTGCTTGTTCCATGAGCCGGCATATATGAGGGGGCGAGGCATATGCCAACGTATTTGGCGTTAAAGCAGGTCGATCAATGGCTGATCTGGGGAAGATGGACATTGTTTGCGGCGGTTGTGCTTATTGCTGTTTCTATGTTCGTGCTTGTTGTGCAGAGGCGCCTCTTGTACATGCGGCTTGGGGTTCCGACGGTGTTTAAGCGGTATCAACGCGAGCCGAAAAACAGCAAATCCAGCTTCAGCGGCCAAGTGCTCGGCCATCGCAAGCTGCTGAACGATGTACGCAGCGGAATCATGCATTTGGTTTATTTTTACGGCTTTATTGTGCTTCAGTTTGGCGCGGTGGACTTAATTTGGAAGGGGCTAAACGAAGGTGTGCCGCTCCCGCTGCCCTACTATAACGGGTTTTCGCTGACGCAGGAAATGACGGTAACGCTTGTGTTTGCTGCTGTTCTTTATGGCGCATTTCGTCGTTATGGGGAAAGGCTTCCTCGGTTAAAAAGAGGCTGGAAGCCGTCGCTTGTCATGTGGTTTATCGGCTCCTTAATGCTCACTATTCTTTTGTCTTTAGCCTTCGAGCGGCTGGCTGCGACCAGTGGGCATGGAGCCTCTATCGTAGAAGCAAGCTATGCCCCGGTAAGCAATCAGCTGGCTATGCTGCTCGAGAGCATGGGCGTACAGCCGCAAAGCGCGGCAGCCCATGCGGGATTTGAATTGTTTTGGTGGCTGCATCTGCTTGTGCTGCTGGGCTTCCTCGTTTATGTGCCGCAGTCGAAGCATTTTCATTTGCTGACTGCTCCGGTCAATCTGTGGTTCCGGCGCAGCACGCCGCCTGGCCGTCTTACGCCGCTGAATTTGGAGGACGAGGAGGCGGAAACTTTCGGCGCGGGGAAGGTGGAGCATTTTACGCAAAAGCAGATGCTTGATTTGTATGCGTGCGTAGAGTGCGGACGCTGTACCCATGTTTGCCCGGCTGCGAGTACCGGGAAGCTGCTGTCTCCGATGCATCTGATCGTGAAGCTAAGGGATCATTTGACCGAAAAAGGCGCCGCTATTACGTCGAAGTCGCCATGGCTGCCTGCGAGCATATGGCAATCCAAGACAAATGTCCCTTACGCCCATGTCATGGGAGCGGTGCTTCCTGCATGGGAGACAGAATCCGAGGGGGGGACCAATATCGAGCCGACGATGGCGGCGCAGGCAGGTGCATGGAGCGTGAGAGAAGGCGCAAAGCCGGAGGAGGTGGAGCTGATCGGCGAGGTGCTGACCGAGGAGGAGCTTTGGGCGTGCACGACCTGCCGCAATTGCGAGGAGCAGTGTCCAGTCGGCAATGAGCATGTCGACAAAATCATCGATATGCGCCGTTATCTTGTATTGATGGAAGGCAGGCTGCCATCCGACGGGCAGAGAGCGCTTCAGAACATCGAGCGCCAGAGCAATCCTTGGGGCTTGCCGCGCGCTGAGCGGGCAGCTTGGATTGCCGATTGCGAGAGCCGCACCGGCATACGGGTCGCAACGATGCAGGAGCTGAAGCAGCAAGGCAAAAAGGCCGACATCCTGCTTTGGGCCGGCTCAATGGGTGCTTATGATATGCGGAGCCGCCGCGTTTTGTACGATGTGGTGCGGCTGCTTGACCAAGCGGGAGTCAGCTTCGCGACGCTAGGCCTTGAGGAGAAAAGCTCGGGCGATACGGCAAGGCGGATCGGCAACGAGCTGCTTTTTCAAGAGCTGTGCCGCGAGAACATAGAGACGCTCAGCAAGTATGAAGTCAAACAAATCGTGACTGCTTGCCCGCATACCTACAACACGTTCAAAAATGAATATCCCGATTTTGGCTTCTGCCCGGACATCGTCGTGGAGCATCATACCGAGCTGCTTGCGCGTTTGCTTGCGGAGGGCTCGCTGCAGCCGGTGCATACGATTGACGAGCGCGTGACGGTACATGATTCCTGTTATCTCGGTCGCTACAACGACACCTACGAGGCGCCGCGCAGTCTGCTTAGAGCCATTCCGGGAGTGACGATTGAGGAAATGGAGCGCTCACGCTCAAACGGGATGTGCTGCGGCGCGGGCGGCGGATTGATGTGGATGGAGGAGCATTCGGGCACGCGGGTCAACCATGCAAGAACGGCGCAAGCGCTTGAGGTGAAGCCGTCTGTCATCAGCTCGGCCTGTCCGTACTGCCTCACGATGATGGAGGATGGGCTAAAGGCATTGTCTGCGGATGAGAAAGTGATCGCACGCGATGTGGCGGAGCTGCTGGCTGAAAGCGTATTTGGCGAGTAAGCGAGCTGTCATTTGGTTTGATTGAAAAAGAAGGAGGCTGCCTATGACGTTACAAGCGTCGCAAAAAAACGCTGGCTCCATTCGCAGAGCCGCCGTTATCGGCTCCGGCGTAATGGGTGCCGGCATCGCCGCGCATCTTGCGAATGCGGGCATGCATGTTGTGCTGCTGGACGTGGTCCCGCAGAAGCTTGCGGAAGAGGAGGAGCGGAAGGGACTGACGCTCTCGGATGCCAAGGTGCGCAATCGGCTGGCAAGCGCTGCCGTTGCCAGAATGGGCAAGGCGCAGCCTGCGCAGCTCTATGACTCGTCTTGGTCTTCACGCATCACGCCGGGAAATTTAACCGATCATTTGGAAGCGCTTGGCGAGGCGGATTGGATCGTTGAAGCGGTTGTCGAGCGGCTGGATATTAAGCGGGAGGTATTGGCGGCGATTGAAGCGGTTCGCAAGCCGGGAGCTATCGTCTCGACCAACACGTCGGGCTTGTCGGCAGCGTCGATGGTAGAGGGCCGAAGCGAGGAGTTCCGCCAGCATTTTGGCGTGACGCATTTTTTTAACCCGCCGCGGTATATGAAGCTCGTTGAGATTGTTCCGACCGCAGATACGGCTCCCGAGGTCGTGGGGCTGCTGAAGGAGGTTTGCGAGAAGCGGCTCGGCAAGGGCGTCGTCATTGCGAAGGATACGCCTAACTTCATTGCAAACCGGATCGGGACGTACGGTATGCTCGTCACGCTTGAGGATACGCTGCGCTTTGGACTGACGGTAGAAGAGGCAGACGCTCTGACTGGTCCTGCGATGGGCAGGCCGAAGACGGCGACGCTGCGCATGCTCGATCTGGTTGGGCTCGATACGCTGCTGCATGTTGTGGACAATGTGCGGGAGAGAAGCAGCGACCCTGCGGAGCAGGCCGTATTTGCAAGGCCGCCGCTGCTGGAGCAGCTTGTAGCGTCCGGCAGGCTTGGCGAGAAGTCGGGTGCCGGCTTTTATAAGAAGGTGAAGGGCAAAGGCGGCAGCGAGATTGAATCGCTTAAGCTGGATACGCTCGAGTACGGGCCGAAACGCGCTGTCAGCTCACCCGTCATTGATGCCTCCAAAGCGGCGAAGGGAGCGGCGGCAAAGGTGAGAGCGCTGCTTCGCACCGATCCTCGTGACCGCTACGCGAAGTTCGCATGGTCGACGATCAAAAAAACGCTTCTCTATTCAGCCGCTCAAGTTGGTGTTATTGCGGATTCCATCTCGGATATCGACCGCGCGATGCGCTGGGGCTTCAACTGGGAGCTGGGCCCGTTCGAGCTGTGGGATGCGATTGGGCTCCGGGAATCGGTGAAGCTGATGGAGAAGGAGGGCGAGGAAGTTCCGGCATGGGTAAGCGCTTGGCTGGAAGCGGGCCATGAAAGCTTTTATAGGGCGGAGGGCAGCGAACGGGTCTATTCGGCGAGCGGCGCATACAAGCAGGAAGAAGCGGAAGCGGACTCGATTTCCTTAGCGGCGTTAAAGGCTTCCGGTAAAACGGTGCTCTCCACGTCCGGCGCAAGCCTGATCGACATTGGGGATGACGTTGTGCTGCTCGAATTTCATTCGCAGAACAATGCGATTGGGGGAGACATCTTATCCGCCATTCGGCAAAGCGTGAAGGAGGTATCGCAAAATTGGCGCGGGCTGGTCCTTGCGAACGAAGGACGGAATTTTTGCGTCGGCGCGAATCTGATGCTTCTGTTGATGGAAGCGCAGAACGGCGAATGGGATGAGGTCGAGGATATTATTCGCTTCTTCCAGGGCAGCATGCTTGATCTGAAGCGGCTTGACCGTCCAGTCGTTGCCGCTCCGCACCGGATGACGCTAGGCGGCGGGGTAGAAGCCTGCTTGCCTGCCGATCGCATTGTGTATTCGCCAGAGACATACTTTGGACTCGTGGAGACGGGAGTGGGCCTTATTCCTGCGGGCGGGGGCTGCAAGGAAGCGGCTGCGATGGCGGCTGAACGGGCTCTTATTGCAAATGGCGGCAAGCCGGGCGGAGACCTGCAGCCGCATTTGAATGCGCTGTTCGAGACGATTGCGATGGCCAAAACCTCCTCTAGCGGCTATGAGGTTAGAGGGCTTGGATTGATGCGGCCGCAGGATACGGTCATTATGCGGCAGGAGGCGCGCATCGCCGAAGCGAAGCGGGCGGTGCTGGAGCTTGACCGGGCGGGCTACTCGCCGCCGGCCGAGGGGCGCATTCGCGTTGCCGGGCGTGAAGGCAAGGCGGTGCTGAGGGTAGCGGTGCAGGCGATGCAGCTAAGCGGCTACATTAGCGAGCATGACGCGCTTATTGCCGGCAAGCTTGGCGCTGTGCTCGCAGGCGGCGACATTCAGCCGGGCGCTGAGGTGAGCGAGCAGTATTTGCTCGATTTGGAATGCGAAGCGTTCCTCAGCCTTTGCGGCGAGCGCAAAACGCAGGATCGCATGAGCCATATGCTGGCGACGGGCAAACCGCTGCGCAACTAACTTTCAAAGGAGGAGAGCGAAAATGTCAGCTTCATCACCGTTTGAGGATCACGACCGCGATGCCGTTATCGTTGCTGCGGTGAGGACGGCGGTCGGCAAAGCATCAAAGGGGAGCTTGGCGGAGACGAGGGCGGAGGATCTAGGGCGAGCGGTGCTGCAAGGCGCGCTTGAGAGGCTGCCCGGCTTATCGCCTGAGCTTATTGAGGATGTGATTATCGGCTGCGCGATGCCCGAAGGCGAGCAGGGGCTGAACATGGCTCGCACTATCTCGCTCTATTCGGGCTTGCCGGTTACGACGCCAGCCGTCACCATTAACCGGTTTTGCGCATCGGGGCTGCAGGCCATCGCTTATGCAGCGGAGCGCATACGGCTTGGAGATGCCGATATCATCGCGGCTGGCGGCGTCGAGAGCATGAGCCATGTGCCGATGACGGGGTTTAAGCTCTCGCCCCATCCGGCCATCGTGGATACAAGACCTGAAGTGTATATGGGCATGGGGCATACAGCGGAAGAGGTTGCCCGCCGCTATGGCGTGACGCGCGAGGCGCAGGATGCCTTCGCATCCTCGAGCCATCGCAAGGCAGCGGCAGCTATTGAAGCGGGACGCTTCCAAGCGGAAATCGTACCGATAACGACAAGCCGCTCGGGCGTAAACGACGCGGGACGGCCTTGGTCGAAGGTTATTCAATTCGATACCGATGAAGGAGTGCGGCCGGAGACGACCGTCCAGTCGCTAGCGCCGCTTAAACCTTCGTTCGCCCGCGAGGGAACGGTTACGGCAGGCAATACCTCGCAAATGAGCGATGGAGCAGCAGCCGTTATCGTGATGAGCAGGGCTCGCGCGAAGGAGCTGGGCCTGCGCCCGCTCGCCGTATTCCGCAGCTACAGCGTAGCTGGCGTAGCGCCTGAGGTGATGGGCATCGGTCCAATCGAAGCGGTTCCTAAAGCGCTCCGCAAAGCAGGCATTACGCTTGATCAGGTCGATCTTTTCGAGCTTAACGAAGCTTTTGCCGCACAGTGTGTGCCGATCATAAGGGAGCTTGGCATCAATCCTGAGATCGTAAACGTGAACGGCGGGGCGATCGCACTTGGGCATCCGCTTGGCTGTACGGGAACAAAGCTGACGGTGTCGCTCATACATGAGCTTGGCCGCAGAGGCGGCGGGATCGGCGTCGTGACGATGTGCGTTGGCGGCGGGATGGGAGCAGCCGGAGTGATCGAAGTATACGGCAGCTAAAACGGATGAACAGCTCATTCTATTAATGATTAATGCCCATTATTATTTACGATCTTAATAAACGATATGACTGAAGGGAGACCTGCTGCATGACGGAGACGATACGATTTGGCGGTCGGTTTGTCGTGGAGGACAGTTTGCCGGAATCGGTTGTGACACCCGAGGATTTTACGGATGAGCAGCGGATGATGGGGGAAGCGGCGCAGCAGTTTTTGGAGGCTGAAATTACGCCGCGCGATGCGGATCTGGAGGCGCTGAACTACGACTTGACCGTAGAGCTGATGCGCAAAGCCGGCGATCTGGGTTTGCTTGGCGCCGATGTGCCGGAGGCGTACGGCGGATTAGGTCTAGATAAGGTGAGCACGACGCTGCTGGCGGAAACGTTAGCGCGAGCTTCATCGTTTGCGCTCTCGGTAGGTGCTCACACGGGCATCGGCACGCTGCCTATCGTGTTTTTCGGCACGAAGGTGCAAAAGGAGGCTTACCTTCCCGCGCTTGCAGCGGGAGAACGCATTGCGGCTTATTGCTTAACCGAGCCGGCTTCTGGCTCAGATGCTTTAGGGGCCAAGACGACTGCGAGGCTGTCTCATGATGGCAAGCATTATGTACTGAACGGCTCCAAGCTGTATATAACGAACGCCGGCTTTGCCGATTTGTTTATCGTATATGCGAAGGTAGACGGGGAGCATTTTACCGCTTTTATCGTCGAGAAGGGAATGCAGGGGTTCAGTATCGGGCCAGAGGAGCATAAGATGGGCATCAAGGGCTCGTCAACACGTCCATTATTTTTTGAAGACGTGCCGGTTCCCGTAGAAAACGTGCTAGGGGAGATTGGCAAAGGGCATCATATCGCCTTTAACATTTTGAACATCGGACGGTTCAAGCTTGGGGCAGCCTGCCTTGGCTCATCCAAAGAGACGATCGAGCTGGCATCGGCTTATGCCAATACGCGCAAGCAATTCGGGAGGGCGATCTCCGCGTATCCGCTCATTGGCGCCAAGCTGGCCGACATGAACATTCGCACGTACGTGATGGAGAGCATGGTTTACCGGACTGCCGGCTGGATCGATGCGATGCTGAAGACAACGGAGCTCAGCAGCGAAGGGGCAGACGATGGCATGAAGGTTGCAAAGGCGATCGGGGAGTATGCGATAGAATGCTCGATCGTCAAAGTGTTTGCATCCGAAGCACTCGATTTTGTTGCGGATGAAGGGGTGCAAATTCACGGCGGCTACGGCTACATTCGCGAGTATAAGGTAGAGCGGATTTATCGGGATTCGCGGATCAACCGGATTTTTGAAGGGACGAACGAAATTAACCGGATGCTCATTCCCGGCACGCTGATGAAGAAGGCTTTGAAGGGCGAGCTGCCGCTGCTGCGCAAGGCGCGTGCACAGCAAGCCGAGCTGGTGCAGCCGATGCCGCTTCCGTCGTTTGAGAAGCCGCTTAGCAAGGAAGCGTACCGCGTCGCGCAGGCGAAAAAGACGTTTCTCGCCATAGGTGGGCTTGCTGTTCAGAAGCTGGGCCTGCGGCTTGAGCAGGAGCAGGAGGTGCTTTGCTCGCTTGCCGATTTAATGATCAACATATTTGCTATGGAAAGCGCTCTGCTGCGTTCCCAAAAGATTTGGAAGCAAAGCGGGGGCGTCGTTTCTGAGAAAACGGAAAATGTTATTGCGATGACGACAGTCTTCGTACAGGAGTCCATGGAGAAGGTGGAGTCGCTGGCGAAGCTTGCGCTTGCCGCTCTGGAGCAGGGAGACGGGCTGCAAATGCAGCTTTCGATTCTGAAGAAGCTTATGCGCGCGCCGCTATCGGATACGGTAGCTTTGAAGCGATCGATTGCCGCTCGCGTCATTCGCAGTGAGCATTATGTCGTGTGAAGGGGGAGAGCATGAATGGATTCGCTCAGACCGGAAGACCCGTCTTTGCCCGAACAACCGCCTGCCGAAGTTGAAAAGCACGCGCGTCCATGGCTGCACCATTACCCGAAGGAGGTTTCTCCTTCGCAGAGCTATCCCGATCAGAGCATCGTCCAATTTTTATTGAATGCGGTCAAAAGCCATCCGAACCATACGGCGGTTTATTTCCTCGGCAAAGCCGTGACCTACAAGCAGCTGCATGATGATGCTGTCAGCCTGGCCTACGGTCTCCTTTCGTTTGGCATAGCCAAAGGAGACCGCGTTGCGATTATGCTTCCGAATTGTCCGCAGGCCGTTATAGCCTATTATGGCGTGCTTCTCGCAGGCGGCATCGTCGTACAGACGAATCCGCTCTACGTTGAGCGCGAGCTGGAGCATCAGCTGGCTGATAGCGGAGCCGTCGCCATCATTACGGTTGATCTGCTCTATCAACGCTTGTCGCGGGTACGCGGCAAGCTTCCTGAGGAGGGTCCGCTGCCTAAGCTTAGGCATGCCATCATTACGTCAATCAAGGATGGACTTCCGTTTCCGAAAAATCTGCTCTATCCCCTGAAGCAGCGCAAAGAGGGCTTTCGTGCGGACATTCCATATGGCAGCTATGGCGTAGTCGCGTATAAGAAGCTGCTGTCCGCAAAGCAGCCGTCTTCGCTGCTGCCAGCGCCTGCCAAGAGCGCCGAGCTAGCTGTGCTGCAATATACGGGCGGCACAACAGGCACGCCAAAGGGCGTGATGCTGTCGCATGGCAACCTCATTGCCAATACGATGCAAATCTCGGCTTGGTGCTATAAGGCGGTGGATGGGAAGGAACGTTTTCTTGCGGCGCTGCCTTTGTTTCACGTATTTGGATTAACCGTATTAATGAATATGTCGGTGCTGCGCGCAGGCACGCTTATTCTGCTTCCTCGTTTTGAAGTAGAGACGGTGCTGCAAACGATCAATCAGCAGAAGCCGACGATTTTTCCGGGGGCGCCTACTATGTATGTTGCGCTTATCAATCATAAGGCAGCTGCAAAAACGGATCTTTCCTCTATTAATGTATGTATAAGCGGATCGGCGGCTTTGCCGCTTGAGGTGCAGGAGCAGTTCGAGGCGATGACCGGCGGCAGGCTTATTGAAGGCTACGGCCTCTCGGAGGCCTCTCCGGTAACGCATGCCAATCCGATATGGGGGCATCGCAAAATCGGCACGATTGGCATACCTCTCCCCGATACCGATGCAGCAGTTATCGACCCGGAAACCGGTGAAAGACTAGGGATAGGCGAGCTTGGCGAGCTTGTTGTACGCGGCCCGCAGGTTATGCAGGGCTACTGGAGAAAACCTGTGGAAACCGATCAGGTGCTGCGGGATGGCTGGCTGCATACAGGCGATCTCGGAACGATGGATGAAGATGGTTTCTTTACCGTAATGGATCGGATTAAGGATGTGATCATTGCAGGCGGGTTCAACATTTATCCGCGCGAGGTAGAGGAGGTGCTGTTCGAGCATCCGGCTGTTCGTGAAGCAGCGGTTATCGGCGTGAAGGATAAATACCGGGGCGAGACGGTGAAAGCATTTATTGTGTTTAAGGAAGGCTGGCAGGTTTCGAGCTATCAGCTGGATCGCTGGTGCAGAGAGCGGTTGGCGTCTTACAAAGTGCCGCATCACTATTCCTTTCGGGAAACGCTTCCAAAAACGATGATCGGAAAGGTGCTTCGCCGGAAGCTGCAGGAGGAGGAAGCGGAGAAGCAGTCTGCCGAGGACAAGGGAGAGTGAATGGCATGGATGAGGATTGGTTTATTCAGCAAGCGGATCAAGCAGGTCACCTGACAAGGCTTGCGGAGCGCGCGCAAGCGACGTTCTGGGGAGTGCTCGGGTGCGAGGTTGTGCAGGCAAATGGCAATAAGGCAACCATCTGCTTGGATGCTTCGGAGCGGCATTTGAATTTGCTTGGCATCGTTCACGGCGGCGTACTAATGTCGCTGCTGGATAATGCAATGGGGCTCGTGGTTATGCTGGCTGTGCCGGAAGAGCGAACGGTTACAGCGAATTTAAACACACAGTTTCTTGCAAGCAGCAAAGGCGGCGTAGTTGTGTGCGAGGCAGAGATGGTGCATCGTACCAAACGAACGCTGACGCTGCAAGCGCAGGTTAAAGACGACGGAGGCAAGCTGCTTGGCCTTGGAATGGGAACATATCGAATTATTTAAGGTGGCGGAAGCGGGCAATTTGCTTGCCCGCTTCCGATTCGCTATAATACCAAATATATGGAAAGTATTAAGGCTTTAAAAATGATTAATAGTTGACCGTTTTCTTACCGATAAAGGAATTAGAAGGGAGGCGAGGATATGGTACAGGGCTGGGTTACAACATTGGTGCTTGCCTTCGGAATTATTGTTGCCATTATTGGCGTCATCGCATATTTAAGAATGTTTCGTAAAGACAGGCTCTCTTCAACGTCCCAGGAGTCCGTCGATATCTCGCCTCCCAACAGCAACAATCCAGTAAAACTAATGGATAGCGGGAATAATAAGGATACCAAAACTGAACATGCCTCGCGACCAGATTAATAATTGTTAACTTTCATATTCGAAATCAAAATGTTATAATAGTAAGAAAAATGCGAACATTGTGACTCATTGGCCATGGAGTTACCTGCACCGAATGGGGGGTTCTTGCGGTGTATTTACCGCATGCGGTCTCGTATAATGCTGTTTAGGACGACCATCCAACGTAAAGGGGAGGAGATTTCATGGCGAAGCATAGCCAGAATGAAGTCAAGGAAAGCCTGAAGGAACTCACGAGAATTTTTCAACCCAAGGACCCGCGTAAATTTGTTAAGGAGTACATTCGCAAGTACCGGATTACCGGTGGCTACGAGGATGAATTAACGACATTGGTGGAAAATGAATTAGGCAGAATGAACTCCTCGGTCAGCTAACTCATCATGTAAAATACGGCTTTGTAAGCTGCCTTCCAGCAGCATGCAAAGCCTTTTTTGTTTATCAGGGCTGCTTACGGCAGTGCTATTGGTTACCTTCTTGGTCATGTCTAATGATTTCATCGGCTACAGCTTGCGGCGGATAGGATCGCATGATATATCCCATTGTCGTGACCGTTACCCTTTCGCCGACATTCAAGTCATTATACAGATTGATATCGTTAACGTGATAAACCATTACGTCATCTTTATCTTCATTATTCAGAAAATAGGAGAGGGATTTTGTTTTAGCTTCTTCTTCAGAAAGGTGATGGACGACCGTTACGGTAGCAATGTTATTGCCGTTGATTCCTTTTTCAATGATAAAATCTCCCATTTCCGATTTTGTGCTATAAGCGATGATTACTGCTATTAAAGAAATTAGTAAAAACACAAGAGCAAACCTTCGTTTCATTATCGTTCCTCCCTTCATTATCCGATCAATCGGATCTGCTTGGAAATGTTAATCACCATCATTTACGTTGTTAAATCATGTAATGTTGCGGTATAGCTGGTCATTTGACATATGTAAACGTTTTACAAAAAACCATACTTTAGGAATTATCGGTGCAGCTACCTCCTTTTTATTCGCTTTCTACCTCCTCAAACATAATTTCGCCACATATGATCGGCATGTGTATCCTTTTTCTCGAATAAGTTATACATAGACAAATCTACTTGATATCGTACTGCTGTTGCACCTGTGAAGTGGATTTTGCTCGGCAAAACCTTGGTATACGCTAACGAAGTGGATTTTGCTTCGTAAAACCGGGTCTATGCTTACGAAGTGTTTTTGCTTCGCAAAAACTTAAGGAGGTTAGTACACACATGGCAGTGGATTTGAAAACGAAGGAACATATTCGAGGCATTCGCAAGGCTGGGCGTATTGTTGCTGCCTGTCACAAGGCACTCTCGAAGAGGATAGCGCCGGGAGTCACGACGCAGGAAATTGATCGCTTTGTTGAACGGTTCATGCTTGATCGCGGAGCAACGCCAGCTCAGAAGGGCTACAAGGGATACCCGTTTGCCACGTGTGCTTCCGTTAATGAGGTTGTCTGCCATGGCTTTCCCGATTCGGAGCCGCTTGAGACAGGCGATATCGTCACCATTGATATGGTGGCTGACTTGAATGGCTGGAAAGCGGATTCCGCATGGACTTACGCGATAGGCAAGACGAATACAGCTACTGAAAAGCTGCTTCTTGCAGCTGAGCAAGCGCTGCTTGACGGCATTAAGCAGGCTAAGCTCGGTAATCGGCTAGGCGATATAGGCTATGCGGTGCAGACAAGAGCGGAGAGGGCTGGCTTTGAGGTCGTCACATCGTTCGTCGGCCATGGCATCGGCAGAAGCATGCATGAATATCCTGAGGTCATGCATCAAGGCATACCTGGTCAAGGAATTGAGCTAGAGGAAGGCATGGTTATTACGATAGAGCCGATCGTTACTGCAGGCAGGGCGGACGTATACATTACGCAGGACGGCTGGACGGCCCGGACGAGGGACGGGGCGTGGGCGGCACAATTTGAACATACGGTAGCGATTACAAAGGAAGGCCCGATTGTATTGACCCGCTGGGATTGATGAGGAGAAGTTAATTTGCGATGCAAGCTCAAAAAGCCGAGCGAGCGCAGGGTATCGAGCCTGCACCTGCACGGCCTTTTTAATGAATGAGGCAAACGTTATTAATCAATGATGGCTTCAACTTCTATTTCAACAAGCATGAGAGGGTCTATTAGCGCTTTTACCTCCACCATCGTCGCAACAGGCTGAATATGTTTGAAAAACTCACCATGAGCCTTGCCGATTTCTTCCCACTGGGAGATGTCAGTCACGAACATTCTTGTCCGTACGACATGGGACATCTCAGCCTCCAGCTCATTCAGCGCTTTCTCAATCGTTTGCAAAATGTATTTCGTCTGCTCGTAGGGATTCCCGATCCCGACAACCTCACCATCCTTCATAGCAGTAGTTCCTGCCACTTCAATTCGATTGCCAATGCGGATGGCACGGCAATAGCCAACGAGAGGCTCCCAAGGCGAGCCTGTAAAAACTTGCTTTCTGTTCAAAATATCTACTCCTTTCTATTGGTATTAAATATTCCTTTGATATTAAGCGCATACTATGCGAAGCGTCAATTAAGCAGCCATTCCCCTAACGGTGTAGTGACGGATCCTTCACCAGCTTATAGTAGTTGGAAAGGGGCTGTGCATGGAATCCTTCCAGCTCATTGGTATCATTCTGATGACTAAGAAGCATAATAACACAGCAGCATCTGTATCGACCATTTCCATCAGCTCATGCTTCAGTCCGATTACCCCACCGATAGTTATAATGGTTGATTTGTAGACATGCAGAACATTGCCGTTCACTGCTGGCTGGCTATATAGAATGGACTTGTACACATAAATAAGCGTTGCCATATAGGATGGAAAAAAGCTAAAAAAACCGCTCAGCGGCGGTTTTTTAGCTTTTTTTGTTACCCATTTAATGAAATGATCATTGCTGTAAATCCTCGACTATCTACTGAAGCTTCTATAAATCCGGCAGAAGCGAACCCGACAATGGTAAACGAATAATTATAGGTTCCTGGTGCAGGATGATCTACCCAGTTTAGGGGAGTGGTTACCGTTGCTTGATCAAAACCCGGTTGATTCGGATTTTGAAAGATAGCGGCATTATTGACGGCAATAATGTCATTCGGATTTCTGGAAATAAAACTATTAACGGAATAGCTTTGAACATTAGCAAAATTAACATTGGCGAAGGCATCTAATTTTACCGACTGATTAGGCGCAATGGTAATTGGAGGCAGTGTTAACTCGATCAATACAGATCCTGTTGTATCTTGATTAATTGAAAATGGAATTGATTCATTGCTCCCCGCAAATCTAACATCGATTATTCCTGAAGGTCCCTGGAGCCCTGTCGGACCTTGAAGTCCTTGGGGGCCTTGCAGTCTGGCCGAACCTTGTGGTCCCGCTGGCCCTTGTGATCCTGTTGATCCTTGATTTCCTGTTGCGCCTTGGAGGTCTATACTGCGAACGGCTTGATTTGTGATCGCGGCGGTTGCGGCCGCTGTTGCAACTGCTGTTGCAGCCTCGCTAACGGCTTCCGTAACGCTTGAAGTAAGCGTTCTTACGACGGTGGGCGCGATTTTATCTAATGTTATCGATTGCCTTGCTAATCTGGAGCTAGTTACCGCTTGAGGAGCAATTTTGCTGCTTGTAACAGCGCTTCTTGCTAACCTGCTGGATCTTATAGGCTGCTCAAGCCTTCTGATTTGATTCTTTAAGGTTTGGAGATCATTCGCAACACTAGCTAGCGTCCGTCTGGGCAATGCAATCGTCCTCTCCAATGATGATATTGGCATAACAATAACCACATAGTATGTAGATGGAGGTGTGTCACGGCACGATGTTTGTCTTGGTGAAAACGTCTATTCTTGATCTTTTCAGCCTACTAGAGTGTTGTAGATGTGATAATAGTGGATGAAAGAATGAAGCTATTGTACTTTTTTACAAATAGAAAGCTTTCATGGCGTCGTATCTGCGTCCTAACGGCGTTATAATGGAGGAAGAAAATATATGGCGGAGCTTCACTGTTTCCGATGAGGGGGAAGGCATAGCAATGAGCGGACAATTGGATCGGCTTCGCAAGGGCTATGGAAAAAAACTCGTTTCGCTTCATGCTTGGAACGGCTGGATTGTCGTTATTTTAGCGTTGACCGGACTTATATTGATAGGCGGCTTCTGGCGGGGCATTCTCGGAGAGGTCCGGGTATGGATCAAGTGGGCGCATATTGTCGTCGGGATTGCATCGATTATGCCGGTTATCTATTACCTGCTGCTTGCGGGCAAGCATTGGAAGCAGCTAAAGCAAAAGCCGTGGCAGCGATATAATGTGCTTGTGGTGCTTGGTTTATTGCTCGGCTGGTTCGGGTCTGGCGTTCTGTTATGGCAGTTCAAAGCGGTGGGTCCGAGTGTATCAAACGTTGCGCTAGTCGTGCATGATTTGCTGACATGGATCGGCCTTCCGTATATCATTTATCACTCCATCACCCGGGTTAAGTGGTTGAAGGAACCGAATCGCCGCACCATCAAAGATGAGCGGGAAGCGGATAGGATTCAACCTGCCGGCTCGCCTCAGCCTGTTTATACGCGCAAGGCGTTTATTCGCGGAGCCATTGGCGTTGGCCTTGCTGTTACGGTTGGACCTTCTTTTCTAAAATGGCTGGGTACCTCGCTATTAGATATTCGCGGGAGCCAGACGATCGAAAATCTGATCGAAAAGGATGCCAATATGCTGCTTCCGGCACCAGAGCCGCTGCCAGCATCCGCGCCGCCGCTTGGCGGAGGAGCCATTGGACAATTCCGCGTTTACACGGTGACGCCGATCCCTTCTTTTACGAATGCGGATTGGTCGTTCACGATAGATGGTCTGGTCGAAAAATCGTTCAAATGGGATTGGAATCAGTTTGTGGCGCTGAAGCGAACGGTACAGGTTAGCGATTTTCACTGCGTGACCGGCTGGTCCGTGTACAAAAATACGTGGGAGGGCATTCCGCTCAAGGAGCTGCTGAAGATGGCGGGTGTGAAGTCCAGCGTGCAAACGGTAAAGCTGTATTCAGGCGATGGCGTGTATACCGATACTTTAACGCTCGAGCAAGCCGACATGGATGATGTGATGGTTGCGGTTATGCATGACGGCAAGCCGATCCCGAGCGATCTGGGCGGACCTGTCCGTCTTATCGTTCCGAAAATGTACGCGTACAAATCGGTGAAATGGCTAAATCGCATCGAATTGATAGAAGGCGAGCATGTCGGGTATTGGGAGGCTCGCGGTTACGCGAATGACGCTTGGGTGTAGATTTCTTGTGAAAGTCGATATAAGAGTGAAGGAGGAGGGAGGGCAGAGGCCTGTCCTCCTTTTTGTGCATGGTTTTTAGGGCTTCATGGATTGGGCATTCTTCCCGTATGCTTCCGAGCGATTCGCGAGGCAGTATTTTGCGGTCGTTACTAATGCTAAAAAAATACAGGTTATTCGTAAAATATCACATCCAAACTAGATTTATTTTCCAATATGATAGGCACAAGGAGGTGAAAGCGCTTTAATTTTAAATTTCATATCTTGTAAAAGCATTAAGCATGCATGATCAAGAACACTAAAACATTGGAGGTTATATTTATGAACAGGAAGATGAAATCATTCATCGCAGGAATTACAATCGCATCTATCGTCGCAGTAGCAACCACCGCGTACGCAGCGACAGTTACCATCAATTCCGATGGCGCTAACACCGGCTTGACGCCGCTGCAAATCTTTCAGCAATATTTGGGCAGCGATCCCGTTGACGGTCCGACGGATTCCTACCATATCAGCGAAACGACCTCATCGTACATCGCGGGTAACAATGTATTTCAATTCAGGGTGGGAGACGCTTCGGACACGGCTGCCCTCGACGGATCGAATACGGACAGACAGCGTGTCGAGGTTAAAGCGTACAAAGGGTCGCCTAGCAATGCAACGGCTTCAAAGGACCAAACGACTACGTATAAGTGGAAGTTCCGTCCGATGAGCCCTTATCCGCAATCTCCTTCAGGAAACTTCCATCATATTTTCCAAGTAAAGGCGGTAGATGGGGACGATGGTTATCCGATTCTGACGTTCTCGGTCGATGGCGGCAACTTGAAATTCAAGCATAGCCCGATCGGATCCGATGCTTCTCAGGTACAAACGTTGGCGCAAACAGCGTTCTCCAATATCGACGGTCAATGGGTTGAAGCCACAGTTACCTTGAAGCATAGCGAAAGCGGCTCGATCAATATGACACTCAAAAAGCTGGACGGAACGACCTTGATGTCATACAGCGGAACGAAGGACAACTGGAGATCCGGGGCCACTATTAATCGTCCTAAATGGGGCATTTACCGCAAATTGTTTACCGGCATTCAGGAAGCAAAAATCCAGTTTGCAGACTTTCAAATTACAGAATAACAAGAAGAAGCCGTCAAGGGGTTCATTGCCCTTTGACGGTTTTTATTTTATGTCCGCTAAACGTTATTCTAGAACGATGCGATCGTCGGACATTTTGTGGCCGCTGATGCGCTCGAACTCGCCGAGTCTTGTGAAAGTCGAATGTTAATCCTACCTCCACACTATGCTTTAATGATATGATGATTGCAGCAACGATACAGTCAGAGCCAGATGGCCATTTTATCAAAAAATAGTGATGGGGAAGGTGCTGCTAATGAGCAAGGCGAGCATTTTGCATCAGACGTTTACGTTGGAGCTGAACCCGGGCGTGTATGTTCGAGGCGATATAAGAGTGAAAGAGGAGGGAGGGCAGAGGCCTGTCCTCCTATTTGCGCACGGTTTTAAGGGCTTCAAGGATTGGGCATTCTTCCCGTATGCTTCCGAGCGCTTCGCGAGGCAGGATTTTGCGGTCGTTACGTTTAATTTCTCGCATAACGGCGTGAATGAGCATGATTTTGACGAGCTGGATAAGTTCGGGCAGAACACCTACTCACAGGAGCAAGAGGATCTGTCAGCCGTACTGTCGGCTGTGCTGGAAGGCGGGCTTCCGCTGGCGGAGCGGCTGGACAACGAGCAGATTTTTGTCGTTGGCCATAGCCGAGGCGGCGGGAACAGCGTGCTGTTCGCGGCAGAGCATCCCGAAATACGCGGCGTCGTGACCTGGAACGGGATCGCTGATGTCAACCTGTTCGGAGCCGCGTTCCGCGAGCAGGTGCTGCAGGACGGTGTGGGTTATGTGGAAAATGCGAGAACAAAGCAGCAGATGCCGATTGGCGCTGCTTTCTTTGAGGATCTAGACCGCAACAAGGAGCGGCTCGATATTACGGCCAAAGCGGCAGCGCTTCGCACGCCAGTGCTATTCATTCAAGGCAAGCAGGATTCAGAGCGGCTTCTTGAGGGTTATCGCAAGCTGCAAAATGCGGCTCCCCACCATCGCTTCGCGGCGCTAGAGGATGCTAATCATACATTCGGAGCGGTGCATCCTTTTGCTGGGACAACCGATGATTTGGAGCGGGCGATAGCGCTGACGGGTGCTTTTTTTGCTCCGTTGTTGAAGCGGGGAGCGGTAAGTGAAGGATAGGAAATGCATGTAAGTGGTAGATAGTAGGGAATGAAGCGCTGGTAAGTGATGATAATGTGAAAAGAAAAGCAGATAAGTGATTGAGAATGTGAAATGAAATGCAGATAAGTGAGTGATAATGAAATGCGGGTAAATGAATGATGATAAATGAATGATGATAAATAAAGGGTAGAGGAGCTGGTCGGAGTGACTTTTTTCAAAAAAGCGGATTGGGTGCTTGAACAGTTGGGCGTGGAAGGTACGGTTATCGTGGATGCGAGGTATGCGTTAAACGATACAGAAGCGGGTGCGAGGGCGTATGCGGAGGCGCATATTCCAGGTGCTTATTATGTAAGTTTAAGTCATGACCTATCCGGACCGAAGCGTCCGAATGGAGAGGGCGGCCGCCATCCGCTGCCGGAGCCGCAAGCGCTAGCTGCTGTACTTGGACGGATTGGGATCGGCAATGATACAACGGTAATCGCCTATGATGATCAAGGCGGTGCGATGGCTTCACGCCTGCGCTGGCTGCTGCAATGGCTAGGGCATGATGGGCAAGTTTATCTGCTTGAGGGCGGATTCGCAGGCTGGCAAGCGGCAGGTCATTCGGTTAGCACGGAAGTTCCTGAGTTAGTTGCGGGAGTGACATTTACGCCTGATGTACGGGACGAGCTATTGGTGAGTCAGGAAGATGTGAAGGCGCGAATCGGCAAAGCCGGCACGGTGCTGATCGATTCAAGGGAAGCGCCTCGCTATCGTGGCGAGGTGGAGCCGCTCGATCCGGCGGCGGGACATATTCCAGGCGCGATCAACCGCTTCTGGAACGAAGGCAAACGCGCCGACGGCACGTGGAAGTCGCCTAAGGAGCAAGCCGAGCGCTTCGCAGGATTGTCCAAGGACGACGAAATCATCGTCTACTGCGGCTCTGGCGTGACGGCTACGCCGAATGTTTTTGCTTTGCAAGAAGCGGGCTTCCGCAATGTGAAGCTTTATGCGGGGAGTTGGAGTGATTGGATTAGCTGGGCTGACAATCCCATCGCTGTTGGAGACGAAGAAAAACCAAACGACGCATAGTAGTATGCGAATCTCGAATACATCGCCATGTGGGCCAAGCGCCTTGGGCGATGTATTTTTTATGTTCGAAGTCAACACGGAGTCAACGCTTGATTTGTGAAAATACTCTTATTAAATTTCGTACTAAGTACTTATTTGTATGTTTACCAATGCGCTGTACAGACCCTCACATGTCACTGCTCCCCACCATATACACAATGAGGGCCGGATTACTACATGGAATTGATAAAGCCAAGTCAACGACTCGAAAATCAAAAGTGTTTATTCAACAAGGAGTCAACAAAATGGTTATTTAAGGTAATCACAACAGAAGTCAATCGTTCGCGTGTTGCTGCTGCCGTTCGCATACGAATGGCTTTTCTAAAAAATGAAATCAAAAAGGCTGCCAAAGCTATGGCTTCGGTGCTCGGGAGTCAACGCAATGATCCTCGAAAAAGAAAAGCTGCATCTATATTCTTAAAGCCCGTATCAGGAGTTCTAGATTTACCTGGTTGTGCTTACGACTGAGCTCAACTGCCGAAATCGATGTGAGCTCTAGTTCGTTTTTAAATGCCGACTGAGCACATCGTCAGCAATATTTCGAAGTCTTCTCTGCCCTGAAGTTAAGCGTGAAGGAATAGCTCTATATAAGCGACAGTCGTCAGCTTCTTACATATTTATCTTGACGGGTGAAATCCAATCTTTATTTATAGGTATTCTGTTTCATATCCTAATTTCTGCTAGAGGAAGAATATGGTGTATAGTATAATAGAACTATACATTGTGGAGGGGTGATGGGAATTCAGAATCATATCGCACAGACAAATAGTTTAAGTCAAGAAATGCAACTATTGGAGCAGGCTCGTCAAAAAGTGATTGAACATGTGAGAAGGCTTTCAATAATCGCGGATTCAGATGATTTGTGGCCCGTAGATGCTCTGGACGATCTATTATTGATCTTATCGACAGTATTTCGAATTCAAGACGAACTTTTGAGCAAACTTCCAATTTCCAATCAGAAACCTTCTACCATGACAGAGTTGAATTGGTTTATCCAGGATATAGACCAGTCGTCAAAGCTCGAGCAAGCGAAGGGTGTAGTTCGATTGTTCACTCGCTTGCATTGCTCTAATGAAGAGGTACTCGATGAATTCTCACTCCAACAAGCGACCGCGAGTAAGTTGCTAGACTCGGATAGCGAAGATCAGCTATTGGAAGTGTGGGAAGTATACCAAGCAGTAATTCAAATCATTGAGTATCCCGATGCAGAGACTGTTCACTTAGACACATTCAAGCAGATTACGAAATCCATTGGATTTGCAACTCGATATGCGCTTGAGCAGGGTTGGCTATCATTACGGCTGGATGAGCCCTCAATTGCCGTGGTCGAGCTTGCTGTGCCTGAGGATAGTACTTTCGCAAAGCTGACTGAAGGCCTGTCGGAAATCGATGATTCTATCTTGACCATCGAAGCAGACGCAGGAGCGGAAGGTGCAGCTGCATACGAAGCCATAATGGACGGGATGAAAGCTGAACCGCTCGTGAAATATTCCAATGATTTCCTGGAGGGCTTGCGTCATACAGGTGGGGCAATCGATTTCACCGTGCTCCAATACGATATTATGGAAAAGAGGAAACTGGCAGACAACTTCTCGGCGAATCGGTTTGAAGGGGATTTGAAGCAAATCTCGGTTCGTCCGCGGTTAGCATTAATCCTGTTAAGTTATCTTTATAATAATGGAGCCGTGGCGCAAAGTCAGTTAGATATATTTGCAGGACAACTGCGCGGAGACAACTCCGAGCCAAACATACTTGAATCTGTTAAAGATAACTTGAATAAACTCTATCAGAAGGGTTACGTGTCAATACATACGATTACCCTTCGCTCCGACTCCGATATCTTTTATACGCTTAGCGCCTATGGAGCAGCAGCGTTCCGTAAGGATTCAAGTCGTAAATTCATACAGACGCGGGTAGGTACCAAGCTTTACTTCCGCCCGGAGGATGAGCCAAGAGTATTATATGCGGATCAGAGAAAAGAGATTGCATTCAGGCTTCGTCTGTTCAATCGCGTACAGGAGCTCTTCTTTGCATGTCTTCCGAAACGGATATTCGTCAATCCTCCAAGAATCATGCCGTTTCCGCACCGAGAGCTTTTTGATAAGCAGACTGATAAACGGTTCTTGCTAATTCCCGGCTTATTGAACGCAGTTGACATGAGGGGCGATTGCGATAAGGTTATCGAGATACTGAAGCAACACACTGGAATCAGTCCAATGATGATCGTCTCAACCCGAGAGGAAGGGGGACTATGGGCTCAACTTCTGTCTCGCACGGATCGGTCGGTGTATTTCCTTCTTATCGAAAACGATAAGTTATTCATTGGAGATGGACGGGGAGAAGATCAGTTTGCCACGTTGTTCGGGCTGCAGGATCTCGAGTCAGAGAATAAAGGAGAAGAAACGTTGCAAATATCCGCTGTCACTCAGCAGGAGCAATTCAATTCGGAGTCAATATTGGCGGGCGACAATTCTCATCCGTTAGAAGAACAAGGAGAAGGAGTTGTCGAGCAATCTGCTGCAATTCGAACGGACGAACTGCAACTCATTGTCGACACGGCCATGCGAATGTTCATTTCTGGCCGCCGTGCAGAAGGCATGTTGCTGCTTCACGAAGCGGCAGAGCATTCGGATACAGTCGCAGTTCTAAGGAATAAAATCTCATATATTGTGAGAGATCCATTGTGGAGTGAGACGGACGTTCATCTGCTCGCCGATTTGCCCGTCGAACTGCCATTCGGATCCTATGAGCAGTTGGACGATTACCTGCAGGCCGCAATGTGGCTTAGACTATTCTTCGATCCTGACGCTCCAAACGATTATCGATTGAACAATCGCTGGCGGCAGATTAATAGCGATTTGTCAAGCCAGGTTATGGAAAGCTATTCGGGTATCAAGCAACTCATCAGTTATTTCTGGGCATTCATCGAACGTTATAATATTGGAATCAAATATTGTACCTCTTCTGACGTGCGCAACCAACTCGGCATCAACAATACGCTAGATCAGAACCGTCACCAGATCGGCGAAATGTTGAAAACCGTGTTCCCACGCAATGTCTCGACGGAGATTAACCATCGTAAGGTAAAACAGATGGCGGTTGATCTCTACGGCAACAGCGGGGTTATGACCAGTTATCTCCAGCAAGCGCATAATACTCCACTATCACAATTACGTGACATATGCCAGCAGTTCACGGATATTTCGCTGAGTGGAGAATGGATTGGCTTAGAGCTTAACCCGAATGAGGCCAAGCTAGAGCAATATATCGATCGTTATTGGGCAGGGATGAACATGAAGGCGTCAAACGATAAGAGCGACATGTTGAAGGGTGCATATCGCAGCCGGATGCGGAGCTGGCTTCGTGATGCAACGGAACTGCTCTTGCGCTGCTACGCTTGTCGCAATGCGCTAAATGCAAAGAGAGGGACTACGGATATTTCCCCAGAGCTGGCGAGCAAGACCCGCAATCGCTCCAAGAAGCTGATGCAAGAAGCTTTGCTTCAGCTTGAGGACACGACCGATAATTGGCATGAAGCGGGACATACCTTGCTCCGTTCAACGATTGAGCATTTCCAGCAAGTACTGGACGGCGCTTTGGGTGAGACGAATCGACGGTTCTATGAACCTTTGTTATTGTCCGTCAGCGTAGAGCTTAGCGAAGACTATAAGCCATTCAGAGATGGGGAATGGCTACAGGACTTGCGACCGATTCCCGGATACCGGTTATGGGAGAGGTTACTGGAACATTCTAATGCCGGGCAGCGAACTTGGGAGGATACAGCCAGCCAGGCTTTGCGTGAATACAACATGGGGGCCTATGATCTCATTACCCGTAGGCCCGGAGAGTGGGCGAACGAGGCGACGGTGAAGGATACCCGCCGACGCGCCATGCAACAACTGGACAGATATAACGAAGAGTTTAGAACTGAAGTAGAACTCGCACAAAACTATGGACAGATGTCCAGCAACGACGAGATGTACGGGTATATTCGACTGGCAGAAGCTGCCAAGAAGCACGCGGAGCAGACGCATAACGCAGGATTCTTTAAGAGGCTGTTGGATACATGCAGAATGAGCATAGTCCAACGTGCGGATATCAGGGTGGAAGCGATGCGTAGCCGGTTGAACGCTCTGAAGAGCGACATACTTCGCGAAGAGGAGCGCGAAGAGCAGATCGGCGACGAAGAGGTGTTGCGGCAGTGGCCGATCCTTAAGAAGATCGAGATGGCTCTCGAAAAGCGTAACATGACGGTGGCCGAAGACTATATTCAACTTGCAGCGTCCGGTTACAAGGACACTTCGTCTATCCAGATGTTCGACAGCGATCTGCTTATACAGTTCCACAACAATTATCAAGCACTCTTTAATAGCTGCAACGCACATAAAAATGTGGATCTGTACCGGACATACGACCAATCGGTTCGAAAAATGCTGTTCTCGAATCAGAATAACCGTAATGTGGCCAGCGCGGACCGATTCATTCGACAGTGGTATAAGCTTCATCCAGACCATATCAAAGAATTTATGGAGCAGTTGCTGTTCCATCGCATCAGGCACGTCGATCGGCTGGACGACAATGAATTCATGGTGTATCCGGCCGCGCAGGATGCGTTGCTTAGCCATTATCCGCACCCGTTCAAGGAATTCGGGACGGACGCCGTGCAAAAAGGCTTGCGGATCCTAACGATGGCGGGTGTTCGTACTGCCGATAATTTACTGGACGAAGTCGCGCGACATGATGCAGGCAACGGATCGGCGACGATCGTCATTCTGGATTATGCACTGTCGCTGGCCGATCGCAAGCTGTTGGCCAAGTCTATCAAGCTGAAGTCATTCCCGGGAATTGTCGTCGTCATCGACCGGGTTATGGCGTTGTTCCTTGCCGGATACAGCCAGATCGAACGGGGAAATGCGTTTCTAATGGTTACCCTTCCATCGAGTAAGATTCAGCCATATATACCGGTAGGCAGAATCTCTCCTGAGATGTTCATTGGAAGAACCGATGAGTTGGACAAGATCAGGGATTTAAACGGGCCGATATTTGTTTACGGAGGTCGACAACTTGGCAAGACGGCATTGCTTCAAGAGTCCAAAAACCGAGAGCACAACCCGGACAAAGGCCGTTATGCGGTCTTTGTAGACTTGAGGGAAAAGGATGCTAACGCTTCGCTAAGGAGCATTAGCGAAGCGTTGGTTTACGAAAAAGTCTTGACGGAGCCTTGTGGCACATGGGAACAGTTACGGATGGCGCTGCGCAAACGACTTACTTCGACAGACACGCCCATCTATAAGTTCATGCTGTTGCTTGACGAAGCAGATGCCTTTTTGTCCAGTTGCGAAGAAGGCGGCAACGTGCCGTTGGAAATTTTGCGGGAGCTGAAGAATACTTTCAATGGACAGTTTAAGTTCGTACTGGCCGGTCTTCGAGACGTCATCCGGTTCGACAAGCAAAGGCTGGGCGGTAACAGCGTATTAGCTCATTTCGGACATATTACGATTCGGCCGCTTAAGTACTTGGATGCTCGCGACCTGCTGTTGCGGCCGTTGCATTACTTGGGTTTTCGGATCGAGGAGAATGGCGAAGACATCATCAATCTAATACTGGCGAAGACGAACTATTATCCGGGGCTCATTCACTTTTATTGCGAGAAGCTTATCGAGGCAATCAGCGACAGCTACCGAAACGGCAATTACAACGAGAACATGAACCCTCCGTATTTGCTTGACGAGAAGTATATCAAGACACTGCTTGGTCAGAAGGAATTCCTAATCGAGATCGAGAACAAATTCCGGATTACGCTAAAGCTAGGTTCTGATAACCTGTACGAAACGTTGGCGAAAGTGACCGCTTATCGCTATTACTCTTCAAACACCAGTCCGGGCACTTCGGTTGAGGATATTCTCCTAATCTGCAACGAGTTTGGGATTGACCAGATTACAAACTTGAAGAAAAGCAGTGTGGCAGCGTTGCTCGAAGAGATGGATGAGCTAAATATTATCCGCCGGGAGACACGCGGCTCTGACAAGTACGTATTCAATCGTCATAGCTTTCTTCAGATGCTGGGCAGCAGTGAGTTCGAACTCTTCGAGCAACTATACGAGCTGGGGGTAAAGTAATCAGATGGATCAACAGCTGATTTGGTGGAACTTCATCTCAGGCGCCACTCGCTATTTTCATGATACAGTAGCGGCGGCAGAAAGCGGAAAGGTCCTTCTAATCGAAGAAGCCCCCTACATGGATCACTTCTTCCTTCTATTGCAGGATAGAATACGGCAGTGGGATAGCAGTCTTCAGATTGAGAACCTCCATGCCAAGAATTGGGGCGATAATGTTGCGATTGGCGAAACGCTGATGAACAGATACGCTCCCCGGAGCGATTATCATCCGATGGACGGCAGTCGTATCGAATACATAGCGAAGCATCACTTGCTCGCTGATCGCGCGTTCATTGTAAGGAATGCCAATCTGCGGAGGGAATGGATCGATACCGCCATAGAATACGCGAAATTTAGTACTATGCACAAAGGTTTGTTTATCCTTACGTACAGTGGCGTTGCTCCACTTGCCCAATCGCGCAAAGGTGTAACGATGCTAAGATGGGGGGAGTACTTCACGAGCTATGATATGCAATTGTTCGCATCGTATTGCATAGCGCAGCGCCAGCATCTGTCGTCGGTGGTACGAGAATATATTGCATTGCTCGCTTCCCGAATTGCGGGCACTAATCCTGATCTATGCAGTGCACTGGCTACAGAAGAAGCCGCGCTTGATTTGCGAGGATTATTATTGAGACTGGTGCCCGCCCATGAAGAGGCGGCAAGGCTAGTGAGCGAGAGAGGGATTCTGGAACAGATCGTATGGGAAGCGCAGATCCAAACGATCTTCCCGATCATTGAGAGGGTACGTCGAGACTTCATTGAGCGGTATGGAACTGCTTTAGAGGATATGTTTCCCGTAATAGATGATTTCGATAAGGTGTTGCAATCGCCGTACGACATGGAGTTTAGACATATGTGGTACTACTATTTCAAATCGAGCGGGTTCCGCCATGAAGGGGATGAGAGCACATTCCGTCTCGTATATGACGCCAGGAATGATCTAGCACACTTGGAACCATTGGAAAGCAGTCGAATTATGAAGATATTCGCGTTAAATGGTCGAGCCTAGGGAAAGGTAGTTGAAAATTTAAGGGGTTGTCCAGTAAGTCCTCGAGACTAAGGGACAGCCTCTTCGTTGTTTTTGTTGGTTTTATTTTTATATTTGGAAGTGGCATTTGTATAGTTTTTAGGGTAGCTCGCTCTTGACCTTGCCCCGAATAGATGGACACGAAGAAAACCTCTATAATAAAACATGGAGGGGTTCAAATGGGACAAGGGAAAAAATACGACAAAGCATTTAAGGAGCAGGTCGTCCTGCGTATTTTGGCTGAAGAATCAACGGTTTCAGAAGCTGCAAAGGATCTGGGTGTACATTATACAACGGTTAGAGACTGGGTTAAGGTCTATAAACAAGACGGTGAACATTCATTTCCTGGCAGCGGCAATCTAAAAGCCGAGGATGAGGAAATGCGTAAGTTGCGCAAGCAACTCGCTGATCTAAAGGAAGAAAATGAAATCCTAAAAAAGGCGGCAGCCTACTTTGCGAAAAATCTGAAATAAACACGTTCAAGTTTATTTATGAACACCGCTTCGAATTTCGGATTGCAAAAATGTGCCAGGCCCTCAACGTCTCTAGAAGCGGCTACTATGCATACATCAAACGTCCAGAGAGCAATCGAAGTGTCGAAAACCGAAAGCTGCTCGATACCATACGAGACATTCACATAAAAAGCCACAGGATATATGGCTCATTGCAAATCACTAAGAATCTGCCGGCTGACCAGAAAGCAAGTCGAGGTCGTGTAGCCCGACTTATGCAAGCAAACGGGATCCGTTCTAAAGTGGTAAAGAAGTACAAAGCAACAACGAATTCCAAACATAATCTGCCAGTGGCAGATAACTTGTTGGATCAAAATTTCAAAACCAGCAAACCTTGCGAGAAGTGGCTTTCAGACATTACCTACATTCCTACCGATGAAGGCTGGCTGTATCTAGCAGGTGTGCTGGAACTGCATGGCCGAGCCCTTGTTGGATGGGCCATGGACAGTCGTATGAAGACGGAACTCGTATCAGCCGCTCTAAAACAGGCTGTTGGCCGTACAGGAGCCACAAAAGGATTGATCGTTCATTCAGATCGTGGCGTTCAATACGCCAGCAAGAAATACCAACGACTTTTGAAAAGGAATGGATTCATTTGCAGTATGAGTCGCAAGGGTAATTGTTATGACAATGCGCCCATGGAATCCTTTTGGGGTAAACTCAAGATGGAATGGCTCAATGAACGTCATTTTAAGACTAGAGCTGAGGCTAAGAAAGCCGTTTTTGAGTATATCGAGCTCTTCTACAACCGTCGGAGGACACATTCCTCTAACGGTTATATCCCGCCATTCATGCAATCTAAGGTGGTATAGATGTTTAGACAAACAGTTGTAACTGAGGGATTCTTGCTGTCTACTATTTCAAGGCAAGGTCAATACCCCCGTGGAACCAAAAGCTGTACATTCTTGAAGCTGTAGCGTGCTGAAAACAATTTCACAAAAAAGGAGTTAAACCCATTTTAACTCAGTTAAACGACGTTAAACCGCCTTGTTGGCAAGCGTTCTTGAGTTCTGTTGGCTTGGACCCGCTGGTGGTGGGTCGTCGGAGTTACGTGAGAGGGATGTACTATAGTTTTGCTCCCTAGAAGCAGAATCATTGATTTAATGCCTTCAGGGTCAGCTGTTTCGAGATAGAAGAAGGGCTTTGAGATACATGGAGTGGGTTAGTCCTTCATAAAAAGTGAGACTCTACAGATTCATAATTTGTGTCCAGTTCTTGGTCACAATTATCCAGTATACATTATTGCGAGGGCAGTTTGTCAGCAAATGGGTTCGCAAATATTATGTCCAAAGTGTCCAAGAGTTTTGGACATGCTCGAAATCTTTGCCCACGAGTGAGTTAAGGCATCTCAGTCCATGTGTTCGGAAACAAGGGATATCTAAAAACATGTAAGAATGAGAGCACAAACGAAGGAGAGAACCTTTTACTTTTAAAAGTATTATTTTTTTTGGACATTTGGACAATTATGTATTTAGCTTCTCGTCGGCGAGAGAGTGAGGCGTGTCCAAACTTGTTGGACACACTTGGACATCTTGGACATGCTGTTGTATTGCAAGTTTCAAGCTTGCATGTTGTTCGTTTGGCTACATGATATTGGGGCGCTGTATTTAAAGTCATTGTGGTTGGCTGCTTGATTTAGGTCAGGCTTTTCTTACGTTAGCTGTCGGTAGATTTGCTGGGTTGGGGGCTGTATTTTCTATTGTTTTTATGCAGTTTGTGGTCGGGCTTTGCTTGTCGGCTCTGTCTCTGGCAGGTCAGCAACTCCGGCGCTCCGCGCAACTCGCTCACCTTGGGGCTATACTCCCTGCGCCGCCTACATCTCTCGCTCTCTGAACCAATGGCGCCAGAGTGCAAGGTAACCTGGGTTTGGCGACGGCGACCTTGAACCGGGGTGTTTCACTCTCAGCTGCGCCGGCATAATGAATAAACATGTTGAAAGCAAGCTCCTTACTCTCGATCATGTGTCTGTACACGACTCAATGTGACTTGCTTGAAACCATTTTCATATGACAGATGACAGCTGGAGTGATTGGAGTTCTGATAGTGGGAATCCTGTGGCTACGTGGGAAGAGGAGAAGGCGTAATTGGCATAGCAGTGTGTGACTCGAAGTACATCGCTCATATGGCGATGTACTTGTTTGCGTTGTGCTCAAGGGCGTCGAAGTCAACAGGGAGTCAACTATCGTTTTATGAATCCATTTCCAGGAGAAGTTGAACCGAGAGTGCTTTCTTGTAAGCATATTGACATTATGGAGTTCGAATTTCATTGTCTAAGGTGAAAGACAACGTAATACTGTTGCCGCTAGAAGTTAACGTCCAATAGCTGACGGGATTGCCTGTCCGGGAGTTGCTGAATATAATGACCATATCATAGAAAAGGAAAAGGATGCCTCCCATGTGTGTGGGCCTGCTGGAACAGGCTCACGGGATGCACCCCTCAAAAAACCAACATGATCATTGTATCAAAATATGAGCTGGTTGAGAAGTCACCCGGTGTTTTCAGTTAGATGTGCAGAAATGGTTCCCTCTCCCTGCTGTGGAGAAAAGCTTCATGTCATCGGCAGCCGTAAGCGGAAGATCGTGAGCGGGGGCGGAGACCCCCGCGTGCTCGTCATCCGCCGAATGCGTTGCTGCAAGTGTCGCAAGATCCATCATGAGCTTCCAGATTGCGTGGTACCCTTCAAGCGGTACGAGTCAGAATGCCTAGAGCATGTCGTTTCTCAATCGGAGGCGGCATCCACTGTAGCTGCGGACGACGCGACCCTGCGTCGTTGGAAGGATTGGTTTCAAGAACAGTCCACGTACTTGCTTGGCGCTTTAAGATCTATCGCCATTCGCTTTCATCAGGACCCTGTGGAGAAGTCGTCCGTTCCTTCGCAGTCTGCACATCCAGATTTCGGACACTATGTCGGGGACGCTTCCGGCTGGCTGGCGCGAATTGTCCGTCCGGTCGTTAACACAAATTTGTGGGTACATACCCGTTCTGCATTCTTGTCCGGCTAGGTGCTGCGGTAGACTCATCTCGAAGTCTACCAAGCGAGGTGCAGAATAAATGAAAGATCAAAAGAAAGCCGAGTCCATCGCCTCCGAGCGTGTGCAGCTGTTGTCGCCGCTCTTCGCAGAAGGGCTCGACCCGGCCAAAGCCCGAGAGATCAAGCGGCGGATTTGTGAGCAGACCGGACTATCCGAGCGAACGCTGCGTCGGTATCTGGCGAAGTACCACGAGGAGGGATTCGGCGGATTAAAGCCTAAAGGCAAAGGGCGCCAGCCTTCCGAGGCGACCATTCCGCAGGAGGTGCTGGAGCAGGCCATTTTGCTCCGTCGCGAAGTCCCTAGCCGGAGCGTTGCGCAGCTCATTCAGATTCTCGAGTGGGAAGGTCGCATACCGCCTGGAGAAATCAAGCGCAGCACCCTGCAAGAGAGGCTGGCTCAGCGAGGTTACAGCACGCGCCATATGCGCATGTACGCTGAATCGGGTGTTGCCGCAAGACGCTTCCAGCAACGACATCGTAATCGTCTGTGGCATTCAGATCTCAAGTACGGTCCCTACTTACCCCTCGGTCCGAGCGGCACCATGAAGCAAGTGTTCCTGGTGACGTTCATCGACGACGCGACGCGGTTTGTGCTGCACGGCGCATTCTATCCGGTCATGGATAAGACCATCGTCGAGGACTGTTTCCGCCATGCCATTCAGAAGTTCGGCGTGCCCGAATCGGTCTACTTCGACAATGGCAAGCAATACCGAACCAAATGGATGACGCGTGCTTGCTCGAAACTAGGTATTCGACTGCTGTTTGCGAAGCCTTACTCGCCAGAGGCTAGGTCGAACGGTTCAACCGGGTGGTTGACGCGTTCCTGAGCGAGGCAGCGCTGGAGAAGCCCAAGACGCTCGAGCGGCTCAATGAGCTGTTTGGGGTGTGGCTGTCGGAGTGCTATCAGAACAAGCCGCATTCTGCGCTCGAGAATAAGCGCAGTCCGGAAACGGTCTACCGCAGCGACAAGAAGGCCCTGCGGTTCGTAGACCCGGACGAGCTTGCGAATGCCTTTCTGCACTGCGAAACGCGTAAAGTGGATAAATCCGGTTGCATCAGCTTCATGGATCGCAAGTATGAGGTCGGGCTGCCGTTCATTGGCTGTACGGTCGATGTGGTGTTTGACCCGGCGGACATCTCAGAATTGTCCATCGAGTACGAGGGCCATGTACCGTGGCGAGTGCGAGAACTCGTCATCGGCGAACGCGCCGGTAAGCGGCCGCCACTGCCCGAGCATCTAGGTCCATTGCCGGCCGGTGCATCAAGGCTCTTAGCAGCGGCAGAAGAACAAAACCGAGATCGCAGGGTACAGCAGGCGCCGGCCGTGGCTTACCGCCGCGTCAGCAAGGAGGATAATCATGTTTGAGTCCTTTTACGGTCTAGCCCGCTCGCCATTCTCACGAGACGTGCCGACGAGCGAACTGTACGAGTCGGTCATTCTGGATGAGACGTTAGGGCGTCTCCAGTACGCTGCTCAGCGTCAGTGGTTCGCGGTTGTCACGGGGGACTGCGGCACAGGAAAGACGACGACGATTCGCCGTTTCACTGAAGTGCTTGACCCAGCCAAGTACAAGGTGCTCTACTTGTCAGATTCCAAGCTGACGCCGAGGCACTTTTACAAGGGGCTGCTCGAGCAGCTTGGCTGTGAGTCCAAGTTCTACCGCGGCGACGCCAAGCGGCAGCTGCATCGAGAAATTGAACTCATGCGGGGCATTCATCGGTTGCAACCGGTGGTCGTCGTCGACGAGGCTCATCTGCTGGATCGCGAGATGCTCGAGGAAGTACGCTTCCTACTTAATTTCAAGATGGATGCGCAGAGTCCGATGGCGCTCATCCTTGTCGGGCAAAGTGAACTTTGGGATCGCTTGAATTTACAGGCTTATGCAGCCATTCGGCAGCGTATCGACCTGCAATGCAAGCTACCGCATTACGACCGCGCTCAAACCGGTGATTATATTCGTCGCCACATGACGTTCGCTGGGGAGGAGCATGACATCTTCACAGACAGTGCGATCGACGACATCTACCGGTTCTCAAGTGGATCTGCTCGATTAGTCAACAAGGTTTGCACGCACGCTCTCATCTACGGCTCACAGAACAAACATCGGATCATCGACGATCATATGATCAAGCGCGTCATCCAGGGAGAACTATCTTGATTCTCCCTTTTTCTTCATCTAGCGTGGACAGCTTGTCCGTCACCATCAGGACAACTTACGCCGTCAACTGGCGGACATTATGGTTTAGCAGTAACAGTAATACAATGATTGCAAGAAAGGTCAATTGAGAGTCAGCAAATTGAAAAGATTGTGATATTAATCGTCTTAAGGTGTGTAAAAAGATTGGGGTGAAAAGTATCATACGTAATACTACTTATGTTACAACGGTATCATTTCAATATAATCTTTTCAGGGACAAGAAGCAGTAGAAAGCAATCACGAAGTTGAGATATGGGTGAGAGGTATTTATAACACGTTGGTGTATTAAGAGAATAAAAACATTGTGATTCAGGTAGAGGAAGGATATCCTCTTGTGTATGCTTGATTTGAATAATGGAAACAGTGCTTAGTGATTATCTTTTAAAAATTATTGTGTTGATTGAAAGACGCAACAACAGTACTTGAACTGTGACTCATAAGAGGGTTATTTTTTTCAAATTGTCCTTCTTGTGTGTCACAGTTCATTGATGGATTTATAGGCGTATCGTTTTAATTGTTATTTTTTGATTTTCAATAACCGATTATCATACGTCAAAGTATCGAAAACAAATTCCTTGTACTCTTTTGGATACTTTCCAATACCGGTCGTTAATATGACTTGGAAATCCAAATGGTCATTTGTCCCGTCATCTGTAGGAGTTGGTGTGAGGGAGGAAATAACCTTCTCTAAATTTTCATTATCAATTCCCAGATTTTCAGGAGTATCGATAAGTAAAAATCTTGGGAACGGCATTTTTTTATTTGCAATCGACATTTTAAGTAACGTCAAGAAATACATGAATCGTTTAGGGACATTTGAACTCGCCTGTTTATATTCTCCGTCATTTATGATAGGTAGGTAATCATTATCGGTAATTTCAGCCCTTGTGATATCTGATGAAGAATCGATTAGTAATTTATTGTAGATGGTGTTAAAGCTTCGTATGGATTCTTTGACCGTTTTCTTTAATTGTCGCTCCATACCTTCTACTTTTTCTTTTAACTTATCGTATTTGCCGGATTTTCCTTTCCAATCACTTACTAGCGTTGCGTATTTTGAAGAAACTACAAGCTGTTGTTCGTATTGCTTTATCTTGCTTTGAATTTCAAGAATAGAATCATTAACCCTTGTCATTTCAACGTCATTTGTATATATCTTGATTTCATTTTCAATGGTTTGAAGTTGCGTTTCAAGTTTCAAGGAACGTTCTTCAAGCGCTCTTAATTCTTCTTCAACAGATGTTTTTTCTCTTTCACACGAAGAAATAGCTATTTTAATCGTATCAAGTGACTTATTTTTCGAGTTCAAGATATCGGTATATTCGTCAGACGTATAGAAAAATCGTTCATACTGATAATTATCTAATTCAGCTCCACAAATACATTCGTTTTTCTGTCTATCAACATTTCGAAGACAACAAGGACAAGTGTTTGGCTGAAATAGGTTGAGTTTATTATGGGCAGCAATGATTTTTGTGATTTGAGTCACTTCTAGTATCGTATCCTCTTGCAATCGGTGAAGGTTCTTACGCTCAACAATAAGCTTTCTACGCTTCGCGATCCATCTGCTGCGTTCGCTTTCTATATCGAAGAGTTGCCTTCTGATATTTTTAATGTCTTGATGCAATTTTGTAGAGTCGTAGCTACCAGATTTTAATCCTTCTTTGTACGATAATATCTTATCCAATTGGTATCGATTCTCTTCAAGTTGGGTTTGATTTAATTCCTTGTTCAGGAGGATTTCAAAACCCATTTGCACAACAATATTTTCATAATTATCAACTACAGTTTTTGCAGCATCCCTTTCACGTTCAAGCTTATATAGCTCGCCAAGGTCATGATAATATTCTGAGAATTGATAACCGGTTAAGAGTTCAAATATCACCTTCCGAATATACAAGGAGTCTGCGATAAAGTTCCCGTCATTTCGATGTTCCTTATATATCCTTCTTGGCAATGACTCCTGGTCATAATGAATAAGTCGGAATAAGTCTGATATACTAATTTTGAATTTCTTTGAGCCTTGATAAATTTCTACAACTTCAATACCCAACTTAGACAGAAGCCAGTCAGAAAAGATGGTTTTACCTTCTCGTCTATATATCGGAAGTACTTCAACATTTCCATTGGTGTCTTCAACAATGATGCTATTGTTTCTAAAAAACCGTTTCACTTTGAAGAGCTGACCGCTTAACCATATCTCCAAGAGTACGTAATTGTTCGTATCTTCCATAATTTCTTTGTGAGTTGAAGATTCTTTGGGGTCGAATTGATATGAGTATATGCCTAACCCAAAACAAATCAGCTCACTGAACGTGGACTTGCCAGTTCCATTCTTGCCTTCAAGAATATTGATGCCCACTTTTAGTTCGGGCGAAGTGTAGTGGTATTTATCGCCAGAATAAATGACTCGTTTAAATGCTATACCTCCCATATGGTAACTCCTTTGGACTTAAAGAATTTATCTAAGAGCTTTTCGTTTCTTAGTATCCTTATTTTTGGTTCAATGGATTTCAATTGTAATGCGTTCTGGGCTTCATATAGAAATAAGGATTGATTATCATTTTCTGATAACCAATTTGATACGAGCCAAACGTCAATGCAATTCCGCTTTTCGTTCTTTTGTAATTGGACGATACCTTGTCGCTCTAATGCGAATAGAATGGCATATATCCACTTCACTCGTAAGCGGTTCTTGATATAAACCTCACTAAGGACATTGCGCTCGTCAAGATTGGGGATTTCTCCGGTTTGATATCGTACCAGGATATCCAACAAGTCCCCATCAGAAATAAAAGGTCCGATATAAGCTAGTTTTGTGATGTCTTGAAACCTGTTGGTTTCTTGGCAAAAGCCGAGTGTCTGCAAGAACACTAAGATGTTATATGAGATAAAGTTAAAATCATCGTCTTTACTGAACATGATTCGTTTTTTTATATTATCCGTTTGCGGTTCCATTTTTCTCACCTTCGTCAAATGCTAAGTAGCATAAATCAATTAAATACAATACCGTGTTCTTTAAACTCTCCCTGTTCGTCAATCCATATTGATAATCTTTACTTCGTTCAATAAACGTACCGTTTGTATGTGTAACCAGTTCTTCAATCCACTCATCAATGATTTCAGAGGTAATCGGTTCATTTGTGTTCTTTCGAACGATTTTCTTAATGATTTCCTTGCAAGCCATATAAACTCGATATTTATAGGTACTGCTTTCTTCTGTCGTTAATTCTTCCAACTCGCTTGCCGCTTCACACGATCTTCTTGCAAGGATTTCTACATCATCTGGGTCGTAATCTGCGCATATTGATTCTATTTTTCCAGGTAATCCACGCTTGTCAACAGGTGAAGGTATTTTCCCCCACAACTGATGAACGGGGTCCCGTTTCTTCTTTACATATCTTATTGCTTTCAGATAAGCATTTTCTACTTCGGCTTTTTGTAATAGTCGAGCAAGAAAATCGGTATGATCTTGTCTTTTATCCAGTTCATCTACAAGTAAAGCAAGAATACTTTGCTCGTTCCCACTTATATCCGAAGAGGGGAAAGGGTTGCACGTTTGGATTTTTGTAAGTAGAATTTTCTCCAAATCCATATGATTTTCTCTCTCGAATTGCCAATCAATTCGATTTAAGAAGTCTTTCCACATCTTGTCTGACCATTTTTTGATAGATTCTAAATAACCGGTGTTCCCTGTCTTTTTAAAATGCTTTTTGTAAGCTTGTTCATAATACTCAAGGATGACTTTTTTAATGTATGGCAGTAATGTAGAGTCGCTAAAATCATTCTCTTTTAGTTGCTTCAGAATAGCCTTTTTAGGAAGTGTATTATGTGGGGTTCCTGGCAGAGTCTTCTCTTTTCCGTACTTGGCGTTTGTGTAAAAGCAAAAAAGAATACTGTCACTCATACGGTTTTCCATCCAACAGTCAATCAGAATAATAATGGAATTTTTAACTTCTTCGGAATGAAGGGTAAATGAACTATCGGGATTGTAGTTCTTGTCTCCCTCAATAGTGATGTTACTTGTCCCGTCTGTTTTAATTTTCTTAAGATAAACATCATCGTATAATTCCGTAGCGGCATAAATAGCGACATTTTTGGAATCAGACATATTTTCCAATATGTGATAAATAGCGCGGAGTTTTTGTAGTCTAGAACCTTTATTTTTATCGCCAGCTTCGCGATTGATAATTGGGATAATCAAAATGAGGTCATCCTTTTCCGAAAAGTTTATTCAACTTATTTCTACATAATTCGATTGCAATATAGTAATTTCCTGCATTTGGTCTATTATTGTATATTATTAGATAAAAAATGTTTGAAATAGAATGGGGTGGCTCAGTGGACAATATAATTGGGACGATAATCTTTCTTTTGCCAGGATTAATGTTATACATTTGGGTACAGTATTTTGGTGTTAATCCAGTTGTGAAGCATACACCAGCTGAATTCACAGCGATAACAATACTTTTGTGGTTTCCTGTATCGACCACAAGTATTTTTGTGCTGAATTGGTTAGTTATCTATAACGAATTCTATCCTTTTTCAGATATCATAGCTACATTTAAAAAGATATGGACATTAAGACAATTACAAGATGCATCAGACAGCATTAGTTATTTGATAGCATATATGGCAGCTAGTACGATAATCAGTTTTCTTATCGGCTATGTTTGGTGCAGGTGGATGCATTTTCAGGTCTTTGGGAGGCTCGTTAATAAAGTTCGTTCTAGTCGCGGCCTAGCAAAATTGTCGAAAAATACTTCGGTATGGGACGAAATTTTTTTAATGAACGAAGTGCAAATTGTTGAGGTAGGCAGAATTGATAAAAAGGAAGGACCAGTTATTTATGGATGTATTGAAAAAGCGTCCCGACCTTTTGAGCCCGAACGCCACCTGTATATTAAACATTTATCTGATTTGAATGCTGAATTTATTGAGGATAATAAGATTCCGATTGAAGGTCAATTTTATGATATGAAATCTGGGTCGTATGTCAAAATCTTTAATGTTGAAATTGCTGTGGAGGCTCTAAAAAGGCATTGGGGGACTGAAGCAGAAGAGATATTTCCCCCACGTGGTAAAAAGAAAAAGTAATTACTTTTTTGGAGGTGGCGGTGAAATTGTAGGCTTATCAACAGACCGCTCTTCGCCGTATGGCCTACTTGTTTTATTTGGATTCATTGGTTATTTCCTCTTAACAGGTGGAGTAACAATTGGTTTATCCACCGATTCCGTTACTTTAATAGGTTTCTTACTTTGCGACATATTAGCCCCTCACTTTTTTAACAATATGTGTAATCATCTATTACTAGATTTTACTATGAGATTGTTGAAGGGGCAAGAGAACAAAAATTCTAACTTATGTTTTAGTATTAAGATGTTAGATAATGAGGTGGTCTAACGCGGATTCAACGTCCATGTTATGTAAACATTTTCAGGGAATCCCGGATTGGGTGTGGGTCGCGTGCCACTCTTTGGGCTTTCACACATCGTTTAGCGCCATGAATGCAAACAAAGAAGGCCGAAAGTTCCCGTTCTTGAAGCGGTTGCCAGCCTTTATGGGTGGGGTGCTACATGGAATCGATCAAGCCAAGTCAACAACTCAACAGCCAAAAGTATTCATTCAACATGGAGTCAACAAAATGGAGATTTAAGGTGATTACGGCGGAAGTCAACCGTTTGCGTGTTGCTGTTGCCGTGGGCATATGAAGTGCTCCTCTCAAAATGGATGCAAAAAAGCCGCCAAAGCTTTGGCGGCGAGATCAGTTTAGTATTCTGATTTAATATTAAGAAATCCAAGCGGACAAGGTAGCAGATAAATAGCTTTGTTAAAATTAGTCAAGTGTTGTAATCGTCGAGTGGGTATTCAGATATTGTCGAGAAGTAGCCATTATTTCGTACAGCAAATGGGCGACAGCGATCACCATTTAAAAAGCTACGCTGCATCAAAATTCTGATAGTTTGAATATCGGCCTCAAAATCTTGCGAATCCCAAAAGCAAATACAGTCATTGCGGACCATGAGCCGCGCTTATTCTGGAGGTATTGATCGTTGATTATATAAGTTCGAGTGGAAGTAGGGCTCTTCAGACCGAACTCTTCCCACTTCGCCGGATCATTCGAACCTCCGAGCCTTACAAGCATATTCGCTGACTCGCTATTTATTTTAGCTGGAATTTGCTCGTATGCTTGGGTGATTTGTGCATGAAATTCGTCGATCGGATTGCCGCTGACAAGGCTCTCCAAGTGGATGCCTTCGCGAATGTAAGAAACGTATGCAAGATGGTCAGCCCAGAACTCGTCGATATAAAAAAGCCGTACCCGCTGCTCCGAAGGGCTCATCGGCTTCTCGCCTTTCAAAATTCCGAGTCTATCCGCGTATAAAATTCGCCTCTGATCCTCCACCATATCCGAATAACTGTTCAGTTCCTGGCGGATATGGAAGTTTTGGCCCATAATAACGCGCTGAATATGCGTAATTTTGCTGCGGAGCACCGACTCTTCGAGAGCCTCATCCTGTCTAGGAGCGCGAATCGCTTTATTGATGCCGAACTGAAGCATCAACTCGTCCTCCAAGCTTACGAAAAATACGGAAGCGCCCGGGTCACCTTGGCGGCCAGAACGCCCGCGCAGCTGGTCGTCGATCCGAACGCTTTCGTTTACATGTGTACCAATCACATACAACCCACCCAGCTTGGCGACAGCTTCTGCTTGCGCGAGGTCACCGCCGCCGAGCCGAATGTCGACGCCGCGTCCCGCCATATTCGTAGACACCGTCACGGCGCCGATTTCGCCCGCTTTGGCGATGATCTCTGCTTCTTTTGCGTCGTTCTTCGCATTCAGAACATGGCAAGGTACGCCGGCAACCTCTAGCTCCTCCGCCAGCGTGTATGACTCCTCGACGCTTGACGTACCGACGAGAATCGGACGTCCCGTTGTATGGACGGACAAGATTTCTTGTACAAGCGCCTTAAGTTTGGCTTCTTTATGGGTATAAATCCGGTGCGGATGGTCGATCCGTATTTTTGGCCGGTTCGGCGGAATTTGCACGACCTGCAGCGCATAAATATCTTCGAATTCCATTGCGGAAACGTGCGCGGTGGCCGTCATTCCGCAAATCTTCGGATACAGACTAATGAAGTGTTGAAGGGTGATCATCCCGAGAATTTTCCCGCCAGCTTTCGACTGCAGTCCTTCTTTGGCCGCAAGCGCGGCTTGCAGCCCGTCCGGCAAATACCTGTTCTCCGCCACGCGTCCGGTATATTCTTCGATCAGCTCGATTTTACCGTCCCGGACGATGTAATCAACGTCTTTTTTTAATAACGATTCCACATGCAGCGCGCAATTCAATGACGTTAACAAATGACTGTTATGGCTATCGTACAGATTGCCGCATCCCAGCAGTGTCTCCGCTTTCGCTGAGCCTGCTTCATTCAAGTACACGTTCCGCTGGAACTCATCGAAGTCGTAATGCTCTGCTTGCTCAAGCTGCCGAGCCACTTCTGCGAAACGAATGCGATCGTCGCTGGAAGAGCCCGACTCGTCGGTGATGACTAGCGGCACCCGCGCTTCGTCGAGAAGCAGTGAATCCGCTTCGTCGACGATGACGTAGTGGAAAGGACGATGCACGGTATCGGCTTCGTTTAGTGCGATCGTGTCGCGCAAATAATCGAATCCCGCCTCTTTAGCCGTAACATAAGTTATATCCTTGGCGTACGCTTCCCGTTTCTCAAACAGGCTCAAACCCGCTTGAACCGAGTTTACTGTTAACCCAAGGAAACGATAGATCGGGCCCATCCACTCCGCATCTCGATTTGCCAAATAATCGTTAAAAGTCAGCACATGAACGCCTTCGCCGGTCAGCGCATTTAGATAAGCAGGCATAACAGCAGAGAGTGTTTTTCCTTCACCGGTATGCTGCTCGATCACAACTCTCTCGTGCAGAGCGATGGCAGCCATGATCTGGACATCGTAAGGCTGTAATCCGAGCTTTCTCTTCGCTGCCTCGCAGACTAACGCATAAGCATCGACAAGCAGCTCATCCAAAGGCGTACCCGATTTTGCTTCTTTTTGCAGCCGGAGGGATTCCGCTTGAAGCTGCCCATCGTCCCATGCTTCCAAATTCCGTTTCCTGATGAGCTCCACTTTGTCCTGATAGACTTTCAGCTTATTCTGGGTATCGCGGTCTTTGAATTTTTGCATCAACTTGACGGCTAAATTCATCGGAATTGGTCCCTCCTCGGTAGAAATACGCGATTCTATAGTGGCTAGAGTATAATCAAACTCTATAAAAATAGCAAGATTTGGAATAAAAGACGAAGTAGGTGCAGCCGTTCTTTTGTAATTTTTTCCTACTCATCCTTTAACCGTCGTCGATACAAAACAACAGACACAATGGTTAATACAACCGTCCATACAAAAGTAATGAGGAGGGGTTTTAATAAATCTCCTGTCGTAAAGCCTGAATTGCTTATATCTAGCAAATGCATAAGCTGACTGCTTGGCATGTAATCCAGCACTTTGAAGACCGGATAATCCTTCACCAGTAACGCTCCCCAAGGTGCCCCCATGAATACGAACGCCACAGGAAGTATAGATAATGATGCTTCAAGCAACGTCTTGGAGAATAAACCACATATCGTCCCGGCTGCTGTATAGAGAATAATCGAAAGAATGATTGTTGGCACAAACGCCCATATACTAGCTGGCACATAGCCAAATATAAACGTAGCAATAGTCAGAACAACAGCAGACATTACAAAGACTAAAGAACTTTTACCGATTAGGACATCCATGGCCGTGGCCGGAGTCATCATTAACGACCGTAAAGTGTTACGCTCCTTTTCTTCCGCAATCAAACATGCTTGTGCGAAACATGTTAGTATTACAAACGAAGTATTAAAAAGAAAACCGCTGGCTCCAGGCAAAGACGAACCTGCCTCCCGAAAAAGAAGTGCGAGAATAATTGGGAAAATCAACATAATGGAGACCGCATAATTGCGTGAAAACTCTTTATAATCCTTCACAAATATCGCCCGGACACGATTTAATGAGATACTCATAGTAACTCACTTCCTGTCATTTTAATAAAGATATCACCCAGACTTGGCTCTTTCGTTTCTATTCGATCAATGAACCCTCGTTTCATCCAATCAGCTATTTGATCAGCTGTTTCCTCACAGATCGGGAGCTCGTATGCTTCCCCATTAATTAAGTCAACACAAACTACGTTTTCCCGATGCTGTTTTTTTAGTTCCCTTGGTGAGCCGATTGTTTGAATTTGTCCTTGATACAGAATCGCTACACGGTTACATATCAATTCTGCCTCAGCCATATCATGTGTAGTTAAAAAAATCGTTGTTCCATTCTCATTTAAATAGCGTAATCCTTTATAAATATGTGCTGAGTTTACTGGATCTAAAGCCGAAGTAGGTTCATCTAAAAATAATAATTCTGGCTCATGGATAATCGCGCATGCCAACATGACACGCTGACGCATCCCTCTCGATAAGAGAATGACTTTCTTTTTGCGCTCTCCGCTTAAATTTACAAACTGCAGCACCTTATCGATCGAAGATCTAGGAAGATCATATAACTTGCGATACAGCTCCAGATTCTCTTCAATTGATAATCTCTCATATAGACCACTGTTATCCGTCAAAATGCCAAAGCGCATCTTCTGTTCAGACTGCTGCATCATCTCCGCTGGCTGGTTGAATACACTTGCCTGTCCACTTGTCGGATTTAACTGCGCCGTTAAAATCTTGATTAATGTTGTTTTTCCTGAACCACTTGGACCCAGGAAACCAAAAATTTCACCTTTCGGAATTGAAAAAGACACATCTGCTAACGCATCCTTATTTCCAAATCTCTTTCGAATACGTTCTACTTGTATAACATCCACAAATACCACTTCCTTAGAATTGATGACTTAAATATATATAGATTACATGCTTGCAGCCATCAAAACCCGCCGAAATGTAGCTGTTATCGCCTGAATGGTATCATCAAATGCTTGATTGGTTCAGCATTACTCCGGAAATTAAATGTTAAGGAGTGCTTTTAATTCATGCAATTTTGAACGAGATAACGGAACCACGGCATCTTTATCTGTATTTAATCGCAAGCTGTAGCTATTCTTCGTCCATGTAATAATCTCTCTAACTTTTTGCAGATTAACGATGTATGATCGATGGCACCTATAAAACCCGAAATTTAACAATCTCTTCTCGAGCTCGGTTAGCGTCAAAGCACAGTCATAATTTTGTCCACCCACATGAACAAGGACCGAACCATTTATACTTTCTATAAAATCGATTTCAGGAGGATTAAATAAAATCACTTTATCATTTCTTTTAGTAGAAATCTTCTGCAGGGTTATATTGGCTCGATCTTGTTCCTGCACTTCCTGCTTATTCTCTTCTGAGTCCCGAATATCCAATTGATGAAATCCGAACTCGTTCAATCGATAAATTTCATCACAGGAAATAAGGGCATCCTCTAAATTCGAAGTTAAAATTAAAATCTGTTTTTCTTTCGAAAGGTCATCTAAAATCCGTTTAAATTGACGACGATCTTGCTCTTCCAAGTAAAAATAGGGTTCCTCCAGTACAAGAGTAGGCTGATGCGCAAAAAAGACACGCAGCAATGTCACATACATCCTTTTCGATGAGCTGAGATCCTTGATTCTTACCTTCCGTTCTTCTTTTAAATCGAAATAATCCATTAACGAAGCGACACGGTCATTCCTCTCCGTTACTTTGATTAGAAAAGCGATGAGCTCTTCCACCGTTAAACGCATATACTCGTTTTGTTGAGCTCGAAATATATAATAGTGGGAATGCTCCACTAATTGATTCATTAAAAACTGCTTTCGCTTCAAGTCCGTTATAATGCCAATCGATTGGTTCGATGTCATATTTAATTCGATCTCCGGTAGAAATAATTTCCCATCATAATACACTGGTTGAAATTGCATGCCGTCCTCCTGGTCAGTGCCGCTATAGGATATATTATACAATTATAATGTTGGGATACTTTTTTGTCAGTTTCTATTGAAAAATATAACGGCATGTCTTCGTTTTGGTCCAGCAGTACAGGTTATGATTGAGTCGTTTGGTGAATATAAGGATGGTATTTCAATTTCAAAAGGAAATAGTAAAGACATGTCCTCTTTTTTTATCCAGCCCAATAATACTAGTTTGTTTTTTATTGTAGTACCAGGAGTTCAGCACGACATCAAGAGCGAGGAAGTTAGACAAGTCTTGCGTGTAACTTTTACAGATATGCTAGGAATAGTTTATATACAAGAATACGATTTCATGTTCAGATTTAATGGACATAAGGTGGTAGATTCACGGGGAACCCTGCATGTTTATTAAAGCGGTGGCGCTTCAACCTTTTGCCGATATTTCTGCGTATACGGAGGGTTTCGAGATCGTCTCGGTGCAAATTGGTTCAGATGGCTGTATGTATGTCTTGCTCATTAACCAAATCCCAGTGCGGGAACGAGGCATGTTCGTCCCAACGGTTCTTAAGAAAACGTATACCTACAAGGTATTACTCGTAGACGAAAATTATATTGATGAAGTGGTGATTGGGGATCAGCATTTCAATTATCATTTTGTCCAGCCGCTTCATAAACATCTACTGTTAGTCGGAGCGCGCTGTTCTTATTATGGTGTAGGCAAGTATGATCTGAACGCTAAAGTATGTGACTTTAAAGGAAATACGATTCGAGAATTTCTGCTTGGAGATGGTATTCAGAGTGTGCAGGTGACTGAGAAATGGACCATCTGGACCAGTTACTTCGACGAAGGCGTGTTCGGAAACAATGGTTGGGGTAAGCCGATCGGCACGCAGGGCCTTCTGGCTTGGGATGAGCATGGCAACAAATTATATGAAGATCAAGTGTCGGATATTGCCGATTGTTATGCGTTGAATGCAGTTAATGAAGAGGAGGTTTGGTTTTATTATTATACGGACTTTTTGCTGGGCTGCATTTCAGGCGGACTCGCGCAGCCCAATGTCACCTTTATGAATCCTGAGATTTCTGGCTCTTCGGGGTTTTGTACAGATGGATATCACTTTTTGTTTGAGGGCGGTTACGGAAAAAGCGGAACCTATATTCTCAAGAAAAATGAAAAACCGGGGAGCTTGTCCGCAGGGCACAGTATCCGTTTTCTGAATGAAAAAGCCGATCCGCTTGTACCGCTAACACAAGATTTTCGAGAGAATCGTGTGCTGTTCAGTGAAGGCAATTTGTTGTACCTGGTGTCGGTTGAAGAATTGCTTTAACCTTGCTCTCCTATTTTCATTGACTGTTCAGGTTTATAGTTATAAACTCGTTATATTGGTTTATAGCTCTAAACCAGATAGGGGAGGTTATGATGAGCAACTTGAAGCTATGTGAAAGTGATTATCGCTTTATGCTTGTCGTGTGGGAGAGTGAGCCGGTGGCGTCGGGAAGGCTGGTAACTCTATGTTCAGAAAAACTTGGCTGGAAAAAGCCCACCACCTATACTGTGCTTCGGAAAATGTGTGAAAAAGGACTTCTAAAAAATGAGGATACAATTGTAAGCTCCATTATCCCAAAGGAGCAGATACAGGCTTATGAGAGTGAACATTTTATCGAGCGGACCTTCGAGGGCTCGCTGCCCCAGTTTCTTGTATCTTTTTTTGGCAATAAAGCACTCTCCAATAAGGAAGCTGATGAGCTAAAGCGCCTGATTGACGAACATAAGGAGGGGTGAGTATATGGAAACGTTGTTTCTAAAAATACTCAATATGACCCTCACAGCAACTTATGTGATCGTCGCCGTGCTTCTCATCCGTCTGCTGCTGAAACGAGCTCCGAAGAAATATTCCTATTTGTTGTGGGCTATTGTTCTGTTCCGCCTTGTATGTCCAGTGTCCATTTCTTCGGAGTTCAGTATCTTTAATGCTCCACCCTTTGATATGACCGCAGCACAAAAGAGCGGCGAAGCGGCGCTGAGCTATGTCCCTGCGGATATCGGCTATATGAACAATCCGGGGATGACGGTGGGCATACCGACCATGAACGTCATGATTAGCGACAGCCTGCCTCGGGCTACCCCGGCTGCTAGCGCGAATCCTCTGCAAATATGGATTCAGATCGGTACAATCTTGTGGTGTTCAGGCGTCGCTGCATTGCTTATTTACGGCATCGTGTCCTACTTATGCTTGAAACGTCGCATGGTCACAGCAGTCCGTCTGGATAACCATATTTTTGAGTCCGACAGCATTCGATCACCGTTTATTCTTGGTTTTATCAAGCCGCGAATTTATATCCCCTTTGGGCTTCGGGAGCAGGAACGCGTCTACATCCTGAAGCATGAGGCCTATCATTTAAAAAGAAAAGATCACTTAATCAAGCCGCTCGCCTTCGTAGTTCTTGCCTTTCACTGGTTTAATCCACTTGCGTGGCTTGCCTTCGCATTGATGGCAAAAGACATGGAGATGAGCTGCGATGAAAAGGTGCTGTCGGAGGCCGGTTCGGGCATCGTGAAGGAATATTGCACGTCTTTGCTCTCCTTTGCGGCAAACCGCCGCTTTCCATCAGCAAGCCCGCTGGCCTTCGGAGAGACGGGCATCCGGGAGCGCGTAAAAAATATCCTTCGGTTTAGAGCGCCGAAAAAACGGGTGATTGCCTTCTCTGCCGCTGCCTGTATACTAACTGTTGCCGTCTGTGCCACGAATCCAATCGTGAATGGGGTATTGGAAGAGGCTGGAGAGCCGTACGGCAGCTATCGCTTTGAGGATCAGGTGTATATGAATCTACTGAGCTCGTTTAGGGCCTTTGAAGGATTTAAGGAGTACTACACATTTACCGAAAACTCGCTTATCATAACCGACGAAGCCGGCAATCAACAGAAAATGGCGGCTGTCTATGAACGGAAAGCTTTAGATGAGCAGAGTTTTAAAGAAAGCTTTATGATGCCTAGCATGAATGTTCCTGATATTTCCGGATATAAGGAACGCTATCAGTACGTACTTAATCATTCGGCCGTTGATCCTGGTTATCGTCTTTATCTGCTGGACAATGAGGTATGGCTCGCGAAAATGCACAAGGATAACGTCAATACCCTAAAGAGCGAATATATTTGGAGTATTTATAAAATTTCGAAGCTTGATGAGGGAATGCTTGAAAATGCTGCTATCGTGGGAACTCAAGACGGTGTCGATGCTTTTCTAGCTTTGCATAAGGATTTCAAATCAGTCTATGAATCAGACAAGTGCTATAACATCACACCGGAATCTATTAAAGAAAACTCTGATTATACAATTTTCAAATATGACAAATCCTCCGCATCATATTTGCTATTTGAGGGAGAGGTATATCCGCTCGGTGAGTGGTTCGGCGGCCTTGGCGTAACTAGCATGGCTCTAGCCGATATGGACAGTGACGGGAAATCGGAATTGTATTTTACATATTCATGGGGCTCCGGCCTTCATCGTTCTCATGTGGCTTATTTTAGTCCGGCAGCCAAAGAAATTATAACTTTACCATACACACATTTTAATGAGGATATGATCCTCGTGGATAATCATGACGGCAGTCTGTCCCTATATGCGGCGGTCATCTCAAACATGGCGGACTTTGCTAATTTTTCCACGGAGAGAACCGATTATATATCGGATATTGTTTATGCAAATGGACAGATCTTATTAAATGCTGAAACTAATGAATGAACTGGAAGCAAATAGGAAGAGCGACTGAGGAAATAGTGATTATTCAATTAACGTTACTTTGGCATTCTGCTGCTGCATATATCCTAAAAACAAACCTGTCACTGAAATTTGTGGCAGGTTTGTATTCGTCACACCCTCATAGATGAAGGCGAACACAAGGCTTCGCTTGATCTGAACTGAACGCTTCGCGGGCAACTGGTTGCTGGATGCGCTAGATGTACTCAAAGTACGGGGGAGGGGAGGGGGAGCTCTATAGCGGAACGTCTTCAAGAAAATACATCGATTTATTTCGTTGACAGCATGCTTATAGATAGATATAATAATTTTCGAGTGAAATTGAGAATCAATATCAATAAAAGGGGTTTGAGAATGAATAAAAAATTTCTTCTGTCCATCTTTCTTATGTTGTCTGTTATTTTCGTCAGCGCTTGCGGAAACAATGCCTCGACCAATGAAGCATCGTCTCCAAGCGCCAGCCCGGGAGCGAGCGAACCGGCAGCCACTGAGCCTGCAGCCAATACAGGCACGATTACGTATCAATCCGAGCTCGGTCCAGTAGAAGTGCCGGCAAGTCCGAAGCGTATTGTTGCTCTAACGAACGCGCCGAACGTCCTTTCGCTAGACGGAATGCTCGTCGGTGTAGATGAGTGGACGAACAAGAATCCGCTCTTCACAGAGAAGCTGTCTGGGGTAGAAGTTATATCCGAAGACAATCTCGAGAAGATTGTCGAGGTAGAACCGGATCTAATCATCACCGATGCAAACAGCAAAAATATTGATAAGCTGAAGGAGATCGCGCCTACTGTCGCCTATACGTGGGGCAAGCTGGACTACTTGGCGCAGCAGCTCGAAATCGGCAAGCTGCTGAATAAAGAGCAGGAAGCAAAAGCTTGGATTGATGATTTCACACAACGCGCTGAAGCAATCGGCCAAGAAATCAAAGCGAAGATCGGCGAGAACGCGACAGTATCGGTCTTCGAAACCGACTCCAAAAACTTCTACGTGTTCGGCAACAACTGGGCGCGCGGAACCGAGCTGCTGTTTCAGGCAATGGGTCTGAACATGCCGGAGAAAGTCAAAACGGACGCTCTCGGACCAGGCTACTATACGCTCTCCACTGAAGTTCTCAGCGACTATGCCGGCGATTATCTCGTTCTCAGCAGAAGCGCAACGGGAGACAATTCCTTCATGGAGTCGGATACTTGGAAGAAAATCCCCGCTGTCCAAAACAATCATGTCATCGAGATTGACACGGAAGCTGCTACTTACAGCGACCCGACGACACTCGAATATTTGCTAAATATCTTCAAAGAGGGTTTCCTGCAATAATCATTCACGTAACGCATGGGCAGGTAGAGAAGGCCGAGATACCTCAGTGAAAATAGAGGCTATCTCGGTCTTCTTCTTGCCCGTTACGACCTTGAAGGAGGAGGTGCAACATGCTTGTCAGTCGGCATCCCAAGTCTTTTGCTATCAAATTCGTAGTCAGCTTGGCAGCGCTCGGGGTCATGTTCTCGCTCGCTATGCTGCTCGGCGCGAAGGATGTTTCCTTGCGCGAGCTTTGGTTTGTCTTTACTAACCAAGGCGGGGACGATAAAATCGCGATGCTCCGGGAAATCCGTTACCCGAGGGAAGTGGCGGCCGTGCTTGTCGGCGCTGCACTTGCGGTAGCTGGCGCAATCATGCAAGGTTTGACGCGCAATCCGCTAGCCGACCCCGGGCTTCTCGGACTAACCGCGGGAGCGAAAGCGGCGCTCTCTCTCGCGGTTGCTTTGTTGCCAGCGATGGATTATTACGGCATCATGCTCGTCTGCTTCGTCGGAGCTGCGCTTGGCATGTTTCTCGTAATCGGCATCGGAGCGGTAAAGAAAGGCGGCTTGTCTCCGTTTCGGATCGTGCTGGCCGGCTCGGCGGTGTCTGCATTTCTGTATGCCATATCGGATGGAATCGGTCTCTTGTTCAAAACGTCCAAAGACGTGACGATGTGGACAGCGGGTGGGCTGATCGGCACGACGTGGGGGCAGATTCAAGCGATTAGCCCCATCATCGTCGGTTCCCTTCTTGTTGCTATGGTTTTGTCTAAGCAGCTCACGATTTTAAGCTTGAACGAAGAAGCCGCCGTCGGCTTGGGGCTTCGAACGGCATACGTGAAGGCTATATTTTACATTCTAATTATATTGCTGGCCGGTGCGGCCGTCGCGCTCGTTGGAAACATGGCATTCATTGGGTTGATGATTCCTCACATGGTAAGAGCACTGTTTGGGACCGATTATCGCGCGCTCATTCCGATGTCGGCCATTTGGGGAGCGACTTTCATGCTAATGGCGGATACTCTTGGCCGAACGCTCAATGCGCCGTTCGAGACGCCGGTCGTGGCAATTATGGCGGTGCTCGGACTCCCGTTCTTCTTATTCGTCGTGCGTAAAGGAGTGAAGTCGCTATGATGTTGAAGAACGCGAAGGTGCAAAAGCAAGTTGTCGTCTTCATTGCCATGCTGCTGCTCATAGCCGTGACGATCGTTGTTGGAATAAGCATCGGCTCCGGTTCGGTTTCCTTCGAACGGTTATTCCAGGCGCTGCTTGGACATGGCACGACTAAGGAAAATCTCGTGTTGTTCTCTATCCGTATGCCGCGTATTGCCGTGACGTTGTTGGCTGGCATGGCGCTGGCTCTGTCGGGGGCAATCCTACAAGGTATTACGCGGAACGACTTGGCCGATCCCGGCATCATCGGCATTAACGCGGGAGCCGGCGTGGCGATTTCGGCATTTTTTCTTTATTTTCCACTCGATCCACAGACGTTCGCTTATGTGCTTCCGCTTGTCGCGTTCGGAGGAGCGCTGGCGACGGCCGCTTTAATCTACTTGTTCTCTTATTCCAGAACAACAGGGCTGCAGCCTGTTAAGCTCGTACTCGTCGGAATAGGCTTCGCGCTGGCATTGTCCGGCTTGATGATTGTCCTGATCTCCTCGGCCGATTACAGGAAGGTCGATTTTATTGCGAAATGGTTGGCGGGCAACATTTGGGGAGCGGATTGGCCATTCGTATGGTCGCTGCTGCCGTGGCTTGCGATCCTGCTTCCTTACACGCTATACAAGTCGAACGCCCTTAACCTGCTGGCAATGGACGATGTGGTTGCCGTGGGGGCGGGCGTCTCCATCAACCGGGACCGGCTGTTGTTGCTCGGGAGTGCCGTTGCACTTGCCGCTGCGGCGGTATCCGTCACGGGGGGAATTGCATTCGTAGGCCTGATGGCTCCCCATATCGCCAAGGCGATCGTAGGGCGCCGCCACCAATATTTCGTCCCTCTCGCTGTCCTGATGGGAGGTTGGCTGCTACTGTTCGCCGATACCGTTGGGCGTAATCTCGTCGATCCGGCAGGCATTCCAGCTGGCATTATGGTCGCGATCATAGGAGGACCTTACTTCCTGTATCTTCTGCTGAAGAAGTAATCGCGGTGATGCTTTATTTGGGGATGGTATCATTGGGCGATTTAGAAGTGCTCTGGGTCAATTGCAAAGTTAGTTGCCAGCTGGAGTGATTGGAGTTCTGATGAGGGGAATCCGGTTGCGGTGGGGGAAGAGTGCGAGCCGAAAGGTGTATTGCAGTATGCAAGATTTGAATACATCGCATCTGGTTACTAGCCTTGGGTGAGAGTAATGGTGGTTGTAGCTTCATAGCCCACCTATATAAAACCGAGACCCGCAAGATGGAGTACATCTTGCGGGTCTCGGTTCTTTTTTGCTCTAAATAGAATTGCCTGCTTAGCCGGTTGCAACGGCTACCCAGTGCCCCTTTCTCACTTCCACGAATTCGGAGTGTTCGAGACCATAGGGATCAGCTTTGGAAGCTTCCTCATGGGGCACTAGCTTCTTCTGCGATTCAACCTTGGGATCGGGTACCGGAATGGCTGCCAGCAACGACTTCGTATAGGCATGGATCGGGTTGGCGTAAAGCTCCTCGCTTTCGGCCAGCTCGACGATCTTCCCTTTGTACATCACCGCGACGCGGTCGCTAATATGCTTCACCATAGATAGATCATGGGCGATGAACAGGTACGTCAGGCCGAGCCTTTGCTGGAGCTCCTCCAGCAGCTTCACGATCTGGGCTTGAATCGACACGTCGAGGGCGGACAACGGCTCGTCGCATACGATAAATTCCGGCTCCACGGCCAGCGTTCGCGCAATGCCAATCCGCTGTCGCTGTCCGCCGGAAAATTCATGCGGGTACCGCATGGCATGAGACGGGTCTAGCCCAACCATCTCCAGCAGCTCCTCGACACGCCTCTGACGCTCCCGCTTGGTGGTCGTTATTTCATGCACGTCAAGCGCCTCGCCAATAATATCAATGATGCGGAGTCTTGGATTCAGGGATGCGTACGGGTCTTGGAAGATGATACCCATATGCCGTCTTATCGTCTTCATCTCCGAGCGGGTTAATTGCTGGAGCGGAATGCCTTTGAAGAGCACCTCGCCGCCCGTCGCTTCATTTAAGCGGAGAATCGAGCGGCCGGTCGTCGTCTTGCCGCTGCCCGATTCACCTACCACGCCAAGCGTCTCGCCTGCCTGTATATCGAAGCTGATATCATTAACCGCCTTAACAATCTGTCCTTTTCCCATGTCAAAATATTGCTTCAAGGCGCGAACCTGCAGCAGAGGCACACCTTCTTCCCGCTGAACGATAGCAGGCACGGTCTTCGGTTTTTTCTTCTCGTCGAGGCGCGGCAATGCGTTGAGAAGCTTAACGGTGTATGGATGCTGCGGATTTGCAAAAATTTGCTCCGTTGACCCCGTCTCGACGATTTCCCCGTCCTTCATCACGACGACGCGGTCGCACATGCCGGCCACGACACCGAGGTCATGCGTAATTAAAATGATGGAGGTACCGAGCTGCTTCTGAATATCCTTCATCTGGTTAAGAATCTGTGTTTGTATGGTAACGTCAAGTGACGTTGTCGGCTCGTCCGCAATAAGCAGCGATGGGCGGCACGCTAACGCAATAGCGATCATGACCCGCTGACGCATCCCGCCAGAGAATTCATGAGGATACTGATGATAGCGGGCTTCGCTGTTCGGAATGCCTACGAGCTTCAGCATCTCAATCGCTTCCGTCCGGGCTTGCTTCTTGTCCAGCTTTCGATGCTTGATCAAGCTTTCTTCAATTTGATTGCCGATTCGCATCGTCGGATTAAGGGAGGACATGGGATCTTGAAAGATCATCCCGATATCCCTTCCGCGTATGGCCTCCATTTCTTTGTCGGTTTTAAAGGCAAGGTTTTGGCCCTGAAAAAGCACCTCGCCGTTTTTCACCATGGAAGGAGGAGAGGGCAGGAGTCTCATAATCGTACGAGCGGTAACGCTTTTGCCGCTTCCGGATTCGCCTACGATTCCCAGTGTCTCGCCTTTACGGACTTCAAAGCTGACATGACGGACTGCTTCTATTTCTTTGTCACGTGTAAAAAAAGAAACAGATAAATCGTTAACTTGCAATAATATATCCATATATGCACCTGCAATTCTGTGGTTTTCCAATAATTTTAAATGAGTATAATGCTTGTTTTTACTTCATACTCCTTATATCATGTATAATGAAAAAAAGTAAGTGGACAATTTATAAGTTATTGACATATTCCAATACTTAAAATAAAATCTACTATATTGATCGGGATAATGCAATTTAAAATTACTAGAATGAAAGGAAGCGGACTAGCTTGAAAGGGCATGCAACTGCAACGGGTAATGGCTTTGTTGATCATATTGCCGCCATCTACCGCAAAATGTTACTACATCCGGCCTACAGTCTGCTCATATTGCTGCTAGGAGCACCCGTATCCGTAATCGTGTATGGCGTTCATCAATATCGTAAATCCAAGTACGGCTACAAAGCTATCGCCGAGGAGACGAGGAACAAGCTGCTTGCGACCGGGTACCGGGATAAGCTGGTGCTTGAGGCTAAGGAGCAGCTTATCCGCAAGCACCGTTTCTTCGGGCAAACCGTCAGCGCAGAGCAGACCGAGCTGGAAGCGAGTCGGATGGCTGAGATCAAATTCAATGAAACGTTCAGCCATGAGCTGGAGAAACGGCTTGCCGGCGAGAGCGGACTGAAGTTTTCGTTTGGCGATACATATCAAGCGTTAGCCTTGAATCCGGCCTTTTTTGCATTATCGATAATTATCGGTTTCCCTATGTATCTATTGATGGCAATCTACTCTATGCCTTACTTGAAATACGTTGCGGAACGATTGGTGATGGCTATATTCGTCATCTTCGGAGTTGCGTTTCTCGTTTTTACGATCCTATATATATCGCCGATGAATCCAGCGGCTAATCTATTAGGCGAGACAGCGACCGCCGAGCAAATCGCAGCGTTCAACCATCTGTACGGTCTGGATCAACCTTATCTTGTCCAGCTGTGGGACACGCTTAAAGGCATCCTTACTTTCGATCTTGGCAAGTCTTTCGCAGGCAACGAGAACGTGACCGCAGCTATCGCGAGTAAATTTCCGGTGACGCTGACGTTAACGGTTATCTCGACGCTGATCGCCGTTTTAATCGCTCTGCCAATCGGCATTGTTTCGGCTACGAGGCCTAATTCTTTTTTTGACTATAGCTTTATGTTCATTGCCTTGCTCGGATTATCGATCCCGAATTTTTGGCAGGCTCTTATTTTTATTTTGAATTTCTCGATTAAGCTGCCATGGCTGCCTGCAACGTATAACCCCGAAAACTGGCTGTCCGCGATTATGCCGATCGTCGTTCTCGGTACTGGTCTAACGGCTGCCGTAGCCCGCATGACACGTTCATCGACGCTGGAGGTCATCCATGAGGATTACATTACGACCGCCAGGGCCAAAGGGCTTGCCCGAAAGCATGTGATATGGAAGCATGCCGTAGGCAATGCGCTAATCCCGATTATCACGGTCATCGGCCTGCAGTTCGGCGGTATGCTCGGCGGAGCGGCGGTTACGGAGAAAGTTTTCAATATTAGCGGTATAGGCAGTTATATCGTGGACAAACAATTCATTCCTGACATTCCTAGCGTGATGGGCGGGGTCGTCTATACAGCCATTACCATTTCGATCGTGAACGTTATCGTCGATTTGCTGTATGCGTTTTTTGATCCTAGAATCCGTTCGAAAATGAAACAATACTAAAGCAGGTGCTACTCTTGACGAATTCTACTATCACCAAGCAAGAAGTCAGGTTCAGGCTGAAATCAAGCCAAGAATACGGCCAAGCGAGCTTCGCCGGCATCGTATCCCTGGCTCTGGCGCTTGTTCTTCTGCTAAACAGTTATGTTCCCGGCGACGGGTCATTTAAGCCAGCAGTACTCATCGTAAGCATTGCGTATTTCGCCTTCGCGCTGCTTGAGCTGGCGGTATGGGCGCACATTCGAAGAGATCTTATCCGGTTCGGCGCGATTAGACGTTCCACAAGGTTGCTAGGTTATGTGCTGCTGTTAAGCATTCTAACCGCGAACGTGTTCGTTGCAACTACTGCATTCCAGCTCATTAAGCAGAAAAAAAGCGCGGCCTACACGCTAGCCGTTTACTCGCTGCTTACGACCTTGCTCGTATTCGCGGTGTCTGCCCTCAACCTGTTCAAGCCCTATGTGGCTAACGGCTTCCTAATAGGCATGTTCCTGCTGATCGTTGCCGCGATCCTGCAGCTTGCAGCTTTGCTCCTGGTTGCCAAGTACGCGGAGAAAGCGGTTATGCCGCGCTGGATGGGATTAGTTGCCGGCATTCTTATTTTAACTTCGGTGTCCGGCAATTTGTTCGCTTTATTCCTTGGACTATTGCTGATTGCCAAGCTGCGGGATAAGGGCTATACATCCGGTTCCAAGCTGGGGGAGGTCGTGGAGCGGCTGTCGAGAAGCTCGACTTCCATGCTGGGACTGCTCTTCATCTTGTTCCTGCTCACGTTGTCCATAACCAGTTATCTGACCTTCGATTACGGGCTTGCGATCGAGAACAACTACAGCTTATTTCTTCAATCTCCTGAGCTGGCCTATCCGCTTGGAACGGATAACTTCGGAAGAGACCTGTTCTCGCGTATCGTCTTCGGAGCACGCATTTCATTGGCCGTCGGTCTGTTGTCAACGCTCATACCCGTCCTGATCGGGGGCGTGCTGGGAGCGGTCTCCGGCTATTACGGGCGGCACACGGACAACATCATTATGAGAATACTCGATATCCTCTATGCGATACCGGGCATTCTGCTTGCCATTGCCATTATTGCGGCATTCGGCGCAAGCACCGTCAATTTGATTTTGGCATTGAGCGTAGGCGCGATACCGACGTATGCCCGGACGATGAGAGCGAATGTCATGCTCGTATCCACTCTGGAATATGTACAGGCCGCCAGGGCGTTCGGCGCAAGCGACCGGACCATTTTGTTCAAGCATATCGTACCCAACTCCATCGCACCCATGATCGTAAAATCTACGCTGACGATTGGCACCGCGGTTATTTCTACCAGCAGCTTGAGCTATTTGGGGCTCGGAGTAGAGCCGCATATTCCAGAATGGGGCAACATTTTAAAGCTCGGAAGCGCCTATCTCGAGACGCATGCCTTTACGGCCGTTTATCCGGGACTTGCGATTATCGCGCTGGTGCTCTCGTTCAATTTCCTTGGCGACGGCTTGCGCGACGCGCTTGATCCGAAGCTGGATTAATGCTTCAATCCCTTTTTTTTAACCTCATTCATATTCCATCGACTTCTACGTTGCGAGACATGAACGGACGATAACTGAATGTGAGTTAACATACAAGATAACGATAACCCAGGAGGAGAATACCATGAAGAACAAAGGAAAATTCGCCGCTTTGTTGCTAATCAGCCTTTCGATTATGCTCAGCGGCTGCAAATTAACGACTAAAAACGACGTGGCGGAATCGCCATCGCCAACGCAAGGAACGGAAGCTGTCGTCGACAGCAATCCGGTGGACATAGAGCTGCTTGGCATGAGCTCCAACGAGGCTGACCTTAACATCGTTCGCGACCAGCTTGCAAAAAACGGATTTAACGTTAAATTGAATGTACAGGCCGATTACGGCAGCTTCAAATCGCAGCAGGACGCCGGCAATTATGACATCGCCTTGTCCAGCTGGACTACCGTTACCGGAAATCCCGACTACGCGGTTCGCTCGCTTTTCAAGACAGGCGGAGACTACAGCATCCTTGCCGATCCAGAGATCGATACTTTGATTGATGCCGCCGGTGCTCAAACGCCAGAAAAGTACACGGAAACTTACAAGCAATTCGATCAGAAGCTGGTCTTCGACAAAGCTTATATCGTGCCGCTGTACAACTCGCTTAAAGCACAGGCTTTGAACCAGGACGTACTGAACAAGGACTCCGTACGCATCTCGAAGTCCCGTTCCCTTCCGTGGGAAGACGTCGACTTTAAAGACACAGCGAAGCGCGGTAAGGATGCGCAAGTGCTTCAGTCGACTATGCCAACGCTGACGTCGCTTGATCCGATCAAAGGCAACGACGGCTCCATCAATATTATCAATACCAATATGTACGTTCGGTTAGTGAACCTGACAGATGATGATAAAATCACTTCGGAAGGCTCCTTGTCATACAATCATGCCATTGCCGAAGGCAATTCCGACTATTACTTCATCCTAAGAGACAATATCAATTTTGCCCAAATCAAAAACAAGCTAGCAGCAGATACAGGCGAACGCGTTGGTGCTGACGATGTCATCTTCTCGCTGAACCGCGCGAAGGACAAAAACTCCGTGCCTGACCACCGTACGTTCACTCTTCACGAGCATATCAAAAACGTGGAGCTGGTTACGGATGCCGCAGCACTGGAAGCCGTTAAGCTCTCCGGCGGCAGCGACAGCGTGAAATCCGCTCTTGAGCAAGGCCTTGGAACAAAAATATCCGAGCTCGTATCGGACAAGAAGCAAGCGAACAACAAAGAGGGCAAATACCAAGTCGTTAAGCTTACGACGACAGAGCCTTTCCCTCAAGTGCTGAACTATTTGGCTCACCAATCGGCAGGCATCGTGTCCAAGAAACAGGTAGAGAGCATCAATACGTACGACGTGGCTAAATTCGACGTGAACAAAGATATTCCTTACGGCGACCAAAACACGGTAACGGAAGGCAGCGCGTACAACAATACATTGTATACGAGCGGTCCTTACATCCTGTCCTCCAAAAACGATTACGAGGCGATCTTCCACAAAAACCCAGCTTATATGACTGGCACGGACCATGAGCCGAATATCGCCAATATTAAGATCCGCTTCATCAAAGACGCAGACAGCAGCTTGTCCGCGCTTCGCAGCAGCGAGATTCATATCTACTACGGCGTATCCGAGACAAAATTCGACGTCGTGAAGGGCGACAGCAAGCTGGGGCTTCAAACGGTACAGAGCAACGCTGTTTCTTACTTGCTGTTCAATACGAAAAGCCGCCCTGTCGCGGAAAGCGCCGACCTTAGGAAGGCCGTTCTCTACTCCATCAATCAGGACGAGATCTTGTCTTTCTACAACGGCAATAAATTCAAAGCTGTTTCCACGCTTAGCCCGCTTGTCGACACAGGCCTGGAGCTGAAAGCCGATCCGGCGAAAGTGAAAGAATTCCTAAACGCCTACAAAGCGAGCAAGTAATTTTTTAATAATGGCAAGAGACTGCCTCCGGTTATCGATGATGACCGGGGCAGTCTTTTGCATATCGAGCTGCTCACATGCGGAGCACAAAGGAGAGATCACGAATGGCTGACAGATTCAAGCCCGATACGAAATTATCGCAATGGGATGCCCTGATGTTGGAGTCGCTGAAGGGATACGACTGGTCCAATGATGAGCTCATTAGCAGAGTTCAGGCCGGCAATCTGCCTACGGATGAAAGCAAGTTCCATTTCGATTACGCCGCTTTAACCGCTTTGGCGAACGAGAACGCGGACACCTTCGCGCAAGCTGTGAAGAACGGCTACCAAATCAAGTACAACACGATCCGCGGCATTCACAGCTGGATACTCGTCGCGCTGAAGCAAGAAGCGGAGCTTATGCTGGAGCCGGACAACGAAACGGTCATCGCCTGCTTGTCTGAAGCTGAAGCGCAGCGTTTAGCTTCCGTCCTTTCATTCGGATGGGGCTTATCGCCTCACGAGGGGACACAAGACTCGGACGGAAGAGCCTCGTATAGGGTCGCGCCTACAAGAGCATAAAAGGCTGCACCGGTGGCTAGGGGAGAAGAGTAAAACCAAAAAAGTCGTATCTAGTAAAAACAGTGAGTTTAAATTCTCAAAAAAAAAACCAGATGCAGTATTTACTGCATCTGGTCCGTTTTTTTCTCCAATACCGTATATCGCTACAAAGAAGTGGATCGATCACTCTTGGGGACGAGTTCCAGGCTCCAAGCCTGTAGAAGTCGCTGTCTTGATAAGCCGGACCGTTACGTCACTATGTAGCCGAATTTGGCAAGATAGCCGGATAGCGGCGTCCTCGATTCCTTTGTTGCGGAGGACTGTCGCTTCTGCCTCTTCCATCTCTCCCGGATTCCCAGAAAGCACCTCTACGGCGCATGTCGTGCACTTAACATTGCCGCCGCATCTGTGCAGGATGTCGATCCCGCTATCCTCCAAAGCAAGCACGAGCTTCGTACCTTCAACTGCCTGAATCGCGTCTCTTCCTTCTACTTGAACCGTCGGCATTGGCTATTCCTCCTCGAATTGTTCATCCTCATATTTTCCTAGCCCGCTTATATTAAACCATTACTTTCGTGAATAAGTCCAATTCGATAGTCATTTTGTTAAAAAGAATCCTATAGTTGAAGTTTTCTTTGGACCAAATAAAATGGCATTGATAAAGAAAGATAAAGTAAAATGAAATTATTAATATAAAAGGAATTGATACGAGGTGTATAATTACAGACTATATAATCGTTCCTCCACGCAGGAGGCAGAAGTTTCGAATGAGCATGGGCAAATTGTTGGCTGCATTCGAAGAACGTATCCGAACCCTGTAATGAAAATTCTTGATATTTTTATGGAAGGGAATCTTTTTGCCGATTACAGAGTTACTGATGCTGAAGGAAACTTAAAAGTTGAGGCCAAACAGGTTAGGTCTTTTATAAAGAGAAGACAGTATTTAATTAGATATTATCATGATAACGATTCGTCCCAAATCCATTTAATAGATAAGAAACGATTTGATCTGGGGGAAAAAACGAGCTTTGAATTCGAAAGTAAAAGCTATCAGCTAAACAAACCTCTGATGGATTGGGGAAAGATTACACTGGATGGCAAAGTAGTGGCGGAATGGAAAGAAACATTAACAATCCCGCCAAAAGCGAATTTTAAGTTAGTCGATCCCTCGCATGAAAAATACGATCTGCTTTTATTAGGCATCTTTCATACGTATCTTCATTCACCTAAATAATGAACATAGAAGGACAGATGAAGAAAAAAGGTTCGCTGTCTTGAGGTAAGGGCAAAAAAATGGTTTAGGAGGGAGAAATGTTGAATAAACCGGTTAAAATTATATTGTTTATTGTTTCTATTTTTTTGTTGCTAGATTCGTTTAGCAATATCTTTAATGAAATTGTTCTTTTGAAGAAAATACTTGCAATAGTAATATCTGTTGTTTCTTTGTTTATAGTCTTTTTTGCATTACGAGACAAATACAAAAAAAAGGAGTGAGTTCATTGAGAATTAAATGGAGTAAAAACTTACGGGACAATAACATGACACAAAGAAGGCCGGTACACTCACTCTTTCGAGCAGCTACCGGCCTATTAAGTGTATAAATAAAACGTATCTCACCATACACACGCAGAAAATGTTAGATCTTATTATTATGTCTCAAAGTAACAACTACATTTCCTTTTTTGCGGCCCTGATCGACATACCGATGCGCCTCTACGATTTGCTCCAGCGGATAGCAGCGGTCAATAACGGTTTTCAGGTGGCCCGTTTCCGAAAGCTCCTTGAGAAATACAAGATCTTCTTTGCTTGGGACTGCTGTCCCGCCGATGATTTTCTTGTCTGTTGTCATCGAATACCACAGCGCTTTAAGCTCTGACCCCGCCATTGCCGTATGCAGATAATAGCCTTTGTTCTTCAGCGAGCCTTTGCATGGTGAGAAGGTAGTCTTGCCTGCCGCGTCAAAAATAATATCGTAGGTCTCGCCGTTTTTCGCGAAATCCTCTTGCTCGTAGTCAATGACCTTATCTGCTCCTAGAGACTTTACCAGTTCTATATTCGGGGTACTGCATACACCGGTGACTTCTGCCCCAAAGTACTTGGCAAGCTGCACCGCAAAAGTGCCTACACTTCCCGATGCGCCATTGATCAAGACTTTCTTTCCGGGCTGGATGTTGCCTTTTTTGAGGAAATACAGAGCGGTAAGTGCTCCAACAGAAAGAGTAGCAGCTTCATCATAGGTCATATTGTTCGGCTTTTTTACCATAGCCCCATCCTCGGGCAGACATTTATACTCGGCGTGAGCACCAAATTTCACCTTGAAGGTCGATGCAAAAATCGGGTCACCTGGCTTGAACTGTGTTACATCCTTGCCGACTGCTGCAACTTCACCGGCAAGCTCCATTCCGAATATCGGATTTCTTGGTTTTCTAAAGCCTAAAGCAATTCGACCGGGAAGCCAGAACATGGGAGGGACGTTAAAGCTTCGCATTCTACAGTCCCCGACGTTTACAGTTGTCGCATAGACTTTTATTAATAATTCATTGTCTTTAGGCGTAGGTTTTTCGACCTCTTTGAGCTGAAGAACCTCAGGTGATCCGTATTTTGTTGCTACAATTGCTCTCATTTTAGGACCTCCTTATGATAGGTGTGTTGCTATTAGCTCATTGCTTCGATTCTACCGACTCCGAACGGATTGCAGTTAAATGGAATCCATTAACGATCAGCCATACCGCTAGAACCATTTCTTGCAAGCCTAACGGAAGCATCAAAACAGCCTGGCTCATCGAATCAGGACTGATTAACAAGCCTGCGGCTAAATACAATAGGGCTGCAATGAGACCCCAACCTGACAACCATCGAGGAATGAGTTTTGTTTGATACAATAAATAGTAGAAGATCAGAGCACCTAGAATAAAAACGATTTTCAAATTATAATTAATCCAATCAACTGCTTCTAGTAATAAAGTGCCTAAAGTTTGAAAATATGGAGCATCCGGTGACCCTGCGCTTACATATTCCTGACTAACTGATATTAGTAATAGCCAGTTGATTGCAATGGCAATATAGGTGACGGTTTCAAGCCCCCCTCTGAACACAACATACCCAAGAGCCAAGGCTTCATTATGTTTTTTTAAGATTGGAAACATCATAACTGGAATCATAGCAAGCGAAAATCCCATAACTAACAGAAAGAGAGCTCCTATGATCACTCGGTTTTCATTTGCAGAAACTTCAATCAGATAATCCGGAGCATCTAGAATAGTTCCTGTAAAAACAACACTTAAAATACCCGCAAGCGTCCCAATTATGAATAATACGCCCACAATTCTTGCAATATTTTTGTTTGCTTTCATTGATTATCTCTCCGTTTCTTGAACGATAGTGATAAGTTTCACGGTATTATTAGACATAAGTCTTCTTCATCCACTCCGTTATGCCGAGACCCTCTGATTCATGTAATTCCTCAACGTCAGTCATTCTAATCAATGACCCGTCTTTGATGGCAATAAAGCTATCTAATATGGATTCGATTTCCGTTATCTCATGGCTGGTCATGACTAATGTCTGAGATTCCAAATCAATATACGATATCATTCCCTTCACGATCGATTGACGCACCATCGGATCAAGTCCAGATAACGGTTCATCCATTAAAAGGTAAGGTACTTCTCTGGCTAGCGTAAGCACGATTTTTAATCGGCTGCGATTTCCTTTTGAAAGCTCTTTGATTTTCTTATCTGGGTCTAGCTGCATATATTTCATGATTTCTTCAGCCTTAGCCATATTGAAATCCGTGAACTGCGAAGCCTCAAAGGCCAGCGCTTCTCTTACTGTGAATATGGAATAGAAGGAATCATGCCCTGACAAGTAAGAAACGAGCCTGCTGATTCTTCGATTCGCCATTTCTCCATTAACGGTTATGGTACCGCTCGACGGCTGCGAAAGTCCTGCAATAAGCTTCAAAAGTGTTGATTTTCCACTGCCGTTTTCGCCCACAATGCCTATGATTTTACCCAAGGGGAGCTTCAATGAAATGTTCCTAATTGCAGGACGATTCATAAACGTCTTTGAAACATTAGTCAATTCAATCACATTACGCATCTCCTTTATCCATTTTGTTTAAATGGTTCTGTAGTCCTGAGATCATTTCATGTGAGCTGTATCCCATTTCCTGCATGACCTGAACAAACGTTAGAATCTGTTCTTCTTTCAAATTCCCGCGCAGCTTGATCAGTCGATCCTCATTTTCTGTTACGAAAGTTCCTTGACCTCTTCTTGTTTCCAAAATGCCCTCACGCTCCAGCTCGCTGTAAGTACGCTGAATGGTGTTCGGGTTGACGTTGTAGGATAACGCCATATCGCGAACAGATTGAAGCTTATCGCCTGCTTTTAATTCTTGGCTAACTATTAGTCGATTGATCCGATCTGCCAATTGCAGATAGATTGGTTTTGAAGTATTAAATTCATCCATTCCATCGTTACACCTCAACTTTCCTGTCAATGATCCAGGCACTCAAATAAAATAGTCCAATGGTAAAAATAAAGTGATACAGATATTCTCCCGCATAGGCGGGTATAGGCTCTATAGAGAATGTCGGAAAATTCATCTCCAAGCTTATCCACTGCGTTAATAATTGATATGGTTTAGAGGAATCGAATAAGGCACCTACCCAGCTAGGTATGATGACCGCGCCAAGAAGCGCTAACCAGGTCCAACGTCCAATTCTATATTTAAGTGCGTGGTATATGGACCATAAGAGGATCACGAAGGTACTGATCATAATAGAGATTATAAAAAGATGAGCAAAAACCAACAATGCCGCCTTCAAGGTATCCGTCCAATACGCTTCAATTAAATGGAACTTTGAAATAATCAGCAATCCCGCCATCAAATATAGAGTAACTAAAGATACAGCCATCATGGCCATTCCATTCAAAATTTTACTCAGGAGCAGGGCGGCTGCCGGTCGGGGATTATGCAGCCAGAGATGCAGCTTATCGGCCTCTGTTTTCAAGCTGATAAACAAGATAATCGGAAGATAAAAAACATGGAGCACAATAGCAGCTAACAAGGGGATGAATAGGTATAGGTTGTCACCCGTATTCATATCCACGTATAACGTTAACAATAAAACCAAGAAGTTAATGACAAGCCCAATGAAAAAAACAGTTCTTGTCAATTGAAAATCTTTTTTGAATAAGGCTGTCCGTGCGGACATTTAAATCTCCCCTTAATTTGAATTTGAATAACGAATTATTGTATTTCTTGGTTTACTACTATTTGCTTGCTCGTTTTTGACGACTCAGAAGCGAAGGCAGATAAATTGAATCCTTTAACGATGAGCCATACCGCTAAAGTCATTTCATAAGAAGCTACTGGAATCGCCAAAATGGCTCCCCATGTTGAAAGTTGAAGAATAATACCGAACATTTCTAACAAGGCTGCGATAAAAATGAGTGTCGCTCCAGTAAGACCCATGACGGATATAAATCGGGGAACGAGTTTTGATTTATAGAGCAAATAACTGCACATCATCGTGTTTATGCCAAGCATAAAATTAGGTCCAAGCATAAAGGTCCAGTCATGTACGGCCTTTAATAATGTACCTGAGGTTTGAAAAGAGGAAGCATTCGATGCGGCTGTTTCTACAAATTGCTGACTTAAGGTCAATAGGGATAGTACGCTGACAATGCCAACCGTAATAATAATGGCTTCAAGAAACCTAAAGCAGACATACCCAAGAGCTATGCTTTCATTTTGTTTTCTTAATAGGGGAAACAGCATAATTGAAGTGCCTATAGCTGAGCAGACAAGAATTAACTCAAAAAGAGCTCCCAGCAGCACCTGGTTTTTATTTTCAAAGCCTGCAGTCAGGTAATCCGGACCATTTAGAATAGGATCATATAAAAGGAGACCTACAATTGACGAAACGGCCGCTAGTATAAATAACACCCCGACAATGATTGCGGTTTTTCTGTTTGAAATCATTTTTTTATCTCCTCTGCGTACAACGTTAATAATAAAACCAAGAAGTTAATGACAAGCCCTATGAAAAAAACAGTTCTTGTCAATTGAAAATCCTTTCTGAATAAGGCTGCCTGTGCGGACATTAAAATCTCCCCTTAAACTGAATTTAAATAATGAAATATTGTACTAGTGAAATAGTACACTAATCCATTAATCCATGTCAATGGAAATTAACATAATTGTCCAGAATCTAAGCTTGGCAGTTTCAAATTAACGTCCTATGCTTATTTTCCTATTTTTTAAAAAATGTGTCGAAAAAAACGATGCTTTATACCTACAATTATGATAGAATTGGGAAATCATTTATTAATAGGGGGGATTATACTTATGCATGTAAGATTGATGAATTCTGCGGGTGGATTGAAAGAAGTGAAAGTCGGGTTCAGTTGGACTACGCTCTTATTTGGGTTTTTCCCAGCTCTATTCAGGGGCGATTTGAAGTGGGCTGTAATTATGTTTATTATCTCGGCAGCAGTTGGAGTATTCACGTCGGGATTGGGAGCATGGATCCCAGGAATCGTATTTTCCTTTATATATAACAAAATATATATTAAAGAATTGTTGAAAAAAGGATACCATCCAGCGGATGAACATGCTCAATCTGCACTGCGTACTAATGGAATCATTGCTGCTTAGATCACCTTTTCTCGGGCAATTTCTAGTTTTACCGAATCCCGAATACATATTTGTATTTTTAGTAACCGCCCAGCAACAGGGCGGTTTTTTTATATGGGCAACAACCTGCAATCAAGTATGTAAGCGATTTGCTGCAAGGCAGTCTTTCATTTTATTAAGCCGTTAAGCAACTTTACAGCCTTCATTTCTACAACTCGTGGTAAATCCATTCTTCGCTTCCCCGTCAGATGTCGCAGATCGTCCCCGCCAAAAGCCTAGTTCGCAAAACAGACCGGGGACCGTTACCCATACACAAGATTATCTCTAGAATAAAGCTATAGACGAGGAACAAGAAAGGGCGATTGAATATGAGAAAATTGTTTCGTTCAACAACGGATAGCAAGCTTACAGGTCTTTGTGGAGGTATCGGTCAATGGTTAGGTGTTGATCCAACTATTATCAGACTGCTGGTCGTTATTGCGGCGCTCTTTAGCTGTGGAGCAGTAATACTGGGGTACTTTATCACTACGTTGTTTGTGCCAAAGGCAAATCATTTCAGCTATTAGACTGCGACTTAATACAACTCGAGGAGAGATGAAAAAATGGGAATTTTACAGCGTGTAGTTAGCATGACGAAGGCAGCGGCCAACGAGATGTTGGACAAAATCGAGAATCCGGTTATGATGCTTAATCATTATTTGAGAGATTTAGACGAGGAAATTGCAAAAGCGGAACGCACGATGGAACAACAGCAAGTACAGGAGCGCATGCTCCAAGCAAAGCTCAATGATTTGAACGAGCAAGTTGGTTACTACGGAAGCAAAGCAGAGCAAGCAGCAGCTACGGACCGCGAGGTTGATGCCCGTATGGCGCTTGAGGCTAAGTTCCTCTATCAGGAGCAAGCCGAAGAGTCGATGAGGCTGCAGCAGCTTGCCAAGCAAGCCGTGCTTGACCTTGAACAGCATGTTCAGACGTTGAAGGAAGAGAAAGTCCGCCTTCAAGGAAAGCGTACAGAGCTAATTTCCCGTGTACAGCAGACTACTGCTGGAACACAGGGCCATAGATCAGCGGAATCCTTTCATGGAAGCTCAGCCGCAAGAGGCTTCGAGCGGATCGAAATGAAGGTAATGGAATGGGAAGCGCAAAGCGAGCTTGCCAAAGGTTCTTACGGCGTAGACACAGGTAGATATGGCGGCGATCAGCAACAAGAGCAGCGCAGCGCACGTGTGGATGAAGAACTGAAACGTCTTCTGCAAAAGTAGCCTAGCTGGCTAACCAAAGGGTTGTTCGAATAGAATGGATACAGTAAAAACCTCAGTCTGAGCAGACTGAGGTTTTTGTTGAAGTATGAGGGCGGTCAATGAAGCTCGGGCATTCCTATGCTCTGAACAGACATAATTTCCTGTTTCTGAAAGCTATGCTCAAACGACAGTTGGAGAGAGTGGAGTTCGGTCCGAAGAACCCAGTAATGATTGAGATTGAAGAAAAGAACTAGAGGAGTATATCGATCCAGCGATATGAAATACAGAGTATGGAGGCGTATACTCGATTTCGTATTTTGCGGTACGCAGATCCTCTTTCGGAAAATGATAATTGACTTTTCGGAAGTGGTTTTTATACTATTAAAATGTAAATTAAAGTCTTTTTATAAAATTCTTTTAATAAAGAATAGATTGCCTATGAGTTGAACAAGGAGATTTTCAAACACTTATTGACCATAAAGGGTTATATTATGAGATGTATATATCTCAATTGCAACTGTATGAGAATAAAAACACAAATACTGAGGAGGACGAGCTATGCAAAGCAATGATGTAGTGCTTACAATAAGGGATCTCTCTAAAACATACATTGGATTCGGCTATAAAGTAAAAGCACTAAGAAAAACAACATTTGACTTACATAAAGGCGAATTTATTGCAGTGATGGGTACTAGCGGGTCAGGAAAGAGTACATTGTTGAATCTAATAGGAGCATTAGACAGTCCCGATGAAGGTACGATCGCTCTGAATGGCTATATGAATAAGAATATGTTTATTGAGCCTGAGGCTACTCATTTCCGAAGTAAGAATATTGGATTTATATTTCAATCCTATAATCTGTTAAAGGATTTGTCCGTTGAAGAAAATATAGCGTTGCCCTTGATTTTGAAGGATGTGAATCCAGATGAAATCGATAGGTCAGTATCGCATATGCTTGAATTAGTTGGTTTGGAGAAATGGAGAAAGCATAGGCCAGTACAACTTTCTGGAGGACAGCAGCAAAGAGTTGCCATTGGAAGGGCTTTAATTACCTCTCCGCCAATCATTTTAGCTGATGAGCCTACTGGAAATCTGGATTTTAATACATCAAACGATATTCTTCAAGTACTGGTAAACTTGAAAACTAAATTTAATCAAAGCATTATCTTGGTTACGCATGATCCCTTTGTGGCCACATTCGCGGATCGTGTCTTCTTTTTCCATGATGGACAGATTGTTGATGAATATGTGTGCGATCATAATGAGCAAGATATGAATCATATTCTGCAGAAATTTAAAGGGATTTTGGAGAAAGCATTATGATCAAATCAATAAATGGCATAGCTTTTAGATTTTTTCGAGCGAATCGGTTTCTGGCCCTGTCATCTATTATTAGCATTATGTTATCTGTGTTTATAATCATCACTATGGTGGTATTTTCAAGTAATGCTAAGCAATCTCTTGAAGACAATATGAAGAAAATATACGGCAACATGGATCTATCAGTCGGCTATAACATAGAACAAAATAAGATCATGGATAAAGCATTATTTCAAAAGTTAACTTCCTCTAACACAGTCAAGGAGTCCTCCGGTGTTATCATTACTCGACTTACATTAAATCAACTGGACGCAGATATCTACACAATTGGTGCTGAAAGTGATGCTCTCGTAAAGAGCCGGTATCATTTTACGAAAAATATAACCAATCAAGATGTTATTGTAAATGAATCACTTGCAGATGCGTTAAGTTTGACTGTCGGCGATGATGTGCACATAGAGAATATAAACTATAATTTAATCGAAATCTTGGATGATCTTGACTCATCCGGTGCAACAACTGACATCATTCTTTTAGCAAGAGAACAAGTGAAGCGCTTGGTCTATGAAAAGACTGGCGTGGAAAATGAAGCAACCTATATACTCATCAAAACAATAGAAAAATCAGTAATCCCCTTGCTAGTAAATGAGTTACATGAGATTGATAGGATGTTAAGAATCGACTTGGCTGAGGAGGAAGAATTTTATAAAGTCAATTTGCAATCTTTAAATATATTTATGATTGTAATGTCAGTGCTTGTTCTTATCGTATCATCGCTATTTGTAGTTTCGAATTCGGAAGCCTTTATGTATAAATATAAAAATCAAATGGCCATTATGAGATCACTAGGAGCAACAAGAGGGCAAGTATTTAAGGTTGTATGGATCCAATCTAGTATAATTAATGTCGTTGGTTCAGGTTTGGGTTTTGTTTTGGCGTTTATTGGCAATCGTATATCGCAGAGTTGGGTGGCATCACTGTTTTCATATAAAAGCAGTAATGCTCACTTTCAATTTGAAATTGCGTTTTACGCAATGATAGGTGCAGTTGCCATCATTCAATTATTTATGATTATTCCTTCTTATCGTGGTTCGAAAATACTGCCTTTAAAAATAATAGAAGATAATGAAAATAATGATTTCTCAAGTAAGAAGTTAGGCAAACGACTTGGTTACGCCTTATTAATCAGTGGTGTGATTATGTTGCTAACTGCATTTGTTAAAACAGCAAGTGGAACAGAGGCTGCCTACTTCTTGCTTACAGCTTTCTTGCTAACTCTTGGGGTATTCAGGCTTTTTCCTGTCTACTTACCATCCCTCATGGGTAGAATCGCACCCATACTAAAAAACCTATTAGGCAGCCTGTCATATGTTTCAATCAAAAATGTTATTCCTCAGATAAGAAAGAATACCTTTATTATTTTGACGATTAGCTTGATGATTATGATTACAGTTTTGGGCTCTGCCATGTTCAAAACTGTTCAATCGAATGAAGAGCAATACTTGAAGGTACAGTTCCCAACAAATATTGTGATAAAAAGCCGACAAGGACACGATTCTACTATAAACAATGACGATTTAAAGAAATCAATAACTGAGTTAACCAATATAGAAGAAATAAGTTCTATGAGTACTGCTTCTTCAGCCTATCTAAAAAGGCCTAAACACGCTGTTTCTTTTAGCTATAGATTAGTGGATTTGAAGAAGATGGAAGAGCAAGGTTTTTTTCAATTACGATCCCATGAAGACTTAAGCGATAGCATCGTCATAACTAGAGCAATAGCAGATCGATACCAAATAAGCATTGACGATCCAATTGAATTGGAGGTTTATTCGGAGTCTGAACAAGCAACGGTACCGATCGGAACTGTAGTTGTAACAGCCATTACGGATCAAATGCAGGGTTCATATCACGATGCTGTTATGGACTGGAGCTATACAGGTGTAGATAGAACGTCTAACGTATTCGAAAAAGCGTTTCTGAGCTCTAGTGATCAGAAGCGAACACTAACGCAACTGGAAGAATTGAAGCGTCTATACCCAGGTCAATTACAAGTGAGCAGTTATGAACAGGCTCTTGAACAATCTAATGAAAGTTATGCTCAACGTTGGTCGATCTATGTTGCAGTATTAATAATTATTTTGATCAGCGTAATGATGGGCGTTTGCAATATGCTTATTCATAACGTACATTCCAAACGACGGGAATTCGCCGTTCTAAGGACAATATCTGTAACAGAAATAGGATTACTTAAAATTATACTGACCCAGGTTATTCTATATTTAACGATTGGTATCGTACTTGGTTTAGGGCTGGGTACTCTATCAACTTATATTATCGGCCTAATTGACAGCGGTGAACCACGATTTGATTTCAAATTAGTAACAATGACTTCAATCATAATGATTGGAATAGCATGCGTTGTCATTATTCCATTTGCCAATAAAATCAAAAAGAGCAGCTTAACTTCGGAACTGACCTACGATAATAAATAAATGATAAGCTTTTAAGGGATTTGAAAGTTATTAACGGAGGGTGGCCAGTCTGGGTTGATTCGCCCTAGGCTATGCGTACATAATAAAGACCGGTAGACGACCACTCGTTTGAGCACTACCGGTCTGAAGTTTAGTTCATTCTCAATTCGAAGTATGCACGTACATGCAAGCTACAAATTCTGTTCGAAGGTGATGATTACATTTCCTTTTTTATGCCCTTTCTCAACATATCTGTGAGCCTCGGCAGTCTGTTCCAACGGATAGCGTCTATCTATGACTGCTTTTATTTTTCCCGCCTCAAAAAGCTGTTTGAGGAAAGCTAAATTTTCTTTATTTTGCTGTAAGCCCGCAGGCGTAAATATGGCTCTTTTGCTGCCGATCTTTGAAGTCCACAACATTTGAAGCATAGTTCCGAGTGCAGGAACGGTGGAGAGATAGATTCCTCTTTGCTTTAGCGAGCTTTTACAATGTGAAAATGAGCTTTTGCCTACCGCGTCGAAAATAACGTCATAGGTCTGACCGCTTTTGGCAAAGTCCTCTTTCGTATAATCTATTGCTTTGTCGGCTCCGAGCGATTTCACTAATTCTACATTCGTAGTACCGCACACTCCAGTAACTTCCGCCCCAAAGGATTTGGCAAGCTGTACAGCATAAGCGCCTACCGAACCAGAAGCGCCATTGATAAGAACTTTTTGTCCACTCTGAATATTCGCTTTATCTCTAAGGAAAACCAATGCGGTTGTTGCTCCATCACAGACGCCGACGGCTTCCTCGTAAGTTGCATTGGACGGTTTTATTATCACCGCTTTATCTTCGGGCAGACACATGTACTCGGCATGTGCTCCAAAGCTATGTGGACTTATACCAAACACCTGGTCACCTTTCTTAAATGACTTCACGTCTTTGCCTACTGCATCAATTTCCCCGGCAAACTCGACGCCTTGTTTGGTAAGTATGGGTTTTGTAAGGCCATAAATAAATCGAATCATAAACGGGTCAGCCTTTCGAAAGGCACAATCCGCTGGTGTTACGACTGCTGCATAAATTCTTATCCGTACTTCGTTTTCCTTGGGAGCAGGTTTCTCGACCTCTTTAAACTGAAGAACATCCGGAGATCCGTATTTTTCGCGAATAATAGCTTTCATAAGCATTCCTCCTGAATGGGCTTGTAAATCACTGCTTTATACCTGTTCTTCAAAAGAGAAAATCTCTTCCAATTTTAAGTTGAAGACGAGAGCGATGCGAAAAGCCAATTCCAGAGAAGGGGAGTATTTTTCTTTTTCGATAGCTACGATTGTTTGCCTGGTCACGCCGACTTTGTCAGCCAATTGTTGTTGGGTCATTTCATCATGGTTAAAACGTAAGCTTCGAATGTTGTTGCTGATATGACATTTGGCCATCTTAGACTCCTTTCCGATAATGATAGAGCTGTGTGAATATTCCAGCCAACTCTGACACAAAGCCTGAGAAAATAAATATGATGAACATTACTGAGGGGGACATATCCATGACCAGCGAAACCATCGCTAGTAGAAAGCCGATTGTAAACACATAATGAGAAGTCCTTGTGGCTTTCAATTCAATTATTTTATCCAGCTCATCAGTAAATGAAGGCTCTTTTTCATTTGTTGCTACTGTGTTGATGATGCTGAATACAATATGAATGATAATTTTGGCTACAATCGACACCGGGATTAAGATCAAGATCGCGGCCCCCCAAAAGCTGAAGGTATCTGCCTGATCGAACCCTGCATCTTGATACTTTCGAAACACATACATGCAATAGAAGCTAAAAATCAATGTGGTGCCAATTAAAGATACGATATTCTTTTTTTCTTGAAAAGACATATTTTATTCCCCCTGTACGTTAACCTTTACCTTAGGTAAGGTTTTATATACATAATGTAATACATAACATACACTATGTCAATTATTCTTTACATAACATTGAGAAAAATTTCTAATTAGCCTTGATTCATGTATGAATACCTATGTAGTTTGTGAAAATAGGAAATAAGCCGAGATAGTAGATTGGAATTTTGATCCATTGATGTGGTTTACAAATTTTTTCCAGACCATTAAGAAGGAAGAGCTTTTTTTAAATATTCAAAATTCAATTTATTTCTAATTATTTACATATCAGCAAGCGTTGAGGTAAAATGGTTTAGTATAACTGCTCCAATAGGAGGATTATGGTGAAAAGGCTATATTATTTGGATAATCTTCGTGTTTTTCTGACTATGCTGGTCATCGTCTTCCATACGTCTATTGCCTATGGCGCATCAGGGTCTTGGTATTATGAGGATGTAGATAAATCCCAAATGAATGCGACGATCGTCGTCCTGACTATTTTTACTGCAGTTTGCCAAGCTTTCTTTATGGCGCTTTTCTTTTTTGTATCCGGATATTTTATGCCAAAATCGTATGATCGCAAAGGGCCTTTGCGATTTTTATCTGATCGCTTGCTGCGGTTAGGCATTCCCTTGGTGTTTTATATGTTATGGCTAGGCCCTTCTACTATTTATCTTGCCAAGTATCGGGATGAACAAACGTATGCTGTATTTTTCAGGGAATCTATTTTGAACTTTAAGATCATTAATTTCGGACCCCTTTGGTTCGTGGAGGCGTTAATTTATTTTACTATTCTTTATGTGCTTTACCGTATGGCTTTCAAAAAGAGAGAAGATGCCAAGGCAAAACCCATCGCATTCCCGACAGGAACAAGGCTTCTAGCATTTGCGCTTGGAAGCGGCATTATCGCTTTCCTTATTCGTTTCGTATATCCGATTGGCACAGGACCGCTGGAACTGCAGCTAGGTTATTTTCCTTTATACATTCTGCTGTTCATTACAGGTACTTTGGCCTTTCGCTATAACTGGCTAGAGCAAATCCCAGCCTTGCTTTCAAAAATGTGGTTGCGAATTGCACTCATTCTAATACCGATCTTCCCCCTTCTGCTCATATTGACGGGAGCATTAAACGGGAACCTCTCGTATAGTGGAGGACTTCATCTTCAAGCCTTCCTTTACGCAATGTGGGAACCTTTTATTTGCTTCGGCATCTGCCTGGGGCTGTTGGTTTTATTTCAACGCAAGATGAACAAGGCTTCCAAACTTATGGAGAGGCTATCGAGCTTAGCTTACACGGCCTATATCATTCACCCTTTAGTCGTCGTAAGTTGCACGCTGATTATGCGTCAAGCAGATTTGGCACCACTACTGAAGCTTATTATCGTCGCACCTGTTTCCGTGTTGCTCACCTTTGCCGCTTCACAGGTTATTTACAAGATCCCTTATGCAGATAGGATTTTGTGACAGTGTATAGACAGCTTCTGGACTTTGGTTGCTTCGCTTTGTCTCTTTTTTTCGTCTGAGTAGGGTCAGACAGCGGTTTGTAATAAAGCGTGATCCTTGGGTTGGCAAAATACAGGGATACTCTTGTTGAGGCAGCAGAAAGCCTTCGTCTGATCAGACGAAGGCTTTCTGCTATTGTATGGTTTTCTTCGTCTCGCGAGCATTGTTTGACTAATGCTTCGATGGAGCCAACCTCTCTTAAAATCCAGTTCTCATTGCTGCTCGATCCTTTTCTTTCAGTCGCGGGCATTCGTAACAGTAGCCAAATGCGCTATCCAAGCAATAAGCGAGGCAACAAGCTGTTTTTACTAACATTTTGTGAGCAGGGTTGTTGGGGTGCTGAGTGAAGTTCAGTTTAATATCAAACGGGTTTTTGCGGAGTCCAAATGCGCTTGCATGAACGCCATGCGTAAGCAATTTAACATGATTAATGATCCTGGTTCTGCTTTCTTCATCCTGCGCTTCGGCTAAATTCTCTTCCATTTGAGCGAATAACGCATTAACGATCTGTCCCCACAGATGTATGGCGTTTATTTGGGCAAGCTTAGACAGCATTTGAATGAAGGGCGTTATGTGCTCCCTATAAAAGGAGTCGAGTGATTTCTTGCACCAATCATCACTGTCCTTTATTGGAATGCTGCAAAACCGCGCTTCGTTGATTTTAAAGGAGAAGAGGGGATAGTGTTCACCTGCATATAGCTGCACGGATAAATTAGATAATGATAAATCCAATAGCAGCCCATCGCCGCGAAAAAGCATATGATGCATCGCACCGCATACTCCCGCATACCAACTCATAAAAAAAGCGGCGGTCGTAGACCGTTCTCGTGCCTTGATAAGCGGTCCGTAGGTATCGATTAAGAGTCTCATATTTTCTTCTATTAATAGATCGGAAGCAGGGATGGTAAGCACAGTGTTTTCGAGCTCATGCAAAGTAATGAAAAATTTCTCCTCCAATTGCTGAAAATCAACCGTGCCCACTGCAAACCCTCCCATTATTTTTGTTTATTTTCAAAAGCATGAACGACGTCGTCAATCGCATGAATGTCTGCCAGAGGAGACATGCCCAGACTAAACCATTCCTTGCCTCCCATCATGTAAATCTGATTTTTCTTGACGGCCGTCATGTTTTTCCACAAAGAGCTATTGATCATTTCGTCGTATCTGCTCTTCACTTCTTCACTGGACTCATCATCCAGCTGCAAAATAATATGGTCAGGGTTATATTCCGGTATTTTTTCGAGTGAAATCGAAAGGCTGAGCTCGCTCTGCGGGAATTCTTTAACCGGCGTTAAACCTAGCGTCTTATGAATGAATTTGCCCCGATCGATATTTTCTCCGTAAATAACGATTTCCTTCGCCATAATCATCATATACATGACCGTCTCGTCGTGAACAAGGGAATCGAGCTTCGTCTTGGCTTCGCCCTCTTTGGTTTGCAAATCTTGAATAATCGTCTCAGCCAGATCTACCTTGCCAAGAACATCGCCAATATCCCGCAGCTCATCACGCCAATTGTCCCGCTGCGGCAAAAGCACGGTTGGTGCGATTTTTGAAAGCTGATCATAATCCTTATCAGACCACCACGTAGGGGCAATAATTAAATCAGGCGCAGCGGCCAGAATAGCTTCAAAATTAGGCGTTTGGGCAATTCCCATCTTTACGGTATCTTTAAAAGGCTCCTTGAGATAGGACGGGAAATCCTGATGATAGTTTTGTACGGCAATCGGCGTAACGCCAAGCGCAAACAAAAACTCCGGGTAGACGACGGAAAGTCCAATGACCCTTTGGGGATCAGCGGGGATACTGATGTCACCTTTTAAAGTTGTAATCACACGCTGTTTATCGGTTGCTTCTGTGTTTGTGTTGATGGCATTCTCAACGGTAGTGCCCGCCTTATTCGTCTCCGTTTTATCAGCTCCACAGGCAGTACTTAACATGACTAATAATACGATAACAAATCCTGCAATCAAACGTCCTTGCTGCTTCATTCTCTGATGACCCTCCTGAAAATCTAATTTTACAAATGACAATCTTCTATTAAAATTGATTATCATTATCACATATCAGGAGTATAGATGAATTAAAGGCTTTGGAATAGTGACGATAACGACAAATTTTTATGCACGATCCCGCCAAATTTTCAGTGCTTCATCAAGCATAAGCTCATGGATGAAAGCCGTATATTCGACCCAAGGATAGGAAGGGATGAAGTCCACCCGGCTGTTTCTAACGGCTTTCAGTCCGAGCCATTGCTCAGCGTTCATGAGTGTTCGCCAGCTCGCTTGTGATAGGGCATCCTCATCCACGATGAGCAATAAACGATCCGCATCAAAATCCGCTAGCTGATCTGGTGTCACCTGCTGATCCGGCTTCAATCGATCGACGCCACGCGCGGGAACAACCTGTAGATCATCATAAAACACCGTGTCCAAGCTTCTGTTGCTCAAAACATGGAACCGGTCTCTAGTGATTCTCAGAATGAGAAGACTGTCATCCTTGAAGGCTTGTTTCACCTGTTCTCTTACAAAGAGGGCCTTTCGATCATAATTTTCAAGCCAAGCTTCTGCAGTTGCAGTCTTGTCCAGAAACTGTGCAACTAGGCGCAAATGCATACGCCAATCGTTCTCCATCCATGGCACAAAGTATGCAGGTGCGATTTCCTTGAGCATGGCCTGTTCCTCCGCAGGCACAAGAATATCAACCCCAATAATGAAATCCGGGTTAGCAAGCCGAATCTCTTCTCTCTTTATTAACGCATTCGTGCTTAGAGGCAGCAGTGTGTTCATGTGATACTTTCGTTTGTAATAATCGGTCCAGGGGTGATCGGCAGGTGCAGCGTAAGGATTAACTTGCAGCGCAATCAGTTGTCCAATGTTGGAGGCATGGTAAGCCACTATTTTTTGCTTGCTGTTCTTCATAAATGCCGCTGGAGGCATACCCGATATCTGTTTGAATTTGCGTCGAAAATAGATATCGTCGTGGTAGCCTACATGCCTTGCGATATCCCTGAGACGATTTTGCCCGCCTATTCGCATAAGCTGCTGCGCCTGCTTAATTCGGAAGGTCGCCAAATAGTCGATCGCGCCGCAGCCATACCTCTTTTTAAACAACCTCATAAAATGACGAGTGCTAATCCCTGCCACCTTCGCCAAATGATCGATCGTCAGCTCTTGCTGATAATGCTGCTCGATATAGCCCCGCACATTTTCCAGTACCGTTTTTGAATCGTCCCCTTGTACATGAAGTGCATCATGTAGAATGGTATGCAGAATCTCTTGAAACTGAATTTGGCCGCGAAATCGTTTTAGGCGATCCTCATTCTGCAAGCAATAGTAAATGGTTTCGCACATGGCATGAATGGAAACCGGAGATATAACGATAACTTCCCCTTTTACCGGAAACGGGCTATTCCGCTTGATGATCTGCATCGCATGCACAGATGATCCGTCAGCCTCCATAACATCGAACCGCATATGATAAAACCCGCGTTCATCAAAGGAATGAGCGGCTGCTTCTACGAGTTGGCCGGGCAAACAAACGTACACGCTGCCTTGTCGGAGTTCGGTGAATTGCCCATCGATGGTCAGCCAGCCTTGACCGCTTGCAGCAACAAGAATCATGTGGGACTCGATAAATTGAAGGCGCAGCTCCCATTCATTCGTGTGGTTCTGGATATGCTCCATTTCCCGAAGCTTAAAACACATGCCTTCGAGTGAGGTGTAATCGTTATTTTTTATATTCTTATTTATATCAAACAAGCAAGCTCACCGCCCTTATGACTAGCTAAGGAACATTTTAGACCACAATGATACTCTTCGCAATTTCAATGAGATGTGACACTTGCGACGTAATCCTAACGATAGATAATCATCTATTGTTTTTAGAGTACAATCTATATTTCCATAGGTATTTTATTCCTTGGCGTCTTGCTAGAATTATTTGTAATCGTTTTCATTTCAATAGATTTAAGGAGGATGGATATGCGAAGCAAGTTGAGTCTAATGTTAGCTTTTTTACTATTGTTCGGATTGTTGATCCCACTCGGAAGGTACGGAAACACTGTGCAAGCGGCAGCGGCTGCCGTGCTTCAGAACGGATTTGAAGATGGGCTTGTAGGGAATTGGCAGCCTTTTAATTGCAGCGGGGGGACAGCTAAGGCGGCAGTATCTACAGACCATGCAGCAACGGGAACCGGCTCCTTGCAGTTATCCGGCAGAAGCGCCGTGAGCTGTAGTCCGAGCATAGATTTAAACGGCTTGCTTCAAGAAGGGCATAGCTATGATATCTCGTTTAAGGCAAAGCTGGGAGCAGGCTCTGACCAAGCGCATGTCACGATGAAAATGACAAATCAAAGCAACAACTATGCTTGGATTATGGGCAACCAAAGCATTAATGATCAAGGGTGGACCACTTTTTCGAAAACCTCATATACAAGGCCGGCAGGAACAACCTCGCTGACGATGTATATAGAGACAGCAGCATCAACTGCTGATGTATTTATCGACGATGTTCTGATCGTGGATAATACGCCGCCGGATGGAACGGAAGAACCGGGAACACCTTCGCTAGGACCATCGGAATTTGGCTACACATTTGATGGCGGTACGGCAGAGGGCTGGGGACCAAGAGGTGACGGAGTTGTCGTAGCGGTATCTGAGGAACAGAAAAGATCGGGCTCATACAGCTTAAAGACGACAGGACGATCGAGCGATTGGCATGGGCCAACGATCAACGTATTCGATAAGCTGACGAAAAACGCGAAGTATGAGGTGAGCGCTTTCGTTAAGCTTGTAGATGCTCCTACTTCGACCCATTCGTTTAAAATTTCAACAGAGCTGGACGCTAGCGGCTCCAAAAGCTGGGTGAGTGTTGCCTCGGCAGCAGTATCGACGGCAGATTGGGTAGAACTTAAGGGGACCTTCAGCTTCAACTCGAATCTGACCGATTTAAGCTTCTATATTGAAAGCGCGAACGCAGCGGATTCCTACTATATTGACGATGTACGGTTGAAGATGACAGAGCTTCCGGCAACATCGCCTCCGGTTCAAACGGATCTCGCAAAGCTGCGAGAAGTTTATGATAACTATTTCAAAATTGGAGCCGCTTTGGAGCCGAACCAGCTGGAAGGAAAGAGCAGAGAATGCGATGAAACCGGGTTCCATTTACTCGGTCAAAGGGACATACCATTTTGAGAGCGCGGACCGGCTTGCTAAGTTTGCCCGGGACAACAAAGTGAACATGCGCTTCCATACGCTCGTGTGGCATCAGCAAGCAGCAGACTGGATGTTCTTGGCGGATGATGGCTCAGCGCTAACGCCAAGCCCGGCAAATAAAGAGCTCGTGCTTCAGCGGCTTAAGGATTATCTTGGCATAGTCGTGCCGAGATATGCAGATGTGGCGACGGATTGGGACGTTGTGAACGAGGTTATTGACGAAGGCAGACCGAATGGGATGCGCGATAGCCTTTGGTATCAGCTAACCGGCGAGGACTTTATTAAAGTCGCCTTTACTGAAACGCGCAGGACGGCCGATAATCCTGAGGGGTGGATAAGCAAAGTAACCTTTTGGGGGATTGCCGATGACCATACCTGGCTTCATAACCGTCCGGTCACTCGTCAAGATACGCCAATTGCATTCGATCGGAATTTTCAAGCCAAGCCTGCTTATTGGGGGATGGTTGACGCATCGAAGCTGACGGCCATTAAGAAAACAGCAAACGCTGTTCATGGAAGTCCGAATCTTAGCAGCATAGATGATCTCTTTTGGAATACCGTTCCGGCTATTCCGCTTGAGAAGAGCGGCGTCTTGGAAGCTGGGATGAAAATATTGTGGGACGAAGAACAGCTTTATGTGAAAGCAATTGTGGCAGACAAATCGAAGCTAGCTGGCGATAAGGTCGAATTGTTTGTGAAGGATGGAGGGGTGTTACTATGGAATTTAATGAGCTGATGATATTTATTGAAGATAACAAAGAAGAGTATTATAGGGAGCTTCTTGAAAAAGAGGCGGTAGAATTGGATAAAGCCCTGAAGGAACAATTAGAAGCGAAGCCGGCTACTGATAATGAGTAACCATCTTATGCATGTCATAAGACGGATCCATCAAATAGAGATGGTCAAAAGAAAAAAATCACCGTTTGAAAGCGAAGCAAGCGATTCCCCGAGCGATATGCCTCGGATATCCTCGGCTTTCCACCTTTTAAAAAAAGACTAAACCTGAAAAAAGTTCCAAAGCGAAGCAGACAAATGAAGGGGCGGGGGCGGGTAGGATGATTTCAATGCCTTGGGGTTCGCGTAGCGAACCTACCTTCTCTAGCGGCCTTGGGGCTAGAGGTTGTCCACAGCACTAGCCTAACTGATTAGGTCAGTGTAGCAAGAAGAAAAAACGGACTGATCGGACAGCGACGAAGAGAGATTGGAGAACAGTGACCGGCGGAGAATAGGAGGATCGGTTTTTGATCGGTCCTATTCGAGCACGGTGAAGCAAGCCGAAGGCGCGGTAGGCTTTAAATCTTTTCCACAGGGGGGCCGGGGGGATATTTTGCGTCCGTGGCCCCCTGTTCTCACGCTGCGTCAGGTTCTTGCGTAGGCGCGGGAGTTTACCGCATGTCCATGAGGTATTTGGTGGCCTTCTCGCGCTCACGGATCGCGGATCGCGGCCAGTTCGGTTTGGTGATATTTGTAAGCGATCTTGCTCGCAATGAGATGTGGAATAGCCGTCCGAACGAGTTTGTCCATAGAACCGTAGCGATTGCCGGTGAATGGGCACTCGTATTGCAGGTGCGTCCGGACAACTGCGTTTTCCGCGTCTTTCAGGTATATAATGTCGAACATGGAGGCTTTTGCGGTTTCGATGATATCGTCCGGATGGAATTCCTCGCTTTCTATGCGCAGATTACTCAGATACAAGTCCCAACGCTCTTCGACATAACGACGCGAGTAGTTGACCGTCTCGCTCGAATCGCTAGCGGATGCGACCGTCGTGGCTTCGGCAACCGGGCTTCTTTCATTTTCTCTTTCAGAAATGCGGCGACGGTGAGATCGGAGGCTTCGATTTCTGCCCATTCGTCTTCAGTCAATGTCAGCGAGACTTTTTTTGTGGATCCAAGCGACGGACGGCCCCAGCCTACTGGCTGCCGTGCACCTTGATTTCGACGGTCAAGTGGAGATGGCTTGGTGTACCCCCTCGAATTTAGGTTACTTTGATTCGATTATATTTTAGGTCACTTAAATTGAAAATCAATTGAGGCGAAAAGCGACAGCATACGACATAATGAAACATTCAACCAAAAAAATTCATAAAAAATACGAAAAAAACATGTCCTCAGGACGATGTTCCCAGAATTATGTAATGGTAGGATTATCTAGGTGAATAGGTCTAATCACAATCTATCAATATCAAAACTAATCGATTGGGGATGATGTAAGATGAAGAAGAAAATTGTAGCATTGGGTGCAGTGATTGCCCTAGCGGCATCAGTCAGTGCGTACGCAGGTACTACTCATGAGAACTATAGCACAACTGTAGGTGCCTGGGATGGCAGTGGTTATTCTGCTAACCAAACAAAGTCAACTGTAGGATCCGCTGCAAATCTTAGTTCGACTTCTGTAGGTGGAGATTATGTGGTGGATGTTAGACAACAATTGTGGAATGGCACAGGTTCCGGAAGCTGGACTCGTAATGTTACGGATTCAACGACCTATCTTGTAGATGGAACGACTTCGCTAACATCTGGCAGCAGTGTTCGATTAGAGTTTTCAAATGACTTTAACACTATTGTTGATGTTCAAGTGACTGGAACTTGGAAAAGTAATTAAACATCTAAAGGGAGCACCTGATTATCTAACTTTAGGGAGTCAGGTGCTCCTTATAATTAAATTCTTAACGAGCTTCTTCTAACTTTAACTATAGGTTTTATGAATTCTTAGACTCAATCGTACATGGAAGTTAGGAGGACATATCATATATCATACGCAGTACCTTTGGTGTCAAAGCAACCTAAGGCATTTTGTGCTTTTTGAAAACACTCGATTATACAGCGGTAACAACTGAGGGAGGTAATCATAAAGATGCAATTAGTTCGATTAGAAATTCGAAAATTAAGATTCCCTTATATTATATGCATATTATTATCATTAATATATTGCGCAATATCGATTAACTCCGTACTTTCAGGTTATCAATACAACTATAATCTTGAAGTATGGATAGAGTCAGGGGGGACTTTCACATTTTTTTTCCCACTCTTTGCGACTATACCTACTTGCTGGCTCATGTTTTATGAAAGGAAAAATAATTTTGTAACCTATTCCATTAACAGAGTTGAACCAAAAAAATATATTGTTACTAAATGGTTAGTTTCCTCCATTGGTGGTGCACTAATTGTTTTTTTGGTTTCGTTAATGGGACTTATTGTTTGTTTATATTTCATTCCTAAAATTAACCCTTCAATAAATAATTTCGCCGCTAATAATTTTGCCGGTTATTATTTTGTTGAGACTCCTTTTATGTACGGGTTTATTCTGAGTTTATGGAAAGGCTTTATTGGATTTTTGATTGCTTCACTAGGATTTGTATTGTCTTTATTCGTGAATAACATCTTCATTATATTAACAGGCCCTTTTGTCTACAGTGTTTTAGAGAATTTCATATTGTCCGTTATTAGTATGCCATATTTCAGGTTGTCTACATCATTTGATTTGAGTACCCTAACACCGGATGCTATTTCTCTAGGAAGATTAATTGTAGGACCGATATTGTTGATTATTTTTATTGCTATATTACTTATCTTTTTTGTCATACCGAAGAAAGAAAGTGTCTATCAGATATAGATGATAAGAGAGGTTGCCAAGTATCATGTTGCCTAGTGTAATTAAAAAAAATATAGATCAATTATTAACCGGTAAGTATGCAATAATAATAGTAATCTACTCGTTGTATGTGGCTTATTTGAGAATTAATCTTTCAGATTTTCAAATAAATTATTGGGAGTTTGTCGTACTATCACTTACCGATCATTATTACATTTTATATGTATTGATCCTCTCACTCGTATTTTATGTATTCTCCATTATTCGAGAAGATGAGCACTTGATCTGGGTGCGTTCAAATACATACATTCGTTATTTCATCTCACAAATCACTTCTTTTTTTATCTCATCTTCTATAATAGTATTGATACATTTTATTATTGCTTTATCAGCCGGATTTAGTCTTCCGATGGAACATAATTTTTCTGTTGTATTAACCGGTAATACAAGAGGATTTATTTTGGATGTATTGCGACAAAACTATTCAATTCCATTGCTGGCAATATGCTTTATAGTCTTCTACTTGATAATCGGCTGCACTTTTTTTGCCACAATCATTGCGTTTTTAAGTAGATTTTTTAATCAGAGACTTGTTCTCTTTATTACTATAATTTTATATTTTTTAATGCTATTAAGTATCCGTTCGGATCTTGATTCAATATATCCTTTAATATTTATCAATAACTATATTATTTTACATCATGCCCTAGAAATCTTTGAACGACAGTATTATATAGTATTGATTACAGAAGTAATCCTACTTGGAGGGATACTGTTTGTGATCAAAAAATATTGGTATAGGACGTTTGAAGTCTCATGGAAACGAGATAGTAATAAAAGTCTTTTAGGCACATGGGCACTAACTAAGTTGTTCTCGAAAAGAAACTTTTGGATTATTAGTGTGGTATCTTTACTTATGGTTGTGTCACTAGTTGTGAAGCATGACAGTATTACTTTTAATGATTTACTTGTCCTCCTGTTCTATGGACATAGAACAGGACACTTGAACGTCCAGGATATGATACAGCTAATTATTTTTAATGGCACCCCTATATATTTATTAGGCTTTTTTTTGGAGAGGGAGAGCGTTGAAAGAAGCTCATTTGTTACCATTCGATTACGACAAAAAAAAATATGGTTTGCTTCAATAATAAATACCTCTCTCATTTTTATCTTTTCGTATATTATTCTAGTTTTAGTATTATGTCTTTTGTTAGGGTGGATAACCGGGTTAGATTTCAATAGTTACAATTATACAAATCAGTTATTTCAAGCCAAAGGTTTGCCTGAAGTATCGATCGTTGACTTACTTTTCATGATAATTAGTAGCAAAATACTTGAATTATCGTTCAGCTTTCTTTTTATGTTACTACTTTTTTGTTGGACTCGAGGAGTGACAATAGGCTTTATCTTTCTTATAGGTTCATACATGATTTGTTTGTCAGATTCTCCAATTGTGAAATATATTCCGACCGGGATATCGTCCCTATCAAGATTTAGTGAATTTTCAGGAAATGATGGAATATCCTACACTCTGATATTGAGTGTTTTGCTAGTTTCAACTGGTGGCTTATATGTTATTCTACGTGGCGGGGAATACAAAAAAATCTTTGATTGAGGTGCTAAGTATGGAACAAGAATACGAAATTGAGCTAAAAGCTGTATCTAAAAGTTATAAAGGACGACCGATCTTACAAAAGGTTAATTTGAATATACTGAAGGGGCAAACGGTAGGCATAGTCGGGTCAAATGGGAGTGGAAAATCAGTTTTGTTCAAACTCATTGCTGGATTCACCCGACCGGATAGTGGAGAAATATATGTTCGCGGTAAAAAGTTAGGTAAAGATTTTGATTTTCCGGAGAATATGGGTGTTTTAATTAACAAGCCAGGTTTCATTGAAATTTATAACGGATTTAAAAATTTACAATTCCTCGCTGGAATCAAAAATAAAATTGATAATAATAAAATTGAAAGCACGATGCATCTGGTTGGATTAAGTCCTGATGATCGCACAAAGGTTAGAAACTACTCTATGGGAATGAAGCAAAAACTTGGCTTTGCTCAAGCGATTATGGAGGATCAGAACATCATTATTTTGGACGAGCCATTTAACGCGTTGGATTTGAAAACATATAAAGATATCAAAAATATAATCAGGCAGCTACAAGAAAAAGGACATACAATTTTGTTAACAAGTCATAATCATTCCGATATTGAAGAGTTGTGTAATGAATCTTACATTATTATTGATTCTACCCTTGAAAAACTAACGGATGAGATTAAACAGGAGTATCTTCAAATGTCAGTTAAATAAAGAATATGGTAATCTATTGGATATGACGAAATGGCGCATCATTTTTTTCAGGAAGGTAATGTTGGGATCTGCAAACTCTGTATGAATGATTTTAAAATTGGCCATCTAGCAGCAGATCGACATGTCGTTGAAGCCGTCCTTGCAGAAAAGGGTTATAAGCGGAAGGTGGATGTAATTAACTGGTTTAAACGGCAAGGCTATGAATTGTTTGAATACGGAGAATTTGGAGATGGTGATTACAAAGGAACTGCCTACAATTTCATTAATGATATTGATTCCTGGAATGATCTTCAGGCTGAAATAAAAACCCGGTAACTCCTCTGAAGAGAAGTAATCGGATTTTTTATTGAATCAGATTGGCCGTCAGAAGCTGTTCAATTAGAAGAAGCAAGGAAGAAAAATGCTGAAAAGAAAACAACTCCTGCTCAAGATGAATAGGGGTATAAGAAAGCTTTAGATGGACGGAAGATGTGCCGGTATGGCTCACCCGTCCATTTGTGTTTTAATTTAAAATGTTCTTATTCGTCGGTTTTCCTTCATTGACATGATGTAGGAATTCCTTATATTTACTATGACCACCTCTAAATACCTATCTTACCAGTTTACCTACCATATCGTTTTGGATCTCTTGAATACGGAAAAAGTAATCATATAGGCTTGTTACCACTGTGATTATTAGATTCACTGATTTTTCCGTTCTTTTCGCTTCAATCTGTTGTAATGGAGTAACTTTTCCGCTTTCAAACGGATTACGCAACCACCCTACAAAGTCAGCAAGATCCTTAACTCCTACTTCTTTGTAATCTATCTTCCTTTCTTCAAGATAAGTGAAATACTGTTTTAATGCATAGCAATAAGTCTTCAGTGTATTGTTGCTTTTACCTGTCTGATCCAGGTGCTTTAAATACTTCATCACAGGAACAACTGGAATACCTACCTCATCCAACAGCATATATCTCTTTATATTTTCATTAAGAATTACTTCTTGTACTCCCACAACAACACTCCCAACGAAAGCGATGCAGAGCAAGAAGTATATAACCTAATGAAAGCTATTGAGTTCTTAGAGGATTCAGAGCGTAGAAGCCTACCAATTACAGAAGAATGGATTAAAAAGCTTCATGCGATTATCCGTATTTCACATGGAAGGCGGCCAAGGTTGAGCGAATACCGCATAGAGCAAAACAGGGTAGGGAATCGAAATCAATCAGGGTTTTACATGCCGCCAGAGTATACGGATGTTCCTGTCTTAATGGAGGACTTTGTAGCATGGCTCAATTCTCCGGATACGTATGGACTGCCGGTACCTATTCGGGCGGGCATCGGCATGAGGCAGTTATTAACCATTCATCCTTATATGGACGGTAATGGACAGACGGCCAGGATGATTGCGACCTGCATTTTGCGGCGGGGGAGCTTCGAATTAAAGGGATAATTCGTGCTCGAAAACTTCTATGATCGAAATCTAAACGATTATTACAAGGCGCTTCAAATGGGATTGTCACATAACTACTACTTTGGCCGTCATGATGCGGATTTATCGGTTTGGTTGGAATACTTCTTGAATGGTCTGGCAGAGGTTTACACGCAGGCAGTGCAAATTGTTCAAGAGAAGAATACAGAGCTGCTACGGGTAGAACCGGAACTCATTAGGCAACTGGATATTCAGCAGCGGCAGTTATTTAGGCAATTGGTATTTAGACAAGATGAAATTACGACAACGGAAATCATTATACTGCTGGGTATGGGAGATCGGACAGCCATCGGTGAGATCAAAGGCATTTCCAGAAAAAAATAAACGACAAAATTATAATGTGCCTTGAGATTGATTGTAAAAGCATGAAAAATACTCACCAACAGTTGAGAGCAATAATGATTAGTGACTCGGATCCCATTCACTACACTGTAATAGTAAGGGAGAAAATTTATAATAAACTAGCAAAAAATCTGAGTAATGATGAACTGCTAGGAAAAGAAGTATATGTCATCGGCGTTCCAGTATTAGATCTACCAATGAGCATAGTTGAAGGTGAAATCGGAATATTTGCAATTCATTTAGAGCACGCTGCAGATAAGAAATTAGAAATCAGATCAAGTGCTATCTAAAAAAATGCTTTAAGTGAACTACAAACGATCAAGCCAAAACTCGAGAAAAAGGTCGCAAAACTTGAAAGTAAGATATTTTCTTTAGAAAATAACGCCCAGACTGTTGCATTTTGGATTGATGTTGACCAAATAGGCTTACCAAATAAAAACGCGTATGAGCCCAAAGTGAACGAAGCCGTAGAATACTACGGTAGCGTCAAGTAGTTTGTGTAGTAAGATTATCCATCAGGTTAATGGATGTTATTTGTTGTTGAATTGCAAGGGGCATAGCCCCTGCAAAGGTTCATTAAGACTTCTGTTGTGGGCCATAACGCTCGATGTACATCTCTTCAAATACAGTCTTTGTATCTTGATCTACAAAGCCACGTATGGCTCTACCGCACCAATTTTCGTTGTAGTCCAGTGCTTGCAAGTAAATGATCTTCTCTGCAACTTCAATGTTAGTCAGACTGTTCATTGGCTTCAATCGTTTACGCAATTCTTTGTTCATCCGCTCAATCGGATTTGTTGTATAGATAGCAGGCCAGGTCAACGGCGGGAACTTGTAGAAAGTCAAAAGCGTCGGGAGCTGCATTTCCCAAGACTTTACCTCTTTCGGGTACTGTTTGCTCCATTTGTCTTTAAACCATCAAATACAGCCCGTGCGACGTCTCCGTCAATTGCCGTGTATACCTGTTTCAAGTCTTCTAGAAATTCGGTTTTATCCGACACACGGATTTTCGGGAAAGTAGCTCGTACCTTGTGAACGACGCAATGCTGGACATCGGCCTTCGGATAGATTTCGCGAAACGCTTCTTCAAGGCCAGGCAAGCCGTCAAACACGCCAAGGAGCGTCCGTAGCGCCACGATGCTTGAGGTCTTTAAGTACCTCCCGCCAGCCATTCGAGCTTTCGTGACCGCCGACATAAAAGCCAAGGATTTGGCGAATACCCTTCTCGTCAATTCCCATGACCAAATAGACGGCCTCACTGCTCACCGAGTTACGCTTGAGTTTGACGTATAGTCCATCCAAGTAGATGACCGAGTAGCGTTTCTCCAGCGGACGGTTCTGCCACTGCTCAATGTCCTCCATAACCGTCTGCGTAATATTGCTAATGGTAGTTGGGGAGTAGTGTGTGCCGAACATGCTTTCCACGAACTTGGCAACCTCGCGTGTGCTCATTCCGCCTTTGTACATGTGGATAATGGCTTCTTCCAGCCAACCTTCCCTGCGCTGATAAGGCTGGAATAATCGCGTTTGAAACGAACCTTTACGATCGCGAGGCACTTGGAGTTCATTGATCGTTCCGTATCGCGTTTGAAATGACCGCTTGTAATGGCCGTTGCGACTGTTGCGCTGGGCGGGCTGCTCCACCGTCAGGTAATTATTAATTTCTTCACGCAATAACAGCTCCAACTTTTCTTGAAGCAGTTTCGTTACAGTATTTTCAAGTAGATCATTGAACGCATTTTCGGGTATATTAGTCATCGAGTAGGGCTCCTTCTTGGTGATGTCAGCAATCCCGAGGATACCCTACTTTTTTATGTTTTGGATAGACTCCAAAACTTGGTACACAACTAATTGTACGTCATCCGCTTTTGACCCTATTTCGGTGAAAGTGCTCCGATTAACGGGAGTTTTTCCAGCTACATGAACGAACAGGCGTCTTATTAGGAAAATAGATGGATTTTTTCCTGTTAATTCCATAAAACTGAAATGATTTGAGATAGCCTTTTATTTCAAACTTGGATTTTCCCAATCCGTGCGAACACTTTTGAGACAGCCCCTTTTTTTATGTGCCGAAACACGAGTAATTAAGACCTAACCCATAACTAGATAAGCCAGCGCAACATTACTGCCCTTTCTGCCGTCTCCAAGTATAATAATGGGATTTCAGAAGGAGGCATCATATGAAAGTCAACCTGCTGCTCATCGTTCTGAGTATTGCACTGCTTGCCGGATGTACAGCTGAAAAAGACAGTGAAAGCAAACCTGCGGATCAATTAAGCTATAAAACCACCCAAGCGAGCAGCACGGAAAAGTTAAAGCTGGAGGAGCCTGATTTGCTGCATGTTTCGAGGCAAAATGCGAAGCAAGACATGAACGACGTCTACAGACTCGCTTTGGATGCGTTTATGCCGCTTGGTGACGGACTTACGCATCACATGAAATATCTCGCCTTGGAGTTAAACAACTTAGAGGGTATCTCCGCTGAAGATAAAGAGGACATTTTGAACGATTTTAACAAGTATGGCGTTGACGTATTAGATACCACTTTAGAGCAATTGGAGCAAGAAGGACGAGTGGGTGAGGCGAGTTCTATTAAAGGTGTGCTGCTTAGAGTGAAGAGTACAGAAGTCACAGACAATAAAGTCGTCGTTAGGGGTTTTGTTTATAAATCGGCCAAGGGCGGGGTCGGTACAAGAGTCGTTGTTGAATACGCGGATGGGAAATGGCAAGTGACCAAAGCCACTGCAACTGGGATAAGCTAACTTGGAGGGCTATGCAGCCTTATATTTAATCTAGCAATCTAGTAAAAATATACACACCGAAATCTATCATTCTCCATACAATAATAGCAATTCTTAATAAAAGGGAGATGGTAGGAATGACTAACAGAGGAGGATGCAAAAGCTCTGGAAAGAGGGGCCATGGGAAACCTAAGAACCAGAGTCATGGAAGTAAAAAAACAGAAAGCCGCAGTCAGGGCAGTAATGGCTCTAAGGAACAAAACTGCGACAAAAACAACCGTGTTCTTAGCATGCTGCTCAAGCTTGGCGTAGGTTCTACGAATATTCGCATTTTTTTTGGCGGAAAAGTACGTTCTGGCGTGTATTTAGGTATTGTTGACGAATCTGTCGTAATCAATGTCAGGGGCTCAGTCAACTATATTAGTATTTCTTCTATTATTGCTGTTGAAATTGGGCTCGGCAAAAAAAAGAAAAAGAAAAAGAAAAAAAGATCAAGCTGCAGAAAGACGATTTGTTTTTAATTTCCGTAACGGTTTTCAGCATCAAGCGTGCCAAGTGTAAACGACGAATGAGGACCGCTCATCGCTTAAATAGACAGAGCAAAGGAGGACACGCCTACTTTGCTCTTTTTTTTGCCATAAAAATCAATGTTCAATCAGAGTGACGACGTGACGTTTGGCAGGGCTTTCGCTTTGTCTTGCTCAGCGCTATTTTTCCTCCTCTTATAGAGGGACAAGATGCCTGATGTTACGGCTATCGATAGAGCTGAGAACAATCCGCTCGTAAGCGGTAATGCGGACAAGCTGGTGAGGACAACCAGAAGGTCGAAAACGAAGTTGGTTTTGCCGGGATTGATTCCATGTTTTTTGTGCAAGTAAATGGCAAGTATCGTTGCGCCGCCGAGCGAAGCGCCGTTACGGAACAAGGCGGTGAGGCCGGCGCCGATAAATGCTCCTCCGACGATAGCTCCAACCAATGATGGAATCGTAAAGGAAGGCAATATGTTGTCCATGGCGCTTAATAAAGAGAGAAGCGCGATAGCTAAAATGGTTTTGAAGGTAAAGGATTTGCCCATGTAAAAGTAAGAGAAAATAAAAAAAGGTAGGTTGAGCAGGGCAAATAAATAAGGGAATTGGACATGCAGCAAGGGCGATAAGCTTAAAGAGAGACCCGCTGTTCCTCCGGTAACGATATGGGAATGCTTTAGGATGATCAATCCGCCGGCAGTAACGAAGCAGCCTATTGCAAAATGGAGCCATTTGCGGATGTTTTCCTTCACTTTGTTGTCTGACTTCCGTATCATATCGCATGCACCGCCTGCTTAAGTTTGTTAATATAAGGATACAAAACGGCGCGAATCGTATATATAATAAACGGAATGAAATTGATGTGAAATTAGGTAACATTGAATGAAATTGCTATGTTTTTTCTGCAAAATGAAGGGAGGCCTGCGAGGATGGATCTATTGGATCGAACGCTTCTCCAATTGCTGCAGGAGGATGGGCGAATGACGGTTAGCGAGCTGTCCAAACGACTGGCTTTAAGCCGTCCCAGTATTTCGGAGCGTTTGCTGCGTCTGCAGGAGAGAGGGGTCATTACTGGATTTGGCGCTCGGGTATCGCCGGTCGCAGTCGGGAGAAACATACAGCTGATCATTCAAATGAGCGAATTGAAGGTATTTCCGATGGAATTCGAGAAGCGCATCATGAATGACGATGAAATTATTGAATGCCACCGGGTAACGGGAACGGTCAGCTATATTTTGAAGGCGGCGGTAACGGGGATGGATGCGCTGAGCGAGCTCGTAGAGCGGCTCATGCCGTTCGGCAATGTCAACACCTCGGTTATTCTGTCTTCACCGGTGATGAACCGGACGATGCTGCCGAAGGAATAAACGACGGATAAAGAGAGGGACATACAAGATGGAACAAACAATGACACTTATTGAAGCTTATAATCAAGCCAGCTATCCCTTAATCGGTCATGGAAGACGGAACGTACAGGTGCTGAAGGAAGCGCTGGCACAATGGGAGGATGAGCAGGATAGCGATATGTACGGCAAGGGGGAGCTTATCGAGGATTTTGAGGTGCGAATGGCACGCCTGCTAGGCAAAGAATCGGCCGTGTTCTTCCCCAGCGGTACAATGGCGCAGCAAATTGCGCTCCGAATTTGGTGCGATGAGAAAGGGATTAAGAAGGTGGGCTATCATCCGTTAAGCCATCTGGAAATCCATGAGAAAGACGGCATGAAAGAGCTGCATCATCTTGAACCGATATTGCTGGCGGATGAAGAGAGGCCCGTTCTTCTGAAGGATCTGCTTGGCTTGAAGGAAGACATTGCCTGCTTGCTGCTGGAGCTGCCGCAGAGGGAAATTGGCGGGCAATTGCCGGAATACGCGGAGCTTGAAGCGATGTCGGCGTTTTGCCGGGAGAGAGGCATTAAGCTTCATCTTGATGGGGCAAGGCTGTTTGAGATTCTTCCCTATTATCGCAAGTCGGCGCTAGAGGTCTGCTCGCTCTTCGACAGCGTCTATATTTCGTTCTATAAAGGAATTGGCGGTATTGCTGGAGCGGTCTTGGCCGGAGAGCAAAATTTTACGGAACAATCGAAGATTTGGAAGAGACGGCATGGCGGTGATTTAATCAGCCTGTATCCTTATATTATTGCCGCAGATTACTATATGGAGCGTCGGCTGCCGCATATGGAGAAGTATTACAGGGAAGCGCGGGAGCTTGCTGCATTATATAACGGGTGCCATGCGATGAAGACAGTCCCGGAAGTGCCTGTATCCAATATGTTTCATGTGCACACGACGGTAACGAAGGAGCAGCTTGAACCGATTCTTATCGCAATCGCTATTGAAACAGGCATCGGCTTGACGCAGTCAGTACGTGATAAAGGTGATGGGGGCTCCTATTTTGAGGTCAACATTGGCGATCGGTATGGCGTGGCTCCAAAAGAATTTGTTATAGAAGCTTTTCGTTTGCTGGGCCGGAAGCTGCAAGGGTAGAGCTAACTGCTAAAGCGGATGACTCTGGAGAGAGAGGATATGCAGATGAAAATATTGGAATTGCGTCATGCGATCAACGGTTTATCGGAACGGGAAATCCAATCCATAATTATGCATATGATGCTCAAGATTGAGGCAGTGGAAAATGATCATAATCCAAAAGAGGATCTGTATGAGGATTTATTGGGGATGTATAAGGCTGTATTAACCCCAAATAAGCAGCAGCAATGGGAGCCTGACGAGAATTGCAAGCAAGTGCATATCGGGTTTGGTGATACTTTTGCTGCATGCTTGAAAATCGCGATCAAGAAGCTCGGGAGAGAGGATACCGATAAGGTAATCGCTTTTCGCGAATGTTACTCCATCGGACCTATATGGCAGTTGCACGAAGAGGAAGGACGAACGAAGCGACAGGAATGGTTCTTCGACCATATTAACAGTGGAGAGGATGGGGATGACTACGAGGAAGCTTATCAGAGCTTAATGCGGCAAATTTCGCTCATTCCGCCTCAGGCTGCTATAACGATATGGAGCAGCATGAATGCTCATGAGCAGGTAGGATTGCGTTATGCCGTTTACTTATTAAGGAACAGTGGGAACCCCTTATTAACCATTCCTGTATCGGATGTTTGCGATTACTTGTTTAACAACCAAGACCTGACGGTTGAGTATAAGCACTCTGGTGAAATAACGCCAGACAAGCTGCAGGCTGTCCTTAGTGAAGGCAGTGCTAGTGTACGATTGAACGGGGATTCAAGAAAGGTATTAGAGACCGAGTGGCTAGAGCTTGCTGAGCAGCCTGAGGTGCTTCGTATTTGCAAGGATGAGAAGGTTCTGTCTGTTGGCGAGGATTATTTTGACGCTTATTTGATGGAGACCGTTGAAAAACTGCATAGCGGAAAGGGTGATCGGGACTTTATCAAAGCAGCTCGCGTGATTGGCGAAGCGTTAGGCTACTGCGATCAATATGTGGGTGACGATTATTTTGAATACCGAATTCGGGAATTGATTTACAGCGGCCGCCTCAAAATCAAGGGAGTCCCTCGCGCTATGCGCTATTACAGCGTAAGAAGCAGCGTGGACTGAAATTAAATTTTTCACCAGCTAGTTGAGAGCCAAGGAGCTCCTGTCTCTCGCTCCTTAAACTTACTTTTCACATGCTTTTTCGCTTATTCCAGCATTTATTGTTCTGAGGTGGAGAGACTTTCGCTGCCCACAATCTCATGAAGCCAAGCAACCATAGACCTGAATAGAAAAATAGCGGTACAGGAATAGCCTCCTGTACCGCTATTTTCAATTCAAAGCGAGCTATCTTCTCAACGAGCATACTACTTTTGATACAGCGCCCTTCCGCCACCGTTCCAAAGGGGGACTTGCTATTTTAAAGCTTAGCCACAATAATGCCAGCCACAACCAAACCGAGGCCTACAAATGTTTTCCAGCTTGGCACTTCCGAGAAGAAGAAGAAGGAGACGACAAGCAAGGCTATAATATCAAGAAATTTGGAGCTGGAGACGACCAGCGTATTGCTGCCTAAATATTTATAGCCGTATTTGAAGCCGAGTCCAAGCAGTACATTCGCAAGAAATAAGATGGGGATCATATACGCTTGGAACTTCAAGGTTTCTCCTAATGAAGCGCCGATAAATTTCGTCTGAAAGGCGAACACACCGTTAATAAGAAGAAACCCCAAAAACAAAATGACAATCGCATAAAACATTTATTTATCTCCTTCTAAGCCTACTCCGTCACAATACCGTAGACGAGTACCGGAGGTGTTGCCTCGCTGCCAATGCGAATATTCTCGTAAATGAGGTTCAGCACATCATCCACATTTTCACGATTCGCATGAATGGTAACGAGTGATTCGCCCACTTTGACCGTATCGCCGATTTTCTTATTCAGCATGAGTCCCACAGCTAAATCAATTTCGGATTCCTTAGTTGCGCGTCCAGCTCCAAGGAGCATTGCCGCCGTGCCGATCTCATCTGCAACAATCTCAGTAACAACGCCATCTTCTTTGGCAGGCACTTCAATAAGGTATGCCGCCTGCGGCAGCTTCTCAGGGTGATCTACGACAGATGGGTCGCCGCCTTGGTTGGCAATAAAGGCTTTGAATTTATCGAGCGCTTTGCCATTGCGGATTACTTCCTTCAGCAGCTCTTCAGCTTCTTCAAGGGAGCTAGCTTTATTCGCCAGAAACACCATTTGACTGCCTAGCGCAAGACAAAGCTCCTCCAAATCCTTAGGACCTTTTCCTTGCAGCGTATCGATCGCTTCCTTCACTTCCAGCGCGTTGCCGATAGCAAAGCCGAGCGGCTGGCTCATATCCGAGATAACCGCCATCGTCTTGCGGCCGACGTTATTGCCGATGCTTACCATCGCATGTGCAAGCTCTTTGGCATCCTCTACGGTTTTCATAAACGCGCCAGCGCCAGTCTTGACGTCGAGCACAATAGCATCCGAGCCGGCAGCAATTTTCTTGCTCATAATCGAGCTGGCAATAAGCGGGATCGAGTTAACTGTTGCCGTAACATCGCGCAGGGCATATAGCTTCTTATCAGCTGGCGTTAGGTTGCCGGATTGGCCGATAACCGCAATTTTATCCTTATTCACCAATTGCACGAATTCATCTTTTTCGATCTCCACATGGAAGCCTGCGATGGCTTCCAGCTTATCGATTGTACCGCCCGTATGTCCAAGGCCGCGGCCTGACATTTTGGCAACCGGGATATCAAGCGCAGCTACAAGAGGGGCCAGCACCAGCGTAGTCGTATCGCCAACTCCGCCTGTGGAGTGCTTGTCTACCTTCACGCCTTCAATAGCTGACAGGTCGATCGTATCGCCGGAATTCACGATTGCCATCGTCAAATCAGCGCGCTCGCGCTCGGTCATATCCTTGAAGAAGATCGCCATAGCGAGGGCGCTGACTTGATAGTCCGGAATTTCATCCTTCGTATAACCGTCGATAATAAAGTTGATTTCCTCTGTCGTCAGCTCTTCACCATCACGTTTTTTTTCAATCAGATCAACCATTCTCATATGTTTCTCTCCTCACCTAATATCTATTTATAATTCCGTATTTATATAGAAATAACCGTTTCGAGAGCGACTTCCATCATATCGTTAAAGGTGCTTTGGCGCTCTGCAGACGTGGTCTCTTCACCAGTCAGCAGGTGATCGCTCACCGTTAAAATCGTTAAAGCGTTGACGCCATATTTAGCAGCCAGCGTATAAAGTGCAGTTGTTTCCATTTCCACGCCTAGGACGCCGTGGTCCATCAGCTTTTGCACAATCGCTTTGTCGTCCCGATAGAAGGAATCAGAGCAGAAAATATTTCCGACATGCAGTTTTAGCCCCTTAGCGGTACCACGCTCGTAAGCTGCCTTTAGCAAAGAGAAGCTGCCAATCGGCGAGAAATCGTAGCCGCCAAACACGTGGCGGTTGACGCTGGAATCTGTACAAGCTGCTTGTGCCAAAATAACTTCACGAACATGCACGCTTTCCTGCATAGCGCCGCAAGTGCCTACGCGCACCAAGTTTTTTACGCCATAATCGCGGATCAGTTCGTTGACATAAATACTGATGGAAGGGACGCCCATGCCCGTTCCCTGCACGGAAATGCGCTGGCCTTTGTAAGTACCTGTAAAGCCCAGCATGCCTCTGACCTCGTTATAGCAGATGACATCCTCCAAATACGTTTCAGCGATATACTTCGCTCTCAGCGGATCTCCCGGCAATAAAATCGTTTCTGCAATTTGGCCTTGCTCGGCTGCAATATGAATGCTCATTGTCATTCTCCTTCAACTTTGTTATTTTAATGCTGCTAAAAAGCTAGTGCCGTGCGCGGGCTTCGCGACTCCGAAATTTTCTGCTATAGTCGCCCCGATATCCGCAAAGGTCTCCCTTACTGGAAGGGCGTGCCCGCCTTGCTCAAAACGAGGAGAGTATACCAATAATGGCACATATTCGCGAGTGTGATCGGTACCGTGATAGGTCGGGTCATTGCCATGATCCGCCGTAATAATAAGCAGATCCTGATCGGTCAGCTTGGCGAACACCTCTGGCAAACGAGCGTCATATTCCTCTAAGGCTTGTCCGTACCCTTTAGGATCGCGGCGATGTCCGTATAACGCATCAAAGTCGACGAGGTTCAAGAAGCTAATGCCGGTAAACGGTTCATCAAGAACGGCAATAAGCTGATCCATGCCGTCTGCATTGGATACGGTGCGAATGGCCTTGGTTACGCCTTCTCCATCATATATATCGGAAATTTTTCCGAGAGCGATGACGTCAAAGCTGGCATTTTTTAGCTCATTCATCACAGTAGAACCAAATGGCTTCAAGGCGTAGTCATGACGATTGGATGTCCGTTTAAAATGACCTGGCTCACCAACAAAGGGACGAGCGATAATTCTCCCCAGCATGTACGGATCCTCCAAGGTGATTTCTCGGCAAAACTCGCAGATCTCATACAGCTCCTTCAATGGTACCACATTCTCGTGAGCAGCGATTTGCAAAACGGAATCCGCAGACGTGTAGACGATCAATGCGCCTGTCCGCATATGCTCTTCGCCAAGCTCGTCTATAATTTCCGTGCCGCTGGCTGGTTTGTTGCCAATTACCTTGCGGCCTGTTTTGGCTTCAATCCTAGCGATTAATTCAGGCGGAAATCCGTCTTCGAATACGCGGAACGGTACCGCAATATGAAGCCCCATGATCTCCCAGTGCCCCGTCATCGTATCTTTGCCGTTCGACGCCTCTTGCATCTTCGTATAATAGGCAAGCGGCTTGTCCGCAACCGGAACCCCTTTGACTTCCTTGATGTTGGATAATCCGAGGACGCCCATATGAGGCATCTTCAAACCTCCAAGTTCATTCGCAATATGGCCTAGCGTATCAACATCGAAGTCACCGAACTTTGCCGCATCAGGCGATTCGCCAATTCCTACCGAGTCCATAACAATGAGATGAATCCTTTTAAAAGTATGCATACGTATTGACTCCTTTCGTTATTTAATAAACAGTCCTGCTATGATGGCAGACAAGACGCTAACCAAAGTAGCCCCGTACAGCAATTTCAAGCCGAAGCGAGCAACCACGTTGCCTTGTTTTTCATGAAGCCCTTTTACAGCGCCGGCGATAATGCCGATCGATGAGAAGTTAGCGAATGACACAAGGAATACGGATACGATACCGACAGCGCGCGCAGATAGATTAGGATATTTCGCAAGCTCCAGCATAGCTACGAACTCGTTGGATACCATTTTCGTCGCCATAATGCTTCCTGCATCGACGGCGTCCTTCCATGGAACACCCATAATGAAAGCGAATGGAGCAAAAATATAACCCAGTATGGCCTGGAACGAAATGCCGAAGATTCCGCTGAAAAGTCCGTTAACCAGCGCGATCAGCGCGATAAAACCAATCAGCATCGCTGCGACGATGATAGCGACCTTGAAGCCGTCTAAAATATATTCGCCGAGCACTTCGAAAAACGTTTGTTTTTCTTCTTCCTGCACCTGTAAAATATCGTCCTCGGCTTCAACCTTATACGGATTGAGAATGGAGGCAATGATAAATCCGCCAAACAAATTAAGGACAAGCGCCGTAACGACATATTTAGGATCGAGTATGGTCATGTAAGAGCCGACAATCGACATCGATACCGTGGACATCGCCGAGGCGCATAACGTGTACAGCCGTTGCTTCGGCAGCAAGCCGATCTGCTTTTTGACTGAAATGAATACCTCGGATTGTCCCAAAATAGCAGAAGCTACCGCATTATAGGATTCCAATTTGCCCATCCCGTTTATTTTGCTCAAGACAAGACCGATATATTTGATGATAAACGGCAGCACCTTGATATATTGTAAAATACCGATAAGAGCTGAAATAAACACGATCGGCAGCAGCGCGGTAAAGAAGAACGAGAATTGTCCGTCGTTCAGAAGGCCGCCAAATACAAAATTGATTCCCTCTTGGGCAAAGCCTAGCAATTTCTCGAACATGCCGGAGAAGCCTTTAATTAAAACTTCGCCAATAACAGTATTTAATAACGCAAAGGCCAAAATCACTTGCAGGACCACCATAATGAGTAATGGTTTATACCGGATGTTCTTCTTATTGTTGCTGGCAACATACGAAAGACCAAGAACAACAAGCAAGCCCAATATTGCGATTAAATATTTCATTGTTCATTCTCCTAGTAAGTTAGTCTAGTACCTGATGCAATGCAATTCTATAAAGCGCTTTCAACTAAACTGCCTCTTACTTTTCCATATCTTTCGCTTGAAAAGCACCTGGAAGGAGCTGTGACATGGTCCATTCTTCGGTATTGCCATGGAGATTCGTTAAGTAGATTTTCGTATTCTCATCACAAAATTCCGCTAATACCTGCCGACATGCGCCGCACGGTGAGATAGGACCTTCCGTATCGGCTACGACAGCGATGGCCTCAATAATGCGATCGCCTTCCGATACCGCTTTGAAAATAGCTGTCCGCTCTGCGCAATTCGTTAACCCATACGAGGCGTTCTCGATGTTGCAGCCCTTGTAAATGCGTTTGCTGCTTGTCAGCAAAGCCGCGCCAACAGCAAAATGCGAGTAGGGAATATGAGCATGCTTGCGCGCATCAATAGCTTCTTGAATCAATTGCTCCTTCATCTTTTTTCCCTTCTGGAAAGCTGCTCCGGCAAGGAGCAGCACCATTTATTTTTAGTAAGAAGAGGTCGATTGCTCGCCTTCCATAATCTTTACGCCTGAGCTGGCGCCAATTCTGGATGCGCCTGCAGCGATCATTTTTTCCATATCGGCAAGATTGCGAATGCCTCCGGAAGCTTTAACACCTAGCTTGTCCCCAACCGTTTTGCGCATAAGCGCAACATCCTCAGCTGTTGCTCCGCCAGTGGAGAAGCCTGTTGAAGTTTTTACGAAATCTGCTCCGGCTTGAGCTGAGAGCTGGCAAGCGCGAACCTTCTCATCATCCGTAAGAAGCGACGCTTCGATGATTACTTTCACAAGCGCCTTGCCTGCTGCAGCTTCAACAACCGCTTGGATATCTTTTTCGACTAATTGATCATTGCCATCCTTTAAAGCACCTATGTTAATGACCATATCAACCTCAGTTGCTCCGTTTGCAATGGCATTCGCAGCTTCAAAAGCTTTAGTCTCAGTAGTTGACGCTCCAAGTGGAAATCCGATTACGGTACAAACCTTAACCGTGCTGCCTGCCAGCTGTTCAGCTGAATAAGCAACCCAGGTTGGGTTGACGCAAACGGAAGCAAAACTATATTTTTTCGCTTCTTCCGTTAATTTTGTAATCTCAGCCTTTGTTGCATCTGCGCGCAAAAGCGTATGATCTATCATTCCGGACAAATTTAACATAGCCAGTTCACCTTCCCCTTATACGATCCTTAAATGCATCATTATAATAGCACTAGTTTGAACATATGTAAACAAGTTGGTGAACATATGTTCAACAGGTTTGTTAGCAATTGTTGACAGAATAAAATAAAGGCATTATGATCAGATTGTATATGTCTAGTAGACATATCTATTAGAAACAAAGGCGGTAATCATGATGCAGGATAAAATCATTTTGGGTTTGCTGATGGACGGCGATAAGTCATCTTACGATTTGAAGAAAAGCATGGAATCAAGCACAGGGTTCTTTTACAACACCAGTCAAGGCAGCATACAACCGGCTTTGAAGAAGCTCATTCAGAATGGGCATATCCAGGTAACTGAGGTACGCATAGGTGCAAGAAGCAAGAAGGTTTACTCCACAACGGAAGCGGGGGAAAAGGAGTTTTTGAGCTGGGCTGGCGAATCGATTGCGTTAGACAAACCCCGAGATCCCGCGCTCGTCAAAATGTTTTTCTTCAACTATGTCGAGAGCGCAAGAAAACTCGAGCTCGTCGAACAATACTTGCGTGAAATCGAGAATGTCGGAAATGCCATGAAGATGTTCCAGCAAATGAACGAGGAGCAGATCGCGAAAAAAAGTGACCTTCTAAATAATCCGAAGGTGAGAAGCAGACTGGATACGTTGGAATTCGGAAGCGATTATTATGCTTTCTTGAAGGACTGGTACGGGAAGTACTTGCAGAAAATCAAAGAGGAGCTGAGTCCATGATAGGAAAGCAAAACAAGTCGCTAATTAACGTAATCATTTTTTCAATCGTTGCGCTTAGCTGTGGATGGATCGGACGCCTTGTGGATCTGCAAATCGGATCAGATGAGAACGGCAGTCGCGGGCAGTTGATTTGGATTGTGTCGCCCCTATTGGCTGTTGTAATTATGCGCAGCTTGATGGGAGACGGGTGGAAGGATTTTGGCATCAATCCTCGCTTCAAAGGAAATATGCTGCTATATATGTTCAGTATGCTGTTTTTCCCCTTGCTGGCAGTGGTCGTTGTCGGTATAAGCTTGCTGCTGGGATGGATGGAGATGCCCCTGTCGTCTTCTCCTTATATGGCGGCATTCGGGATGGCTATTATTCCGAGCTTCATCAAAAATATGTTCGAGGAATTTGCCTGGAGGGGCTATATGGCTCCGAAGCTGTTCACGCTTGGTTATAACCGCTTTCTCGTTCATATAGCCGTTGGGTTGGTTTGGGGGGCGTGGCATTTTCCATATTTATTTCTGTTCATAGATACCACGGAGAGTATGATCACCTATATCCCGCGCATGATGGTCGGTGTGATCGCTATGGCGATTCTATATGGCGAGATTTTATTAATGACCAAGAGCGTATGGCCGGCTGTTGTTATGCACACGATGGGAAATGCTTTTATTGATACGCTGATTTTGAAAAAATTCGTTTTGGTGCATGAACAATTTGAATTTTTAGCTATGCCCAGCCCAGACGGCATCCTCGCCATTGCTTTGACGGGACTTGCGGGCTTATGGATATATAAGATTAGAAAAAGGAATATAACAACGAATCCAAGTAGAAAAAAAGGTGTGGAAATATTTAGGTAAATCAGTTATTGTAATATTGTAATAAAAATTACAATAACAACAACGGGAGAACACACACTTATGTCTAACAAGAAACAGAGCGTTGTTATATCCATCCGGTTAGATGATATTACTTTGAAGGCAATAGACGTGCTTGTTGATTCTGGACTTGAGTCGAACCGTTCAAGGGCAGTCACGCATTTGATAAACGTAGGCATACAAGCATCCGAGGAGCTGCTCCAAAAGGCCAAGTTGCTTGCAGATAACGTTCAGCAATTGCGAAATGAAATGATTGATGCGGTAAAGCTTAACAATCTAGACAAGGTGGCAGAGCTGATAAACAAGGATTCAACCCTTGTTAATGCAAGCAACGCTAGCGGAGAAACGGCTGTATTGATGGCTGCCTATTACCGCTCGAAAGAGATCAAAGAATTGCTTCTGAATAATGGCGCAGAGCTCACTATTTTTGAGGCGGCAGCAGTTGGCAATACGCAGCGTATAAACGACTTGTTGGCAGAGTCGCCTGAATGGCTCGAAAGCTACAGCAGCGATGGCTTTACTCCATTAGGGTTAGCTGCACATTTTGGCAACGAGGAAACGGTGAATTTTCTGCTCGACAAGGGTGCGGATATAGACGCCAGAAGCAAGGATGGGAACCTGAACAATATGGCCATTCATGCAGCTATAGCCGGGAATTTCGAGCATATCGTAAAGCTGTTGATCCAACATGGCGCCGATGTGAACGTGAAGTGTGAAGGGAAGTGGCGATTAGGCTTTACTCCACTTCATGTAGCGGGACATTTTGGCCGAGTGACGATGATCAATATGCTGTTGCTGGCAGGAGCAGATCGATTCGCTGCCAATGATGCGGGAGAAACGCCCTACGAATTAGCTAAGTCAAAGGGGCATCAAGCGTCTGCTGCTCTCTTGCAATAAAAAACAGTCAAAGGAGAAATTTCAATGGAAAACAAACAAGCCCTCCAGCCTGAATTAGTAAGAGATTTTGTCGGCAATGCACATGGTGACCTGGAACGTGTTAAGGAACTGCTCAAACAAGAGCCAGGTCTTGTGAATGCAGCATGGGATTGGGGCGGCGGGGATTGGGAAACCGCTATCGGTGCGGCCGCTCATATGGGAAGAAGAGACATCGCTCTGTTTCTTATCGAAAATGGGGCGCGTATCGATTTATTTGCGGCGGCGATGCTCGGGAAGGTTGATATTGTCCGTGCTATGCTTGCTGACAACCCTGATCTTGTAAATGCTAAGGGTGCTCACGGGATTCCGCTCGTCGTACACGCTCAGCAGGGCGGGGAAGAGGCGGCGCAAGTTCTTGAATGGCTTAAATGAGTTGTCATGATATTGGGTTACACATTCGAAAAGGCCATCCCTTGCCGATAACAATGGCGCGGGTGGCCTTTTTTGCATTTATGGCAACTCGATATATCAAACCGTACAAGTCGCTATTCGCCACTGCGATGCATGCCTATTTTTGTTTATTGAAAAGAATTTCGAGTGATAAAAAGGATTATATGGAAAAATGTAGTATAGTTTATTAGGAGCAATTATCTCAGGGTAAGGGGGAAAAACTAATGTCTGATTTAAAGCCGATTGATGCTAATATCGCTAAGCTTGGGAGTTCAAGTACGCAAGAAGCGTTCACTGCCATTCATGCTTTGAAAAAACAAGGAGCTCACGTGATTCCAGCATTAATCGATCGACTGCATGTGTCTGATGACTCTGTACGTACGATGATAGTCGTTGTGCTTGGTGAATTTGGCTCAGCTGCGGCTGATTCGGCTTCTGAGGTTGCGGCTCTACTGATGGAAGACAATGAGAAGCTAAGAATGGCCTCTGCTTTGACTTTAACTAGAATCGGCAATCAAAGTGTCCCTCATCTGCTGCAAATACTAGCTACAGAAAATAATAAAGCGTGTTTTTGGGCGGCGTGGGCGATGTCTTTCCTTGATCCTGCGCAGATTACTGAACAAATAATGGAGAAATTAAAGCATGCACGGGAGCAGCCAGATAGCCCAATTGAGGTTTTTGCGGCCGAGGAGGCATTAGGGAAAATATTAGCTAATCGGCTTCAAAACTAAAATGGAAATGCCTTGCGAAGCAACTTCGCAAGGCATTTCTTACAGCTTCTATAGCTTAGCCTGCCGAGCCTGTGGAATACGGTTTCTAGGCTTCTTTCTATTGAAGATAAGTTCTACGAACAACAGATTGGGTACCCAGCAGATCCAAGCGATAACGGCGAAAGTATCATTTGCATCGGTTAGTCCAAACAATACTGCAGCAAGTGGAGTATAAATGCGGAGAGTGATTGCCGCGCAGGAGAGCGCATAATTTCTTACCATCCAACGGCCATGTTCGATTGGATCTTGATCAACGATGATGCTTTTTAGACTGCGGAATAAGGTGTATAACCAAGCAACGGAAAGCGCGCCGAAGCCAATTTTTGCGATCCAGCCGCCTTCTGCGTAATAAGCGAGGTATAGGCCGGTAATTCCCCCAATAACGATCATTAACGAATAAATATAGCCGATCAAGCGGTGAATGTTCGGTGATCTGTGGCGAAGTCGCTTAACAAGCTGAATCCAGCCGATAGCGAGACCTAATCCGGCAGAGATGGCATGCGCCCATAGGACGGTGAACCACAAATCAGGCAGGCTTCCTTTTTCCGTCACGAATGGCTGCTCTTTGATGCCTTCAGGCGATCCGTACAGCAGAAAGGCGTATGCCCCAATTCCTAAAGCCAAAAAAGCTAATATAGCTAATGCCCATGAACGACCACGACCTGCTTTTCCTCGTGCTTTCATTATTCAACCTCCACGATATATGTCATTTATTACTAAATGTAATTTACCATTCAAGAGATCGACTCTCAACTGACCTCCGGCGGAGCAACTCCTCCGTCTGAGGGCGGATTAACGACAGGCTGATGGCTGAATGAGAAATGGTTTAGGCGCTAGCTAAAGCCTCGGGCAGCTCGCGCTCATAGTTTTTTTTGTTAGAGGAAAATAAAGTGATAGACTGAAAAATAAAATATTAGACTAGAAAAAATATTTAAGCTAAATAAGCTGGCACCGATAGAGTATCGGCGCCAGCTTGCAGCATAGGGCTTTTTTCATTATCTACAAAATGGGGTCTTGAACAAAACATGACTCACAGTTTCTTATTAAAGCACTTTTATTTTTTATTATTATTTAAGAGCTTATCGCTTATTTGCCAAATTCCAATAAAAAGGAATAACATACTTGCCGCCCATGTTAGACCAATAATTCCAATATACAAAGAGTTCTCCTCTGACAGCATAGTTCCTAATTCTCTATCCTGCGCAAATAATGTTAGTCCAAGTATTAATGCTCCAGTTTGAAAGATGGTGGAAATGATTATCCATACAAAAGCTTTAGTTTTATAAATAATTGACATTCTTATTAAAACAATTGCGCTTAAGAGAATAATGATCGTAATGCAAGAGATAAAAAATGTCCATGTTCCCTGTTCTAATTCTAAATGCATGAAGCCACCCCAATCCGTGATATAGGTAAATGATAGTGGATGTCTACTATCTAATTAGTAAACAGCTGCAGCATGTTTTCCATTTTTTATTGTATCACAGGAATTAACCTGGTAAATGACGAAAGAATACTGAACTGCGAGAGTTGTTAAACTTGGCTCAACTACTATAAATCTTTTTCAACGGGATATGTCGATTTCTAGTTGTGCGATTCGTCGTTCATGTAGGAGCGAGATTAACGGTTGGATGAGAACGAATAATCGAGTCTCCATAATGAATCAGGAGGGAAACAAATATGCGATTTATGATGATTGTTAAGGGTACAAAGGATTCCGAGGCGGGTGTAATGCCTAGTCAGGAGCTTCTCGAAGCGATGCTGCGGTACAACGAAGAATTGGCTAAGGCCGGCGTCCTGCTCGCAGCCGATGGGCTGCATGCCAGCTCGAATGGCATACGGGTAAAAAGTTAAATTATTTTTTCCCGATCTGTCGATTTTGTCATTGCTCGTTCGTCGTATGTATAGAGTCTGGAATTTTACAAAAGCACTAGAAATCGATACCTAGAACTTATCGAAGAGGAGAAGAAAACATGAACCAAGAAGTAACGGATTTTATCGAAGCGGTCAAAGTGCCTTGGCAAGGGGAGATGTGTTCCCGCCTGCGCGAGGTTGTCCACGGAGCGATTCCGGACGTTCAGGAGCGTATCCAATACAAGAAGCCTCATTTTTTGAAAAATGGAAAATACGCCGCAGTCATTTCAACGTCGAAGGACGCAGTAAGCTTTACGATCTTTAACGCGAGCGAGCTAACGCTGCCGGAAGGGCTGTTCGATGGTCCTCCGGAAAGAAAAACAATTAAGCTGCGCGAAGGGAACACGGTTGATTCCGAGCAGCTTTCCTCTCTGGTAAGCCAAGCGTCTTCAACTTTATAAGCTTAAACGGCTGCTGTAATAAGCAACTGAATGCTGATTTTGCACATAGTTAACGGCGCGACGCTTTATGATCGGCATTTTTCGATTCTGATCGCACAAAGAACCTCCAAACACTTATTTCAAGTGCTGTCGGAGGTTTTTTCTTATTCGTAAACGGCAAAAGAAGAAAGCCCTCCGGAGCGTCGAATCTTCCCCGGGTGGACTTTCTTCTTTCATTAATGGCTTTCGTAGATGAAGTAATCGAAGTCTGCATGGTTGCTGCGGCCGGAGGTATCTTGGCACTGCATGCCGACAAATGCGCCTGTAAAGAAGCCGCCGCCTTTAATGTAATCATCCGAGAGCTTGTAGGACTCGAAGTTTACAGGAAGGCGGGTCCAACTCTTGCCATCAAGCGAATACGAGTAATAGTACAGCGTATTCTCCGTATCTACACGCAGATAGACATAATCAGCATCCTCTCGAAGGGCAATTTCATTGCCTCGAAGAGGCTCCGAGAACGAGAAATTATCGCAGGCGACAAGCTGCAAAATTCTGCCTTTCTCTTCATTCCACGAAATTTGGCATGATGTCCAGTTTTGTGTGTTGTAGTAATTGACTAGCCCGGCAGATTGCTGAAAGGTTGTCGGATGGAAAGCAACCTTCGTCTCTGCCGTAAAGTTAAAATGCTGCCAGCGCCTTGCGATAAACGCTTGCGTGAATTTGGAGGTCAGCGATTCTTTGCCGTACAGACGCAGATGACCGGGATTGTCTTGCAGTGATACGATCTGCTTGCCGAGCTGGATGCGCAGGCTTTGGAAATGCGGATTAAGCGTGTCGCTGTCAAAATCATCCTTCACCGGATAATCAGGCTCCCATTTCACCTCTGGCATGCTTGGCCCTTCAATAACGAGCGAAGGCGAATTGCCGCCGACGACGTATGGCCATTCATCACGCCATTCGACCCGCTGAATGGCGGTTTCCCTGCCAAGCGGGCAGTAGCCGCGCGGATCAAGCAGAGGCGCGCCTTCTATAGCAAGCGGCCGTCCAACCAAATGCACCAAGAACCACTCATCGGTATGCGTCTGTACGATAGAAGCATGACCGGCTTTCTGAAGCGGGATGCGCGGTGCATGGAAGGATGTGAGCAATGGATTTTCGGGATGAACCTCATAGGGGCCGCGCAGCTGCTTGGACCTTGCGATCGTGGCCTGATGCTCATATTTGGTCCCGCCCTCAGCCGTTAACAAGTAATAGTATTCACCGATCTTGTACAGGTGAGGCGCTTCCGTTAGTCTAACATCCGTTCCTTTAAAAATAATTTCCGGCTTGCCAATCAGCTTCTGCTCGCTGGCGCTGTATTCTTGCAGCAGAATGCCGTTGAAGTTATGATGTCCGGCCCGATGATCCCACATCATGTTTACAAAATATTTTTTGCCGTCCTCGTCATGGAACAAGGAAGGGTCAAAGCCGGAGCTGTTCACATGGATCGGTTCCGACCATTCGCCATCAATCGTGTCGCAGGTGACCAGATAGTTGTGGCAGTCCTTCCATTGTCCTTCGGTCACTTTCACATCGGTGTAGATAAGCCAAAATTTATTGTCGCTGTAAGATAGCGCAGGTGCCCAGATACCGCCGGAATCCGGATTGCCCATCATGTTCAGCTGGCTGAGCCTGTTTAGAGGCCTTGCGGCGAGCCTCCAGTTCTTCAAGTCCTTGGAATGGTAAATCCCAACGCCGGGAAACCATTCGAAAGTCGAGACCGCAATATAGTAGTCTTCGCCTGCACGGCAAATACACGGATCGGGATTAAAGCCTGTTAAAATCGGATTTTGAATGTCAGTCATATGTTTTCTCCTTTGCGAATGTGATCGAAGGCCGAGTCAATAGTGCAGCAGCTGCAGTGAGGCAATTACCCATCTTTGCAGTCTTCTTCGTTGCTAGATGTACGCTATAATACCAATAGGATAGCAATGATATTAGATCGTTCCCATATCCATAGCAGGTTAAAATTTACCCAAATCAATCATTTTATAAAACCATGCAAATGACGAAGGAGGCTGTTTGTTTATGTCGACAACATTTGAATCTGTCCGCAAGGAATTTATGCTTCCCGATATCGATTCCACCTTCCGTGTTTTTGCTGCGCATTGGCGAACCGTTGACCCTGAATGGAAGTATCCGCTGCATAAGCATCCGCTCTTTGAGGTGAATCTCGTATTGTCAGGCGTACAGGAGATGACGGTTAACGGAGTGTCCTATCGGCAAAATTCGGGTGATCTTATGCTGCTGGGTCCGGGGGACCACCATGAAAGCAAAGTGATCGGCGACGAGGAGATGACTTATTACTGCTTGCATTTCGACGTGGATGAACGAACCTTCCGCGAGCTTCTTATCCGCAATAGCCGCTGCTTCCATGAATCGGATAGTGAGCTGGCTGTTTCTATCAAGCCTGCACTGGATAAAATCATGGCGTTAACTTCGAAAGAGGCAGCAGATCGGGTTGAATCTCGTATGAGTATTTTGTCCGCTCTGTTTGAGCTGTTCGCCGGCTTAAGCGGTACGCTGTCCGAGCTAAACAGGGATGCAGCTGGAGCCCGCAAGTCAGCGGTTGCTTCGCAGATTGCGCTTAAGCTGGAGCAAGCGGTAGAAAGAGAGGCAAACGGGGGAGATAAGGACAGCGGGATGGACACCATCCAATCCATTGCGGCAGCGGTAGGTTACAGCATGTCGTCGGTCAATCGGATGTTTACCCATGTCTATGGGATGTCTCCGCGGCAATATTTATCCACTTTAATATTGAAAAAAGCCAAGCTGCTGCTGATGGACCCGGACGCGAGCGTCGAATCGATATCGGCAAAGCTTGGCTATCATAATATGGCTCACTTCAGCAGGCAGTTCAAGCGCTGGACCGGGGAGTCGCCGAGCAGCTTCCGCGGCCGGTTTCATGATTGACTATCGCCGGGCGAGCTTCTTTATTATTTTCTTCCCAATGATAGATGAGAAGTAGAAGGCGGGAACAGGGTCGCTTATGCTCCAAATCGCAGGCGCTTTTCTGGTGAAATAGGTTTTTACGATCTGCATGATGCCTAGCTGCCCCGCCTTCACATAATCACGGGAGGAGATAAGATCCTCAAACAAAAAGCAAAAAGCGATGCCTCTGTCATCTCTAACGGCATAGCTTCCAATCGGCGTCCCCGTAAGCTCCTTGTAAGCGATCAATGGAAAATCTACCCCGCATTTTCGGAGAAGAGGATCTAGAGTAGTCGTTCTGGCATTGATTTCGAGCAAGTAGTACTTCCCCGTCTCCGCATCCTTCTTAAATTCAATTTCTGCGAAGCCTTTGTAGCCAATCGACTCTAGGAAGGGAGCACCAATATGATAAAGCTCCTCTACGTATTTTTGCTTCGTGAAGGAAGAAGCGCCAAAGTTGATCGGGAACTGCCTTAGCTTTTGGCAGGTGAGCCAGTGGGTTACATTGGAGCTCTGATCCAAATAAGCGTCAAACGTATAGACATGGTCGTCGAAGCCGGGAATAATCCGCTGCACAATAACGTCCATCTTGGACTGTGCCGACTTCTCGAGCGCAATCCTCATTTCATCCAGGTTGTTGCATGTAAATATTTTAGCGCGGAACAAGGATACAAACGAAGGGGAATCCGTTGGCTTCACGATACATGGAAATCCGATTTCGGATACGACGCGTTCCTCGAACCGCTCCTCGGTTGGACTAATCGATTCTGGTACTAATACACCGTGCTTCGTTGCGAGCGTATGAAGATATTCTTTATCCATGATGCTGCTCCAGAAACCTTGCTCGGTCATGTTGATATGGAAGTAGCGTTTGAGCTCGTCGAGATAGGCATCTATAAATTCCACATAGGGGTCGACACTTGGGAACAGGACGGGCTTCACTTCCTGCTGTTTGCCATAGTTGATTAAATAGTGCAAAAGCTCTTCCTTCTGCTTCTTATAATGAGGGACTATTAATTGTTCGTTTAAATATTTAGACTGAGCGCCGTATGTATTTTCTTTGGAATGATCCATGGCGACGGTATAGATGCCATTCGATCCTAGGCCTCTTATAATGCTAAGTCCTGTATAGAAGTTAGAACCTAGTATGACCGCTTTATTTTTCACGAAGGAACACTCGCTTCCATTAATAGATTGGATATTAAATAGCGATTAGCTGAATCCTCTAAATATTAGAAAATATATCATGATTTTTCCTTATTATCAAAGAAGCATTCGGATAAATGCAGCTCCTCTTTTTTTGTCCGCAAAAATGACAGCATCAGCCAAAAACCGAAAAATGGTCACCTGAATACGAAATCTAAAGCCTTACGGCAGGAGGGACAACGATCTACAATTAATCTATAAGGTTTGCAAGGGCTTACATCAGACTTTCAACAGCATGGGGGTTATTATTTTGAAGACACAGCTAAGTTCGGCACCAGCTTCCGCTTCCCTGCTTGCTGCAGACGCAAAAGCAGCGAGAAGCAAATGGTTCAAGAAGCTGTACAGCCAAAGGCATATCCAGATTATGGCGCTGCTCGGCGTAGTTTGGATGATTATATTCAACTATGTTCCAATGTACGGCGTTATTATCGCTTTTAAAGAATTCAATATTGTGAAATCCATTAGTGAAGCGCCTTGGGTAGGCTTCGCTCATTTCAAGGAATTTTTCCAGGATGAGAGCTTCGTCAACGTGATGAGGAATACACTCGGGATCAGCCTTATTAAGCTGGCTATCGGCTTTCCTTTACCTATTATCTTCGCCTTGTTCCTTAACGAGGTCCGCTCTATCGGGTTCAAAAAGGCGATTCAGACCATTTCCTACTTGCCTCACTTCTTGTCATGGGTCATTCTCGGCGGCATCCTGACAACGTGGCTTGCGGATGTAGGCGTCATCAACAATGTGCTGCTTGCGCTTAATCTCATTAAAGAGCCGATCTCGTATTTGGCAGAGCCTGGCTACTTCTGGAGCATCATTATTACTTCGGATATTTGGAAAGAGCTCGGCTGGTCCGCGATTATCTATCTTGCGGCTATCGCGAGCGTATCGCCGGAGTTGTACGAAGCAGCAACGATTGATGGAGCGGGACGCTTTCAGAAAATGTGGTATGTCACGCTGCCAAGCATCAAATCGACGATCTCCATCCTCTTCATTCTTGCAGTAAGCGGCGTGCTTAACTCCAATTTCGACCAGATTCTCGTGCTGAGAAACTCGCTGAATGAGAGTGCGAGCAACGTAATCGATATTTATGTTTATCAGACCGGCATGCAGCAAGGACGCTATTCCTATTCGACAGCGGTCGGATTGTTCAAGGCAGTCATCGCACTTATTCTCTTGCTGATTGCTAACCGTGTCACGAAAAAAATGAACGATACATCACTTTTCTAAAAAGGAGGAGTCCAGCCGTGTTTAGTATTAAACGTAAAACAAAGGGAGAAGCTTTCTTCGACCTCTTCAATAACTTTGGCATGCTTCTCATTTGCTTCGCGACGTTATATCCGATTTGGTATGTGCTGGTCAACGCCCTAAACGAGGGGCAAGACGGCATGCGCGGAGGGATCTACTGGTGGCCGCGGATTTTCAGCTTCGAGAGCTTCGACGCGGTTTTCCAAAGCACCGGCATTATGACGGCGATGGGCATTACGGTTGCAAAAACGGTGCTTGGAACGCTAATTCACGTGTTTTTTACAGCTATGGTTGCCTTTGCTTTCTCTCGTAAAGGTCTCATTGGCGGCAAAATATATATTCTCTTCGGCACCGTTACTTTGTTTTTCGGCGGCGGCCTAATCCCAACCTATCTGCTTATGAGAGACCTGCATTTGCTCGATAATTTCATGGTCTATATCATCCCGGCGATGTTCAGCTTCTTCGATCTCATCATCTTCATGACCTTCTTCCGGGATATTCCGGATGGACTTGAGGAAGCAGCCAAAATTGACGGTGCGAATGATTGGTCGATTTTTGTAAGAATTATTCTTCCGGTGTCCATGCCGGTTATCGCTACGATTGCGCTGTTCCACGGCGTATACCAATGGAATGATTATTTTGCCGGCGTCATCTATATGAACAATATGGACCTGCAGCCGGTTCAGACGTATTTGTACCGGGTTGTCGCTCAGTCCAGCTCTAACCAGATGCTTGCTGCTATTCCTGGAGGAATTGGCAAATCGGTTACAACGCAATCCATCAAGCTGGCTACGATGGTCGTTACAACGCTCCCGATCGTGATCGCTTATCCGTTCCTGCAGAAGTATTTTGTCAAAGGGATGATGATTGGCTCGATCAAAGGTTAACCAACGGCAAAAACTTCCGTCCTTTAACGGGCAGAGGATTGCATATATAATCATTCATACAGTGAAGGGGAAGACAAAATGAACAAGAAGCCTAAGCTCAAAAATTTATTGATGCTGATGATCGCAACGGTTCTAGTCTTAACAACGGCTTGCTCATCAGGCGGCAACAAAAATGCGAATAAAGAAGAGGGCACGGGTGCTCCTGCTGAAGAAGTGAAGCTTACGCAAGACGATAAGGGCTGGGAAGTGGATAAAAGCCCGATTACGTTTGACTGGTATATTAACTTTTCTTGGTTCCCTAACAAATGGGGCGTAGACGCTACATCGAAATATATTACGGAGAAAACAGGCGTTAATGTAAACTTTATCGTTCCTGCCGGCAACGAAGCGGAGAAGATGAATACGATGATCGCATCGGGCAGCCTGCCTGACTTTATTACGCTGGGCTGGTATGAAGAAGCGGTTAAGAAAATGCTCGAAGGCGATCTGGTCCTGCCATTGAATGAGCTTGCTGACCAATATGATCCTTACTTCTACAAAGTAACGGACCCGGCCAAGCTTTCGTGGTACAAGCAGGAAGACGGCAATGTTTACGGCTATCCCAACTCGTCCTCATCCCCTAAGGATTATGAGAAATTCGGAGATAACATTACGTCAACACAAACGTTCCTAGTGCGCAAAGATATGTACGAAGCGCTTGGAAGCCCGGATATGCGCACGCCGGAAGGCTTCTTGAAGGCGCTTGAGGCTGCGAAGGAAAAGTATCCTGACGTTAACGGCCAACCGCTTATTCCGCTGGGCATGTATGATTTTAACGATACGGGCAATGCGTCGCTGCAGCATTATATTCAAAATTTCCTAGCTATTCCGTACGATAAAGATGGTCAGCTTTATGATCGCAATACAGATCCTGAATATGTGAAATGGCTCAAAACGATGCGCCAAGCGAACGAGAATGGTTTGTTAGCGAAAGATATCTTCATCGACAAGCGCCCGCAAATGGAAGAAAAAATCGCGCAAGGCCGTTACTTCGCGATGCTGTATTCCAGATCTGACCTAGCTAACCAACAAAATGCGCTATTTGCAAGTGACCCGAACTCGATCTACATCGCGGTTGACGGTCCTGCAAATGCGAATTTGGATCAACCGACACTGGCTGGACCATCGATTTCGGGTTGGACGGTTACATTGATCTCCAAAAACGTGAAGGACAAGGCGCGTGCGATTCGTTTCCTGGACTATTTGATCTCTGAAGAAGGCCAGCATGATACGTTCTTCGGCAAACAAGGCGAAACTTGGGACAATATCGATGGCAAGGATCAGTTTTTGCCGGATGTGCTTAATCTGTTGAATACGGATCGCGGCGCTTTCGATAAGCAATATGGAGCATCCCATACGTTCTGGATGATGATGGACACGAACCTTACGCCGGTATGGTCCCCTCCTGCAGTTGAGCCGTTCAAGCAATTGGAAGACTGGACACGCGGCAAAGCGAAGAGCTTGTCTGAGTTCGACCAGCTTAATCCTACAGGCACATCAGAGGAAGGCATTATGAATACGAAAATCGATCAAGAGTTCGGTAAAGTGCTTCCGAGGCTAGTGCTTGCGAAATCCGATGCTGAATTCGATAAGATTTGGAATGACTATCTAGCTAAACGCGAGTCTCTCGGCTTCAGCAAGGTACTGGCTTACAAGCAAAAGCAATACGAGATAAACATTGCGAAATTGGCTGAAGCGACTAAGTAACATCAAACGAAAGGTACTCCAGAACCGGAAACGGGCTGGAGTGCTTTTTGTTGCATAAGGAATAATTACAGTGAATGATATACGGAGCGGAAGTGAGAAAATAATGGGCAGGATATCCCGTTCGCGGTCATACCTTCAATCGGTTACACATTGGCTGGGGCGCAGATCGATGCAAAGCCGCCTTGTAGCCGCTTATATCATCATTCTATTGATACCAAGCATCGTTGTATCGAATTATCTTTTTGGCCAGATCAGGGATAGTTATACGAATGATACGATTAAACAGGGTCAATACTTGCTGGAAATGGAAAAAGTGAATATTTTGAATCAGATTGAAGCGATGGAACTGGCTGCCCAGCTCACGATATCGGAATCTGAAATTTTAGAATATATATCGACTAAGGAAGAGCCGCCCATTGAAGAGCTGCTTGATTTGTACCGGGGCCCCCTTACCGATATGATCAATATTCAAACGAACAATCCGAATATTGCCCATCTCCGTTTATACGCAAACAATGAGCATATATCGGAAATTTGGCCGATTATTTTTCAAGAGCGCCGGATTCAAAGCGAGCCTTGGTTCGCTGGACTGGATCAATTGGATGGCAGGGAGCTGTGGATGTTCAAGGACAATGATCCCGATATTTTGCGTCGATATGTGACCGATGTGAATAACCAAATGCCGAAGGTGTCGCTCGTACGCGTCATACATGCCGGGAGCAAGCGCATTGGGATTATACAGGTGGAAATGCTGCTGAAGCAGTTTTCGCCCAAAGCTTTTGCCAATATTAAGGATGAGGGCTCACAAATGATGCTTGCTGACAGCAGCGGCGCTATCTTTCTGGATGACAATCAACTGTTTGCAGGCCGCAATCCGGAGCTTCGCCAAGCGATCGAGAATGAATTTGCTGGAATGAATGAGCAAGGAATCAACGAGAAGCGTTTTGTCGTGAATAAGCATCCTTACCTGCTCGTCTCAACGCCTATCGAGCAAGCTGATGCTCATATCCTAAATGTCGTGTCCTTGCAAACTGCACATGAGCGCGTATCTACGGCAGAGAAGCAGATCATAGCTGCAAATCTTATATTGATTGGACTGCTGTCTATTATTACGTATATATTGAATTCCTTTATTCTCAAAAACCTGAGACGCCTGACAGAGGCGATGAAGAAGGTTAGAAAAGGGGAAGTGCCAACCGGGCTGCCGCTCGGGGGAGGCGGAGAAATAGGGGAGCTTGCCCATCATTTCAACAAAATGATTCATACCATTAATGAATTGATTGCACAGGGCGTGAAGAAGCAAGCGCTGACGAAAGAGGCGGAGCTGCGTACGCTGCACAGCCAGATCGACTCTCATTTTTTGTACAATACGCTGGAGAACATTAAGATGCTGGCAGAGATGGAGAACCAGCGGACGATATCCGATTCACTCACCTCGCTCGGCGGGATGATGCGCTACAATTTCAAATGGTCAGGTGAATATGTCAGTCTGCGGGATGAGATTCGTCATATTCAGAATTACATTGCCGTTATGAACATTCGGTTCGACGAGCCGATCCAGCTCGAGCTGCACATTCCTCCAAAGCTGATGGAGATCGAGGTGCTCAAGATGTCGCTGCAGCCGATCATCGAAAATGCGGTTAAGCATGCATGGCTTGGGGTGGAAGAGAGCAAGAGCACCATCTTAATTGATGTCACCGAGAATGAGAAGGCAGAAATTATTATTACGCTCAAGGACAATGGGATGGGTATTCAAGCGGAGCGCCTAGAGAGATTAAATGAAATGATTCATGCTGAAAATAGTACCAATGCTTCCTCTGGCGCAGAGTTTGGAAGCGGAAAGCAAGCGTTCGGGATTGGCCTGCGCAATGTTCACCAGCGTATTCGGCTTTATTATGGCAAGCTATATGGATTACATGTGTACAGCAGCGAAGGGCAATTCACAGAGGTAGTTATTACTTTTCCGAAGGTGCTGTTAATGGGAGGGGGGTCCGGCAATGAGGAAGCTATTAATCGTAGATGACGAGAAAAATATCCGATTAGGGCTCAAAACCATGATTGAACGAGAATTTCCGGAACAATATGCTATTCGGACAGCAATCCATGGAGATGACGCTCTAACGCAATATGATAGTGAACGGGCGGATATCGTTATAACTGATATTCGCATGCCGATAGTGGACGGTATTGAACTGATTAAGCGGCTTACATTAGAGGAAGGGCCGGAGCAGAAGCCGATCTTTATTATTCTTAGCGGCTATGATGACTTTGCCTATGCGAAAGCGGCTATCAAATATCAGGTAAAAGACTATCTGCTCAAGCCTATACGCCGAGACGAGCTGTTTGAAGCGCTGCTTAAAAGCGAGAGTACGCTGCAGGTGCAAGCTGAATTAGCACAGCGAGTAGCGGTAAGCGATACGTATCGTGAAGAGCTGAGAATTAACTTGCTTAAGGAGTGGTTTCGGCAAGAGAAGCTTACTACAGGCAGCCACAGCTTAAGTGATCTGGCGTTCAAAATCGGCTTCGAGCAAATTTCGTCCCCGTTTACTGTCGCTGTATTGAACTATAAATCAGAGAGCGGCGACTCGATGAACAAGGATGAGTTTAAGCTGCTCGTTGAGCGGATGCTTCAGCCGATCAATGGCGTTCTGGATGTTTCTTTTTTGGATAGCGAGAGCAAGCTTGTTCTGATCGGAAGTCCGGCCTGGCAGTTCGAGGAATTGTTTCGGCAGGCAGGCGGAAGGGAGCTGGACGGGCTGCGCATGGGTGTAAGTAGCGAGGGGAACCGGATTGAGGATTTGTTCCATTGCTACAAGCAGGCATCGGAAGCGCTTCAGTCTTCGTTCTTGTATTCGAATTGCCGCATGCTGCGGTATGAGGATATTCGAGAGAAGCGACGGGATTTCAAGCTGCCTGACGAGGAGATTCGCAAGCTGGGGAATATGCTGGGTACTGACCGGGAACGGGAGGTTCAAGAGCTGCTGAAGCTGATCTTCCGTACGGAGGAAATACCTGACGTCGACATCCATTACTTAAAGCTAGTTGGAAAACGGATGAACGAGCAGGTGCTGGACGAGGTATTCCGTATTTATGGCGAGGAATCGATCGAGGTGCTGAAGCTGTATCGCAAAGTAGGCAGCATGGATAACTTCCGGAGCTTTCATGATTACTACCGAAGCTTGGAGCTATTGCTGTTAAGCGTAAATGATTATATCCGAGGCATTCGTTCTGCTTATAGCGAGCATTCAGAGATTAAGTCAGCTGTTGCCTATATGGAAGAAAATTATTACAAGCCGCTCAATATGGCTGTCGTAAGCAATTATGTTGGCTTGAATTACTCCTATTTTAGCGAAGCGTTCAAAGCCCATACAGGAGAGAGCTTCGTATTATTTCTAAAAAAAGTGCGTATTCGCAAAGGCAAGGAGCTGCTGCTCGAAGGGAATCAGAAGCTGCAGGAGATCGGAAGCACCGTCGGCTTTGAGAACAGCAAGCAGTTTTCACGCGTGTTCAAGGAGCTGGAAGGCATCTCGCCACAGGAATATCGGATTAAGGTCAGATCGGATGCCGGTCAAGGCCAAGTGAGCAATAGAGAATGAATGCAAGAGGAGCCTTTGGGTTCCTCTTTTATTTTTAATGTTAGGTTTGGGCTCATTTAGGGTACTAATAGTTATAAGCGAAGGGAGCTGTTGAACCATGTTATTTGATGATGCTTTACCGGAAGACATCCTTGAGGTTAATCCTAATCATGAACCGGAAATTGTTCCGCCGGCATCGCCGGAGATTAAGCCTGAGCAGCCTGTCCCGGAAGTTATTCCGCAGACGCCGCCAGAGATTAAACCAGACGTCATCCCTGAAGTCAAACCGGACATTCCCCCTGAGGTTCCGCCGAAGTAATGATGTACAACAAGGATAAAAGAGAATTTTCACGACAAAATTTTACCGGGTATAAAATATCCAATTTGTGTATGTAAGGGGTATTGCTTAGTCGTAAATTGGCATTGATACAAATATTCCCAGGGTGAACAAATGTACAAAAACCTATATTTTGTGAAATAAAAAAGGATCCGCATGTTCGGATCCTTTAATTTTGCCTATTATGAATATCCCAAATCTTCATCAAGCTATCACTAATTTAGTCTGTGACTATTTCTACAATATCGTTATTGGCTTTTTCTTTAATGGAATTACTGTTCGAACATCCGATCATAAGAAAACAAAGAATCAGAGCGGTAACAATATATATTTTCCTCATAATTTTTTCTCCTTTTAATAAAGATCATTTACTCCATTAATATCATCCGTCTGAGGAACATACCAACCGTTTGCATGACGTTGATCTTGATCTCTCATGACAGAAGCCACTCCGGTCGAAGCATGAGCAAGTCCTAACGCATGACCGATTTCATGAATATAGACTGCTTTTCTTTGATGACAATTCCTTCTCATAAAATTTAACGCTCTCCTGTTGCTTACGCCGGTGCGCCCGTCTTCTAAGCGAGGCCCTATTGTATTTTCGCCCAATAGAAGTCATTAATCCTAGTCATTCGCATGCAGGATTATATACCTAGTTAATTATTGATATAAAGAAAGGCTTAACGCTTGATTCGTCATGCATGTCATGTTTATGTTCGATATTCCATGTGCAAATAGCTAAGCATGTTAATGAATAGAAAAGGAACCGTTTAAGCAAAAAAAATAATAATTTTATAGAATTGATTTGTTTATTGATAATTAGTGATAGTTCATTGAAAAGATTGATTGTGAAGACACTATAACGAAACGAAAGCTGCATAAAATAATTTAAAATAGTTTGTTTATGTAATATTATTACATAAACAAACTGAATTATTAATAGGATTAATTCCACATAAATACTTGACATAATGTAAATTTAACATTAATATATGGAGAAAATAAGGAACGTTAACCAAATATAAGTAAATAAATGTCTATATGACTACTGCTTTAGTAGTAGATATTTCTTTATATCGTTCCGAAGACATGGTTCTATTCGCGTGTAATTATCTGAATATTAAGAGAATTGAGACTTTAGCATGATTGCGCTGTTAGGAGGATTTATTTGAACGAAGAGCTGCTGAAAATCGAACATTTAACGACCTCTTTTCGAATCTCGGATCATTATTATGCAGCGGTGGATGATGTCACGCTATCGGTGAGAGAAAATGAGGTGCTGGCGATAGTCGGCGAATCCGGCTCCGGCAAGAGTGCGCTAGCCTACTCGATCATGGGGCTGCATACGAGAGCGAGAATTGAAGGGAATATTATTTACAACGGGCACAATATTGCGCAGTTGTCTCCCTCCAAGCTAAACAAGCTAAGGGGAAAAGATATGGGCATGATCTTCCAAGATCCCTTGTCGGCATTAAATCCGCTCATGATTATTGGCTCCCAGATTGAAGAGATCATTCTCCTTCATCAGCCTAGGCTTTCGAAGAAGGAGAGGGCAAACAGAGCAATCGAGCTTTTGGCGAAAGTAGGTATTCCCCGCCCCGAGCATACCTACGGGCGATACCCCCATGAATTATCCGGCGGAATGAGGCAGCGGGTAATTATTGCGATCGCGATCGCGAATGATCCCAAGCTGCTGATTGCCGATGAACCGACTACTGCGCTCGATGTAACGATACAGCTGCAAATTCTTGAACTGCTCCGAAAGCTAAAGGAGGATAGCAAGGCTGGAATCGTCTTAATTACGCATGACCTCGGTGTTGTTGCCGAAATGGCTGATCGCGTAGCGGTCATGTATGCCGGCCAAATTGTCGAGATCGCCGATATTTATACGTTAATCTCAAATGCCCAGCACCCCTACACAAGATCGCTGCTGCAATCCATACCGACTGTGAATGAAGCAAAATCCAAGCTCCATGTCATACAGGGAATCGTACCGTCTCTGCAAAATCTCCCGCGTCAGGGCTGCCGCTTTCGGTCAAGGATTCCTTGGATTGATGAATCTGCGCATGAAGAGAACCCGATTATGCATGAGATTTCACCGGGGCATCTGGTCAGATGCAGCTGCTACAAGCACTTTCACTTCCCTGATTCGAAGGAGGGGGATCGTCATCATGTCATTTCTTGAGGTAAGTGATCTGAAGGTGCACTTTCCAAATCGCGGCGGCCTTTTCAGCAAAAAAGGTCAACCCGTCAAAGCGGTAGACGGTATACACTTCTCCATGGAGCAGGGACAAACTTATGGGCTCGTAGGCGAATCCGGCTCCGGCAAGACAACGACAGGCCGAGCGATTATAGGTCTAAATTCAGTAACATCGGGCAGCATTCTCTTTGAAGGCCGGAAGTTAGCGGCAGATGGAATGAACAGACATTCGTCATTCCGCAGAGATATTCAAATGATCTTCCAAGACCCGTATTCCTCCTTGAATCCGAAGAAGCGTGTACTCGACATTATTTCCGAGCCATTGCGGAATTTCGAGAAGCTGTCTGCAGGCGAGGAGAAACGTCGTGTGCAGCAGCTGCTGGAGCAGGTAGGCTTAAGCCCGGAATCGATTTATAAATATCCGCATGAATTTTCGGGAGGCCAGCGGCAGCGGATCGGCATTGCGAGAGCAATTGCGCTAAAGCCGAAGCTGATTATCGCTGATGAGCCGGTGTCGGCACTCGATGTGTCGGTGCAAGCGCAGGTGCTGAATTTTATGCAGGATATCCAGAAGGAATTGAATCTTACCTATTTATTGATCAGTCATGATCTTGGTATTATTCGGCATATGTGCGATCAGATTGGCATTATGTATAAGGGCCGTTACGTAGAGCAAGGAACGACAGCGGATATTTTCGATGACCCGCAGCATATATATACGAAGCGCCTTATCTCTGCCATACCTGATATTGATCCGAATAAACGTGAGGAAAAGAATAGGTTCCGAGCAGCGGTAAAGACGGAATATGAACAAGCCTATGGCAATTATTTTGACGAGGATGGCTTAGCTTATCCATTGAAACGAATATCAGAGACACATTTCGTGGCTTTGCCTGAGAGAGGTTGAGGACGATGTGGAGGACAATTGCGCGAAGAATGGTCATTATGGTTCCTCAAATTTTTTTATTGAGTATTCTTGTATTTTTAATGGCTAAAGCCATGCCGGGAGATGCGTTGACAGGCATGATCGGTCCAGATGTAGATCCGGCGGCGCTGGATGCGCTGCGTGAGAGGCTAGGTCTCAACAACCCTTGGTATGTGCAATATTGGGACTGGATTACGAAGGCTTTTCAAGGCGATTTCGGGCAATCGTTTCGTTTTAAAATGCCGGTTTCCGATCTGATCGGTCAGCGGATGATGAATACCTTTTGGTTATCCTTAGCAACGTTAATCCTTACTTACTTAATTGCGATTCCACTCGGCATCACTAGCGGACGCTATAACGATACATGGGCGGATCGAATGATTACAGGCTATACATACTTAGGCTTTGCAGCACCGTTATTTATATTTGGCTTGCTGATGCTATGGGTGTTCGGCTTTCATTTTGGCTGGTTTCCGACAGGAGGAAGCATCGAACCTGGAGTGGAGCCAGGAACGCTTGAATACGTTATGAGCAAATTTTATCACTTGCTGCTGCCGGCCTTGTCCATGGCATTAATTACGACGGTTACAACCGTTCAATTGCTGCGCAGCGAGATTATCGATACGAAGCAGAAGGATTTCATCATAACGGCAAGAGCGAAGGGCGCCTCGGAATCACGCGTTTATAATCGGCATATTTTACGGAATTCATTATTGCCTATCGCAGCGTTCTTTGGCTATGAAATTACAGGGCTTATCGGAGGTACGGTGTTCATTGAAAGTATCTTCAGTTATCCCGGAATGGGCGAGCTGTTCCTCAGCTCGATCTCCCTGCGTGATTTCAGCGTCGTTACGACCTTGGTTCTCTTGTACGGAGTGGCATCCATTCTCGGAGCATTAATTTCCGACATCATTTTAAGCATAGTTGATCCTCGTATTCGAATTAAATAAGAACCCGATACCTTGAGGTGAATGAAATGAGAAAGGCAACCGCCCCAATAAGCACGCACAAGCAACTGGACAAAAGTCCTTCAGGCTGGAGCATCATCTGGCGGGAAATCGTTCGAGATAGGCTGGCCTTCGTGTCATTAATCTTCTTAAGCCTAGTGATCTTGTCCGTCTATGGGATATCACTTGTTCTGGACCAAGAGCAAATCGTAACAGTAGATTTATTCGCGCTTAAGCAGCCGCCATCGGCTGAATACTGGCTGGGCACCGATTATGGCGGACGCGATGTTTTTGGGCAATTGATTATCGGAACACGGAACTCTTTATCAATCGGTATTATCGTTACTTTGCTTACTGGGATTATTGGCGTTTTAGTAGGACTCATCTCCGGTTATTTCGGGGGGACGGTGGACAATGTCTTTATGCGATTCGTTGATTTCTTTATGATTTTGCCGACTTTGATGATCGTTATTGCCTTTGTCACAGCCGTTCCTAAATATAGCATTGTTTCCTTTTCGCTTATTATGACCGCTTTTCTATGGATGGGGATTGCAAGGCTGATTCGCTCCAAAGCGCTGCAGGAGAAGGAGCTCGATTATGTGCAAGCATCCAAGACGTTAGGCTCTTCTAATCTGAAAATCATGCTGTCGCAAGTGCTGCCAAATTTAAGCTCTATTATTATCGTTACGATGACTTTGAATTTGGCGGCAAATATCGGCTTGGAATCCGGCCTTTCCTTCTTAGGGTTCGGTTTTCCAGAGAGCACGCCTAGTCTAGGAACTCTAGTCAGCTATGCTAGGGACCCGCAAACGCTAGAGTCTAGATGGTGGATCTGGTTACCTGCATCGTTACTGATCCTGGTATTGATGTTGAGTATAAATAATGTCGGTCAAGCGTTAAAGCGTGCGACGGATGCAAGACAAAGAAAAGGATAATAGAGGAGGAAATTTATGGTTAAGAGGAAGTCTGTTTTTGCAAGGTCGCTAATCCTTCCGCTAATGCTGGCGCTGCTCGTCTTTCTAGCGGCATGTACATCCGGCAATGGGAACAAGGCGGGGAATCCGTCTCCGACGGACGGCGGGGATAAACCAACGCCAACCGAGAGCGAGAAGCCTGCCGTAGAGGATGGTCTTTATTCCATTGATGATTTCAGCAACGTGAAGAAAAATGAGGGCGAAGCCATTAAAGGCGGCTCCATCACCTTCGGTTTGGTATCGGATACACCGTTTGAAGGGACGCTGAACTTCAACTTTTATTCCGGTGACCCGGATTCTCAGGTGCTCGGCTGGTTTGATGAAGCGCTGCTCACTTGGGATAAAAACTATGTATACACGAATGACGGAGCTGCAACGTATGAAGTGTCGGAAGACGGCAAAACGTTTACGCTTACGATTCGTGATAATGTCAACTGGCATGATGGCAAGCCGGTAACAGCTGAAGACTGGCTGTTTGCCCATGAAGTTATTGGAAATCCGAAATATGACGGCCCGCGATATGACTCTAGTTTCACGAATATTGTAGGGATGAATGAATTCCATGATGGCAAAGCAAAAACCATCTCCGGCATAGAGGTTCTTTCTGACAAAAAGCTTAAAATTACTTACATTGAATCAACGCCATCCTTATTAACCGGCGGCGTGTGGAATTATCCATTGGCAAAGCATATTTTCGGCAATATGGATGTAGCAAAAATTTCTTCTTCGCCAGAGGTGCGCGAGAAGCCAATCGGCTTCGGGGCTTTTAAAGTGAAAAGCATCGTTCCTGGCGAATCGGTTGTCTTTGAGAAAAACCCGGATTATTGGCGGGGAGAGCCTGCTTTGGATGAAGTTATTCTAAAAGTTATTAACCCTACGACTATCGTTCAGCAGCTCGAAAGCGGCGGAGTCGATCTCGTCGATTCATTCCCGGTTGATCAATACCCGGATAACGCGACGATGTCGAACGTTGAATATTTGGGCGCGATTGACCGAGCGTATACGTACATTGGCTTTAAGCTAGGGAAATGGGATGCAGCGACCAAAAAGGTTGCTCCTGATCCAAAAGCCAAAATGGGCGATGTGAATTTGCGGAAAGCGATGGCGCATGCAGTCGATAATGACCAGGTCGGCAAAAAGTTCTATCACGGCTTGCGATGGAACGCGACGACGCTAATCCCGCCGTCCCATCCTGAATACCATGATGATACGAATAAAGGTCTTGCTTTTGATCCGGAATTAGCCAAGAAGATCTTGGATGATGCGGGCTATAAGTTAAATGGAAAATATCGTACCAATCCGGATGGCAGCGAGCTGGTCATTAACTTTATCTCCATGACTGGCGGGGATACTGCTCAGCCTTTAGCCCAGTATTACGTGCAGTCTTGGCAAGCAATCGGATTGAACGTTCAGCTTGAAATGCTAGAATTCAACACCTTCTATGAGCGTGTGGGCTCCAATGGCGAGGATGATCCTAAGGTAGATGTATATCAAGGGGCATGGGGTGTAGGCATTGACGTTGATCCTGCAGGCTTGTATGGTCGCGACGCGATCTACAACTTCTCGCGTTATGCGAGCGATGAGCAGGATCGTCTGCTTAAAGCTGGCTTATCAGCGGAAGCGTTTGATGTGAAGGTTCGTCAAGGCATTTATAAGGAATGGCAGCAGCTAATGGTAGATGAGGTTCCGGTATTCCCAACCTTGTACCGCGCTGTGATCTCTCCGGTCAACAAGCGGATACTCAACTATGCGATAGGCGACGGAACGGATCTATATACGTATCAGATTGCTGTATCGCAGGATAAACCGTTTGTAGCGAAATAAGGTGCAGAAGGGCCCGACCGTTTATGGTCGGGCCTTTTATTAATGTTTATTAATTGACCTTGTTCTCGTGCAACCAATGAATGGCAATAAGCGTCTAATTGTTTGGGATGCTTTATTACATGGTTTGGGGATAGGGGAATTGAAACGCATGAAATTATTAGGAAAATGGTCCATCTGGCTGCTGCTTGCAGCTATTTGCTTGACTGCAGCTGCGCCAATCAGCCAAGCGGCACAAAAGACAGGCATTCGCATTATTTTGAACGGAAAAACGATTACAAGCGATGTATCGCCTTATATCCTTCCGAAGGTTAATGTAACGATGGTACCGCTTCGTATCATTAGTGAAGAACTAGGCGCCAGCGTGAATTGGAACGCCAAGGAGAGGTCGGTAACGATTCAAGGCAGCGGAAATAAAGAGATTTCGATGACCAGCGGGAGCACAACTGCAACCGTAGATGGGGAAAGCGTTAAGCTGGACGCATCCGTGCGGGTCAAAGCCGGACGGGCGATGGTACCGCTGCGGTTCGTCAGCGAGCAGCTCGGATTAACGGTTAATTGGAATCAAGCGGAGCAGACGATTACGCTGCTGACAGCAGCGGTCGAAGATCCGACAGGCGGCATTGTCCAGCCAGATCCTGATCCAGAGCCAGATCCAAATCCGCTTCCTGTTCCAGATCCGAATACAGGACCAGTCACAAAGCCTGAGCTGCGCGGAACATGGGTTTCCACCGTGTATAATTTGGACTGGCCCACTCCGTCCTCCTATCAGAATCCAGTGAAGCAGATGGGTGAATTCATAAGCCTGCTGGATGAGCTGCAAGGGATGGGGTTAAATGCAGTCTTCGTACAGGTGCGTCCTACTGGCGATGCTTTGTATCCTTCAAAGCTTGTTCCATGGTCAAAATATTTGTCAGGCGTACAAGGTCTTGCCCCAACTTATGACCCGCTTGCTTTCATGATCGAGGAGACGCATAAGCGGAAAATGGCGTTCCACGCTTGGTTCAATCCGTTTCGGGCAAATGTGGATACAAAGATCGATCAGCTAGCTGTGAATCATGTGGCTAAGCAGCAGCCAGACTGGATCGTGAATGCAGGAGGCAAGCTGTACATTAACCCCGGTATCCCGGCGGCACGCCAGCATATTATCGATACGATCATGGAGGTCGTGAACGGCTATGCGATTGACGGCGTGCATTTGGATGATTATTTCTATCCGTCGAATGTGGCTTTTGACGACGAGGCAGCCTTCAAGAGCAATAATGCCGGCAAATTAATCTTAAAAGCCGACTGGCGCCGGAACAATATCAATGAATTTGTACGTCAGCTCGGAGAGTCGATTCACGCGGTGAAGCCGCAGGCGGAATACGGGATCAGCCCATTCGGGGTGTGGCGGAATAAGTCAGTGGACAAGTCGGGCTCAGATACAAGCGCAGGCGTAACGGCGTACGATAATATGTTTGCGGATACAAGAACGTGGATTCAAAAGGGGTGGATTGATTACATCAATCCGCAAATTTATTGGAGCCTCTCCTTTAATGCTGCACGCTATGACAAGCTTGTAGATTGGTGGGTACAAGAAGTGAAAGGAACGGGGGTTGACCTGTATATCGGGCACTCACCGTATAAGCTCGGCACGAAGGAAGCGGGCTGGAAAAGCGTACAGGAAATGATTAATCAGCTGGAGTACAACAAGAAATATCCGGAAGTGAAGGGCGATGTTTTCTTCAGCGCTAAGGATCTCCGGAAAAACCAGCTTGGTATTATGGATGCGCTTCGGACTTATTATTTTAAATAAGCTTATTTTAAAAACGTTCCATGCTTTGCCGATGCGGCAAAGCATGAAACGTTTTTTGCGATTAGGATTGGTTATTAAGAGTCGTGGATTCTGATTCTTGGGGACTTGGCTATAATAGGCTAGCCGGGTAAAGAGATGGTTGCATTTGAACAAAAGATAAAGTATGATGTGTTTAGTGATTGATCAATCACTAAATAGAAATCACGAATCGCTTATCGCTATTTAAAGGTGGAGTGCATAATGACAAAAAGCTCATCAACTTCAGTCAATCGTCGCAATGATATTGTATCAGCTGCCATAGAGGTTTTTGCGGAAATCGGCTATTATCGCGCGACGACAGCAAAGGTTGCCGAAAGCGCCCAAATTTCGCAGCCATACGTATTTCGTTTCTTTTCCACGAAAGAAGCGCTTTTGCTAGAAGCATTGGAAGTATCGTGGATGCGTATTTTAGATGCATTCCGACTCGTTATTTCCACAACAGGGCCCGATGAACTAGAGCAAGAGCTAATTGAAGCCTACGCGAAAATCATGGAGAACTATCAGAGCGAGACACTGCTCCAAATGCAGGCTCAGACGATAAAAGAGGCTGCCATCGTTGAGGTTATGCAAAAAGGTTTCCGAGAAGTTCAGCAAATCGTTTATGATGCGTTCAAGCAAGCAGGTTTGGATAGACCGCAGGAGAAGACACTCCTATTTCTAGCTAGAGGAATGTTATGCAATATCTCGATGGCGCTGTCCTTGCCGGAGTTAATGGAAATGAATGATTAGCCGAGCCGTTCTTGGCTTTTAGCAAATGTGATTGATCAATCAATAACAAATATGGCACAAAGAAATTGATTGATCACTAATTATAGATGAGAGTATAAGCTTGTACATTTGAGAGGAGAAATAATATGAAACATCTAATCGTTTACGCACACCCGAGGAAAGAAAGCTTTAATCATGCCATATTGGAGACAGCCGTAACCGGACTTGAGCAAACGGGGCATGAGGTAGTCGTTCGGGATCTCTATGCAATCGACTTTAACGCAGTAGTCAGCAGCAGTGAAATCATTGGCGGAATGTCTGAGGATATTGAACGTGAGCAGGAATACTTGAAGTGGGCAGATGTCGTTACGTTTATTTATCCGATTTGGTGGACGGGATTGCCTGCTATTTTGAAAGGATATATTGAGCGAGTGTTCACCTATGGTTTTGCTTACAAGTATGCAAATGGCGAACAGAGTGGGCTCCTAAAAGGGAAAAAAGCGGTTATTATTCATACGCAAGGCAAATCGAATGCTGAATATGCAGCCAGCGGCTTGGATAAGGCGCTTCGCCTAACCTCGGATAAAGGAATATTTGAATATTGCGGATTCGAAATTTTGTACCATGTCGTCTTTGACGCTGTCATGAAGTCGGATGAAAATACGCGCCGCGCTTGGCTGGATCAAGTCGCGTATATGGCAAGCAAAGCATAACGAAAATTGGCGAGTACATTGAGAGGGGCTTTCATCTTTTTATATGAGGAAATGAATCGCGCTTGAATGGCGGATTTGTATAAAATAGAGCATTCAAAAAAACGAGGCAGCCCGGGTTTATTTTCTCCTGAGCTGCCTCGTTTCATGCCGTTAACCTTTATTACTTTTCTTTATCTTCATTAAACCATAGCGGATCTTCGTTATCGACTTCGCCATTATAGTTAATGAGGATCTCTTCCCCGGCCGTAATTGCGGTGTGAGCAAAGAAATCAACCGTATGATTGTCGAAGTTAAGATCATAGTAGGCGTTAGGCGTATAGGAATGGTTGAACAGCATACCATAGCCTAGCAGAATAGCCGTGTGGTTAGCGCCATACTCAAACACATAATCAGCAAGCAAGGTTTTCTCTATGTGTTCATGCTCTTCATTTGGGAAGGGAATTACCGGTGCTTCGTGAATAAGATCGCCTTTTGCTATATCACGTGTCGCGAATACCCCTCTATTGAACTCTCCGTCGCTAAGCTTGGAAGTCTTTACCTCAATCATGTTGTTCACCTACGTTTTCATTAGTCTAAAGAGTCCCTTATTGTATAAGAAATCTAACTCATCTTAGGTAATATAGCAATTTAATGAGGAAATAGCCAGCATCTCGTGCTCGCGGCACATATATTTAGTTCCGGGAGCTCCGCAGGAGAGCCCGGCTTTATTGATGTGCAGCACATTTTATAGTGAATAAATAGCATGGCGAATGACAAACCATAATCTAATCAGGCCATGCTATTTTTACAAAGACAAAATATATGGCAAAATGGTATTGGCGATACGCAGTCCGCAAGGGGGCGTCGCGCTCAAAGCCATGTTTTAGGGGGAACCTTATGTATAAGCTGCTGCTAGTCGATGACGAGCCGGAAGTGACAGAAGGATTAATGATAGAAATAGACTGGGCAAGCTGCGGCTTCACAGAGGTAAGAACGGCAGGAAACGGCAAGGAAGCGATGGAGCTGTTTGAGAAAATGGAGCCGGATGTGCTCATTACCGATATTAGTATGCCCTATATGAACGGGCTTGAGCTCTCGGAATGGGCGAGGAAGATGTATCCCATTACGCGGATCGTAATTTTGTCCGGCCATGATGAGTTCGAATATGCGAAGCAGGCGATTCATTTGCAGGTTGAGGCATATGTTTTGAAACCGTTCTCAGCCGAGCAGCTGACGGAGACGATTGCAGAGGTTGCCAAGCGGATGGACGAGGAGCGGGAGAAGCGGAGCAATATCGAGCTGCTAGAGGAGCATTACCGTACAAGCTTGCCCATCGTGCGCGAGAAGTTTTTATCGTCCTTGATTACGCGCAAGCAGCAGCCTAAGGATATTTTGGTGAAAGCAGCCAAATATGACATGCAGCTCGAGGGCGAAGGCTATGTCGTATCGATTATTGCAGTGAACCACTCAGACATCGGAAATGAGGAAGCTGCTCAGCCCTCGACGAATTCACTAGCCTCGTCAACTGATTTGGACCTGAAGCTATTTTCGGTTTGCAACATCGCGAGTGAAATATGGGCGAGACATGAGCTTGGCAAAGTCTTTATCCATCAGGATCAGGTCGTGCTGTTCTCCGTCAGTCCGCGCCCGGACTCTGAGCTGATTATGGAGCAAACGCAGGATGCGCTAAAAGAAATTTTGCAAAGCATCGAGAGGTTTTTGCGGTTCCCGGTCATGATTGGCGTCGGAACGTTCACACGGGATATCGGCAATTTGAAATATGCGTACGAATCCGCCACGGTTGCTCTCGATTATCGGCGAATTCTTGGCAATAACCTAATTATTTGCATTGATGATATGGAGAATCGCGACCATGAGAAGCTCCTCTTCGACGAGTGGAAGGAGCAAAGTTTGATTAGCGCCGTCAAGCTGGGCACAGAGAAGGAGCTGGATGAGGTCGTTGAGGGTCTATTCGACGAAATCACTCGCGTTCAGGCGCCTGTGCACGAATACCAGCATTATTTGCTCGAAATGGTTACAGCCATTATCAAATTAACAAGAATCCACGAGAGCGATTCCGATGATATATTCGGGGGCAGCTGGGGGATATTGAATCAATATCAGAAGCTGAACAGCATGCAGGAAACGAAGGCTTGGTTCGGTGAGCTGTGTGCGAAGGTGAGAAGCCGTATCGCCAGCCGCAGGCAGCATACGTATAAGCAAATTGTGGAGGATGCGATCAGCTATACGAAGAGCCATTTTCACGAAAGCGATTTATCGATAGCGAAGCTCTGCGCACAGCTGCATATCAGCACAGGCTATTTCAGCGGATTGTTCAAAAAAGAGCTGAAAATGACGTTCGGCGCCTATTTGCTGCAGCTGCGCATGGAATCGGCCAAGGAGCTGCTGCGGACGACGGAGCTGAAAGCGTTCGAAGTTGCCGATAAGGTGGGCTTTGCGGACCCGAATTATTTTAGCCTCAGCTTTAAGAAATATGCAGGACTATCCGCCAAAGAATATCGAAGCGGCTTGACGGAGCAAGGCAGATGATGCAGCGCAGAAGCATTCAGTATATTTTGACGATATCGTTTACGTTGTTCTCGGTATTTATCATATTAATAGTCAGCGTCGTTCTATATGGCCGATTCTCGGCTACCGCCAAGGAGAACGCCTTTCGCAACTCGCAGCAAATCGTCGATCAGGTCAGCTACAATCTTGAAAATTACGTAGAGGTTACGTCCGATCTGTTCAACATGATGCATCATGCGATTGGTCTAAGTGAAAATGTAAAGTCCGACACGATGCGCCGGCAGCTGGAATCGATGATGTCTACGCGTACTGATACGGTTTCGCTGGCGCTCTTTGATGATAAAGGACAGCTGCTGTTCGACCTGCCGAATGTTGAGCTGAAGGACACGCTGAAGGTGACGGAGGAAGGCTGGTTCCGAAGCGCTCTCGATACGACGGGGCATTTGTCCATATCGCTTCCCCATGTGCAAAACCTGTACAAGCAGCAATTCCGCTGGGTCGTATCGATTAGCAAAAGCATTACTGTTCAGCATAATGGCAAGCAGGTGAACGGTGTTCTGCTGCTTGATGTAAATTTCAATACGATAGATGAGCTGTCCGAACGTGTAAGCTTAGGGCAGAAAGGGTATGTGTACATGCTTGACGAATCGGCAGGAAACATCGTGTATCATCCGCAGCTTGAGCTCATTTATGCGAGTCTAAAGGATGAGAATGTCGAGCTTGCGCTCAAGCATACTTATGGGAGCTATATAGATGAATCTACAGAGGAAGCGAAAATGATCAGCGTCCAAACGATCGGCAACGTAGGCTGGAAGGTCGTTGGCGTATCGTATATGGATGAGGTGATGACGACGAGCGCGGTGCTGAACCGTTCGATGTCGAAGCTTCTTGTCGCGTTGGCGCTCATTGTTTTCCTATTGTCCAGCATGGTTTCTCGGCGTATTTCAAGGCCGATCAAGCGGCTGGAGCTATCGATGAAAAGCGTGGAGCGAGGCGACTTCGATCTAACGGCGAGCGGCGAGGGACCGCTTGAAATTAAGCATCTTGCGGATCGGTTCAACATTATGATCGGCACGATCAAGCAATTGATGAACCGAATCGTCACGGAGCAGGAGAGCAAACGAAAGTATGAGCTCGAAGCATTGCAAGCGCAAATTAATCCGCATTTTTTGTACAACACGTTAAATACGGTCGTCCGCATGGTCGGCATGAACAAGAACGAAGAGGTAATCAAGACGATTACGGCGCTGTCGAAGCTGTTCCGGATTAGTATCGGCAAAGGAAAAAGCTTAATTCCGATTGCGGATGAGATGGAGCATGCTCGAAATTATTTGATTATTCAACAGATGCGCTTCAAAAATAAATTCGACTATTCCTTTGATATGCAAGAAGAGGCTTTGTCTTGTGTAACCTTGAAGCTTATTATCCAGCCTTTAATCGAGAATGCGCTTATGCATGGCATCGAGCCATCCGTCGATAAGGGGCATATTGTCGTATCTGTTAAGCTTGATGGCAGCGATGTGGTTATTAAGGTGATCGATGATGGGCTCGGCATGTCGGAGGAGCAGCTTGGCAAAATTCTGATGGGAGAAGTCGTTAGCTCGAAAGGATCAGGTGTAGGCATTATGAACGTGCAGGAAAGAATTAGACTATATTTTGGCGAAAAGTATGGTTTGCATTTTGAAAGCGAGCTGGAAGTCGGGACAACCGTCACGATTCGTTTCCCTGCTCGTTTGCCTGAGCAAGTCGAAGGAGGGGAGCAGCCATGATGGTCATGAAAAAAGGAAGCATCATTAGCGTGCTTCTCTTCCTTGCAGCTGCCTACCTGCTATATTCTGCGCTTTATCCAAATGAGCAGGAGCCGAAGGAGGAGCGGGCAGGGAAGACGATTCAGCTTATTCTCCGTACAAGCAAAGGCGACTACTGGCAGAACGTGACGATGGGCGCGCAGGCAGCCGTTAGGGAATTTGGCATCAATCTGCATGTCTCCGCTCCATCGGATGAAGGTGATGTTGCGGGCCAGCTGCAAACGGCGATGCAATCGCTGGAGACAAAGCCTGATGCCATTGTGCTTGGAGCGAATGACGATGGGGCCTTTGAACCGTTTCTGAAAGAGGCTGCCAAGCGGCGGATTCCAGTCATTGCAATCGACAGCTTGCTCACTTCAGGCGAGACGACCTCTTATATAGGCATGGACAATTATGTTGCCGGGAAAGCAGCGGTGCGCGAGATGGCTGGCCAGCTTGGCGGCGAAGGTGACGTAGCTATCGTTGCGTACACCAAAGGGGGCATTAACGGCAAGCTGCGAGAGCAGGGCATTCGTGATGCCGTTGCGGAATATGAAGGCATTCGGCTCGTAGACAGCCAGCCCTGCTCGGATGAATATAGCGAATGTCAGCAAACCGTCAGCGGCATGCTGGATAGGCAAAAGGTTGACGGCATTCTGTCGCTTAATACACAAACATCGATCGGAGCGGCGCTTGAGCTTAAGCGCAGGCAGGCTGGGGAGAAGATTAAGCTGGTCGGCTTCGACAGCTCGCCAGAGCTTCTGGAATTGCTGCAGGAAAATCAATTGCAGCTGTTAATAGTGCAAAATCCGTTCAGCATGGGCTATCTCGGCGTCAAGCATGCGCTTGCGGCGGCGCAAGGAAAGAAGGTTTCTGCCCGCGTGGAAATGGATATGGAATTTATTACGGAGGAAAATATGTTTTGGCTGAAAAATCAAAAACTGCTGTTCCCCGTCGTTCAATAATCGAAAGACATGAGGATATTAATAAAAATGATGAGGATATTAAATGTGAATCTATCGCTGTATACGACATAATGAAGCTGTAGTTAATTAATCCACCAGGGGGTCAATAAAAATGAAAAAGTGGACGGCAGCGATTATGATCGGAGCACTTGCGGTTACGGCAGCAGCTTGCGGAAACTCAGACGGAGAGGGAAGCACTAGCGGCTTGCCAAAGGCAGGCGTTGCGATTTATAAATTTGACGATACATTCATGAGCGGCGTTCGTAATGCAATCAATTCAGCGGCAGAAGGTAAATTGGCAGTAGATATCGTAGATAGCCAAAACTCGCAGCCAACGCAAAACGATAAGGTTGATCTATTTATTACGAAAAAAGTAAAAGCGATGTCGGTCAATCCGGTTGACCGTACGGCTGCAGGCATCATTATCGATAAAGCGCAAAAGGCAAACATTCCAGTCGTGTTCATCAACCGCGAGCCGCTTGCTGATGATTTGGCAAAATGGGATAAAGCATACTTTGTAGGCGCTAAAGCGGAAGAGTCCGGTACGATGGAAGGCGAAATCGTTGCTGAGTACTGGAAAGCGCATCCGGAAGCGGATAAAAACGGCGACGGCGTATTGCAATACGTTATGTTAAAAGGCGAGCCGGGACATCAGGATGCTGAGCTTCGGACGAAATTCTCCATTCAAGCGATTCAAGATGCAGGCATTAAAGTAGAGAAGCTGGCTGAAGATACAGCGATGTGGGATCGCGTTAAAGGCCAAGAAAAAATGGCAGCGTTCCTTTCTTCCAAAGGCGACAGCATCGAAGCTGTTCTAGCTAACAATGACGACATGGCGCTTGGTGCAATCGAAGCGTTGAAAGCTGCCGGCTATTTCAAGGACGATAAATTTATGCCGGTTGTCGGCGTAGACGCAACAGATCCAGCAAACCAAGCTTTGAAAGAAGGAACATTGCTTGGAACAGTTCTGAACGATGCAACGAACCAAGGTAAAGCAACAGTTGAGCTTATGCGTGTACTTGCGGCTGGCGAAACGCCAACGAAAGAAAACACAGGCTTTGAAATTACGGATGGCAAATATGTTTGGATTCCGTACCAAAAAGTAACGCAAGAAAGCAAATAATACGAGCAGACAGATGGATGAACAAGAAGCAGGGGAATAACGTCACTTGCGTTGCCCCTGTTTTTTTTCGCCCACTTTCCAGGTGGGCTGGATAAAAGGAGGCTATACGATGGCAAAGCAGCATCCTTATTTGCTTGAAATGAACGGGATTACAAAGACGTTTCCAGGTGTCAAAGCGCTAGATGATGTAACGCTGAAGGTACGTCCCGGCACAGTTCATGCTCTAATGGGAGAGAATGGTGCAGGCAAATCTACTTTAATGAAATGTTTGTTTGGCATATATAAGCCGGATGCCGGCGAGATTTTCTTGGATGAACAGAAGGTCGATATTAAAAACTCAAAAGACGCATTGAACCAAGGCGTCTCTATGATCCATCAGGAGCTACACCCGGTGCCGCAGCGCAGCGTGATGGAAAACATTTGGCTTGGCAGATTTCCGGTAAGAGGCTTTCCCCCTCTCCGGTTCATTGACCATAAAAAGATGTACCGCGACACGGTAGCGTTGTTCGAGGATTTAAATATGACGATTGATCCGAACCAGCTTGTCGGCGAATTGTCCGTATCCAAGATTCAATCGCTCGAAATTGCCAAAGCGGTATCGTTTAATTCGAAAATTATCGTAATGGATGAGCCGACGTCATCGCTTACAGGCAATGAGGTTGAGCAGCTGTTCGCTATTATCAACAAACTGCGGGCACGAGGCGTCTCCATTATTTATATTTCGCACAAAATGGAAGAAATATTACGCATTTCGGATGATGTGACGATTATGCGCGATGGTAAATATATCGGCACTTGGCCGGCTCCCGAGCTGACTATCGATACGATTATTACCCGTATGGTTGGCCGCGATCTATCGGACCGGTTCCCGGAGCGGACAAACAAGCCAGGCGAGGTCATGCTGCGGGTGGATGGCTTAACATCACCTCATGCGCATTCCTTCAAAGATGTTTCGTTCGAGCTGCGTAAAGGAGAAATACTTGGCGTAGGCGGGCTAGTCGGCGCGCAGCGTACGGAGTTGATCGAGGCGCTATTCGGTATTCGTTCCGTGAAATCGGGAACGATTTACAAGAATGGCAAGCCGATTACGGTGAAATCGCCAATTGACGCGAAGAAGCACAAAATCGCGCTGTTAACGGAAGAGCGGCGGGTAACGGGCATTTTCCCCGTATTGTCTGTCATGGAGAATACCGCTATCGCAAATCTGGGGATGTATCAGAATCGCTTCGGCTTCCTAGACGAAGCGAAGATGAGAAAAGAAGCGGCGAAAGGCGTCGAGAAATTCAAAACAAAAACGCCGTCAGTCGATCAGCTTATTCGCAACTTATCGGGCGGCAATCAGCAGAAGGTGCTGCTGGCTCGATGGCTGCTGACCGATCCAGACATTTTGCTGCTGGATGAACCGACAAGGGGCATCGACATTGGCGCTAAATACGAGATTTACAGCATTATTATTGAGCTGGCGAAGCAAGGAAAGAGCATCATTATGATTTCGTCGGAAATGCCGGAGCTCATTGGCATGTCGGATCGCATCATGATTATGTCGGAAGGACGCTCGACCGGCATTTTGGATGGCGATTCGGCGACCGAGCAAAGTATTATGCGGCTGGCAGCACAGACGGGCTAATGATGAAGGATTTAAGGAGGTTTAGGGCAAATGAACACAGCTAAAGGCTTAAAAATAAAACATGCATTTTCGCAGAACGCAATTTGGATTGTTCTTGTCGTATTAATTTTAATAATCGGAATCATTGATGCCAACTTTTTGTCTATAACAACGCTTAGAGATATGCTGGTGCAGTCTTCTACGAGGGTAATTATTGCACTTGGCGCCGCTTTTGTACTTATTACCGCAGGTACGGACTTGTCGGCAGGCCGCGTAGTCGGCCTCAGTGCGGTCGTATCCGCATCGATGCTGCAAATGCCGGATTACGCCAGCAAGTTTTTCCCTAACCTGCCGCAGCTGTCAGTCATCATCCCGATCGCAATTGCGATTATCGTTGGCTTGTTAGTGGGGCTCTTGAACGGCTTGATTGTAGCAAAGTTTAACGTTCCGCCGTTTATCGCAACGCTCGGCACGATGGTTGCGGTGTATGGCATGAACTCGCTTTATTTCGATTTGCCGCCGAACAACTCACAGCCAATCGGGGGCTTGCGAAATGACTTTACAGAGATTGGAACAGGCGCCATTGGCGACGGTCAATTCTCAATTCCTTATATCGTACTCATCGCTATATTCGTAGCATTCATCGTATGGGTTGTTTTCAACAAAACGCGTCTTGGCAAAAACATGTACGCTATTGGCGGCAACATTCAAGCCGCTCATGTATCAGGCATTAACGTTGCTCGCAACCTGATGTGGATCTACGCGATTGCCGGCGCTTTGTATGGTCTGGCAGGCGTACTGGAAGCTGCGCGTACGGGTGGTGCGTCAAACAACTATGGTAATATGTACGAGCTTGATGCTATCGCAGCTTGTGTGGTTGGAGGCGTGTCGACAACCGGAGGCGTAGGCCGGGTAAAAGGAATCATCGCAGGTGTTCTTATTTTCACCGTCATCAACTACGGTTTGACTTTCATCGGCATCAACCCGAACTGGCAGCTGATCATCAAAGGCTTGATCATCGTCGTTGCCGTAGCATTCGATATTCGCAAATACGTTGCGAAGAAGTAACACGAGCAGGAAATAGGAGCTGTCCCGTAAGGTCGATGACCTGGGGCAGCTCCTTTTTTGCGGTGTAGAGGGGATCTGAAATATTTGTCGAACTAAGTATAGCCAATAATTAACGATAGATTTGGAGCGTGCAGGATGGGCGGTTCTTTTGTGTATATCATATTGATGTTGTTTTTTCTGGGCGGTGCTATCTTCACGGGCTATATCGTTGAGCAAACTTTTCTAGTGATGAATGTATTTGCTTACATAGGTTTTTTTGTTGTTTTAATGTGGGGAAGATCCGTTTCGGTTACTTGGCTGCATTTGCCGATTGGATTATTTGTAGCCTGTTATTGGGTTGCTTGCCTATACGCTTTAGATCTTGAAGCTGCTGTATTAGAAGCATCAAGGGTGTCGAGCCTGATTCCGTTGTCTTTGATGGCAACGATGCTTGCGCGTGAAAAGCTTGCAAAGCTCCTATACCTCTGGCCTTGGATAGGCTCCTTCTTGGTGTTCATCGGTATTGCGTTTCAACTCGAACGACAGGGAAGACTGGAATCTACGCTGCAATATGCCAATGCCCTCGCAATCATTCTTTTGGCAGGAATCCTCATAAGCATGCTTGCATTCGCTAAGACCCAATCCAAGCTTCAGCTATTGTTATTGACAGTCAACGCCGTTGGCTTGCTCTTAACCTTCTCTCGCTCAGTATGGATACTTTGGCTTATCTCAGCAGCTGTGACCCTATTTCTTATTCCGCAATTACGAACAAAAAAATCAATCCTTTACGTGGCAGTTTGCCATCTAGGAAGTCTGATTATCGCCATGTTAATTAAGCAGGATGTTTTGTTCTTTCTCAATCGCGTGGCGAGCATTCAAACAAAAACATCAGAATTTCAAATCCGCTTGGTGTATTGGAAAGATAGTATCCATATGTTTATGGATTATATGTGGGGAGGTACTGGCGGAGGCGGCTGGACGGTGCTTCAGTATGCGTATCAATCTCAGGAGTATTTTGTAAAATTTATTCACAACCACTATATTCAAGTATTTTTGGATATCGGTCTAATAGGCGGACTATGCTGGTTGGCTCTGATTGCTATTTTTATAAAGAATGGACTATCTGTATGGCATGCGGCTGGAAGCACGAATGAGATAGAAGGCAAAGGCTTATTTGTTATGATCACAATGATGCTCCTGCACGCGGCCTTTGATTTTGACCTGACGTTTCCGCTTATACTCACTTTGCTGATTAGCTTAATGCTTCATATGCCTCAGAAAATAAAGGTGATAAAAGTTAATGGGGTTAAGCTTGCAGCAGCATGCTCGGCTTTAATTTTCGTTGCCTTTTTCTTTGGATGGATGGCTGCCGGCTACCATTGGAAGGAGCAAGCAGTAAGAGCAGTAAGAGCAAATCATCTGGAATATGCACAAGCGCAGCTCGTTCGGGCAGAGCGGGCTATTCCATGGTCGAGCTCGATCCTATATGAATCAGCCAAAATAGATGTACGAATGGGCAATGATTCAGGGGACTCTCGCTATTATGAGCGGGCTGCAAGTAAGCTAGTGAAGGCTAAGCATATGGTAACTCAACAGAAGCTGTATAACGACTTGTTGGATTCTATTATTAAACATCTGAAAAAGCTCTAGTAATCTTAGACCCTATCAGTGCTGCAATCACTAACTCGACAAAAATGTTACATTCGATTTGGAAAACAATGTTGAGTTTATTAATGAAAAGGGGAGTTTAATGTTTAGACTCATATTTTTGCTTATATGTATTATGATACCTACTGGCTGTGGGAGTTTGAGCAATATGCCATTACCTAATGCTACAGCTGTATCTGAGGACAATGAGACTAATATTCCTGTAGAAGTAATATCTTATAGTTGGGGAACAAAAGACGGTTATGGAGATCCTTCAGATATTATGAAAAATAAAGAGCCTATTGTCGTACCTAAAAACTCGAAAATTAATATATCATTTGATCATCCTCCAAAAGAGATAAGGGCTGTTGAAACAATAAGTAAGAAAGACTTTAAAAATATAACGGTAGTGTCTAACCAAATTAAGGCCTCTGATGTTAGTGGAGTGCATATATATTCTTTTTTTGCAAAATGGTCAAAAGGTTCTGTTGCATACGCAATCAAGGTTGAAGTTAAATAATATTTAATATGCATACTTCCCATTTTCCGCTTGAGTAATATGGAAAACGCGCAGAAAGCGCGAAAGCGTTTTACACTTTGTTGGTCAAATAAAAGATAGAATAATGGGAACTCGATAGGCTTCCTATTTTCTTTGCGATTTAATCTGGAAGATATTGAATTGTGCTTGGAGTACAAAGACTTAAAAACCTAGATATAGATAATCATATTTGATAGAATAGAATAGTTATGTAAAAAATTTCAAAAAAAGGAGTTTATCAATGAACAAGCCAATCCGCAAGAAGTTTAGTGCTTCAGTAGTAACATTGTTGTTGTTGTCTATGTTAATGCCAATCCTTTCTCATGCAGCTGCCTACATAGGATTCGATTACAACGAAACAACGGGAGAGTTAACAGGGGGAATCTATACAGCTGATCCTGATAACGTGACGGTTGAACGAATCGACGCATCAGGCAAGGCTGTACAAATCGCTGGAAAAGTGTCTTCAAATGCGAGCACACAATACGACGATAACAATACACCTTACAAATGGGTCGCTTATAGCGCGTTTGTTGGCTCGGATACAACAAAGGAAATGAAGATAACAGAAGGAGAAGATAAGAAGAAGTTTGTTATTCCTAAACGTGAAGATGGATCGTATCTTTACGAAGACGAAACCGTTGCATTGGATTTGTACCGGATGAAAACTGCGGAATATCTCTCAGGAAAAAAAGAGAATTCTTACCTCAAGAGTGGGGAAAAGCTCTTTTCGTTCACACCAGAAAAATCAGGCTATCCATTCATTCAAGTAGAGCTGCCCGAAAATAACGGAAAAGGAGCTCGAATTGATCGATCGGCTGCTGTTCCAACAGATTTTGTATTATCAAATAGTAAAATAAATCTAATTGCATACGCATCTGAAGTACAAGTAGACTCATGGTACGATAGCGAGCTGCAAAAAGTGGTGTATAGCGATCATATCTTTACTTTGAAGTTTCCTGTTTCATTAGTGAAGGGCGAGACCTATGAACTGCAGCTGTCGAGCACAAGCGGCGGAAATGAAATCATGATGCCATCATCGAAGGAAAAATATAAAGCCGTATTGCGCTATGGAGACTATTTGAAATTTAATAGCTTGGAAACAGGAGCGGACACTTATTATTTCACAAGTGAAAATATAACAAGGTTTAATAACCTCTCCTTTGTTGCTGATTCAACGGGAACAGCTGGCCCTCCTCCGACTAGTGGTCCTGGCGGTCCTGGTGGTGGACCTCTAATTGAGGACCCTAATAAAGACAAGCAAGTTATCACCACGGATAGCTTGAAAAACGGTAAAGACGGCGTCGTGACGGTAGCGATTGCCAAAGATAAGCCGCAAGTTCTGTTTCCTATTACAGCGGCAGAAGCGATTGGCAGCAACAAGCTGCAATTGGACAGCGATGACCTAAGCGTAGAAATTCCAACCAAGGTGCTGGCGAAGCTTCAGGCGTTACTGCCTGCTAGTCAGCTCGAAGGCGCCCAAATCTCATTTGATTATAAAAAGGTTTCGGACGCAGCATCATCTGATCTATTAAGCAAAGCAAAAACGCAAAGCAATGCGGATGTGAAGCCAGCAGGCGATATTTACGACTTCTCGTTGTCCGTTGTAACGAAAGATGGCAAGACAACGGTATTAAGCCAATTTGATGAGCCTATTACGATCAGTCTGAAAGTGGCTGCAGGTCGCAATAAATCTTTGATTGGCGTGTATTACATCGCCGACGATGGCAAGCTGGAGTATGTAGGCGGCAAGCTTGTTGGAGATGAGCTTAAGGTAGATATTCATCACTTCAGTAAATATGCGGTTTTGGAGTATAACAAATCCTTTACGGATGTGGCAGCTAATTATTGGGCAGCCGATATCATTAAAGAGATGGCCGCTAAGCACATTATAAAAGGTATAAGCGCGAATCAATTTGCACCGCAAGCCGATGTAACGCGTGCCGAGTTTGCTGCATTGCTCGTTAGAGCGCTCGGTCTTACAGCGACTGGGCCGGCAGGGTTCACGGATGTGAGCGCTAGCGCATGGTATGCGGAAGCCATAGCTGCTGCAAGCCAAGCGGGCATTGTTCAAGGTAAGGATGCAACAACCTTCGCACCAAACGCGAAGATTACGAGAGAAGAAATGTCAGTCCTATTGGTTCGGGCATACGAGCATAAAGCAGGCAGCAAGCTAGCAGCTGGGGCTGAAGCGAAGTTTGCGGATCGCAGCGAAGCTGCAGAGTGGGCACTAGCTTACATCGACACAGCATATGCAGCTGGCTTCATTGAAGGCCGCAGCGGCAATTCATTCGCTCCTAAAGCGCAATTGACACGCGCAGAAAGCGCGAAAGCGATTTACACCTTGCTGGTCAAATAAATAACGTAGAACGGGAACCCGCAAGGGTTCCCGTTCTTCAGGATAGGGATGCCCTTCTGCAATTTTCGTTGCTTTCACCTACGAGCGTCGATAATGCGATGAGCCTTCAAACATGCCCATATCGTTCAGATTATCTCCGAATACGGTTATTTCCTCAGGCTCGCATTGCATGAGCTTAGCCCATTGCAGCAGCCCCTCCTTTTTGTTTGCCTTACTATGGCTGAACTCCAGAAAATAGTGGTTCTCTATGTATTGATCCTTCATGAGGAGGATATGGACCTTATCTCCGTACGTCTGCTGCACCATTTCCTTTATTGGTTCCAATTCTTCAAGCAGCCCAATATAGGTCACTATAAGCGTGCGAAACGAAGCGGGGCATTCGAGCTGCGGCATTTCACCAAAGCGGGGATCGTTAGGGCGGCTTTCACCTACTATTTCGAGAATTGGGGAGGTACTCCCTTTTTTATGTCCAAATTCTTTAGTCATACCAAGGGTTCTGAATTATGAAATTGACTCCTACCTGCTCCTTAAATGCCTTATCGAATTTCTTCCCTTGTCCCATATGTACCTCTCCATGATTTATTATAGAGGTTTTCTTTGCGTCCATCTATTCGGGGCAAGGTTAGAGAATATAGAAAATGCTTAGTTACGGTGTCCCTATGAACGCTATTGTTAGGTTAAAACCACAAAATAAGAAGCCGATGTTCCAATGTAGGAAATGTGGTTGCATCGTAACAATATGCTTACTCTTTCCGTCTAAAATATTTGAGGAGTCCGAAAGAACATTTTTATCGACGCTTGTAACGTAGCCTAAATGAATTAAAAGTGGGAGGAGTGATGATTTACTAACATAAGGAAAGTGTAATAAAATGCACCGAGTATAGAATTACAAAGATGGAATATAATAATTAAATTAAACGATAAAGAGAAGGAGGAGCCTAAGATGAAGTTATTCAGTAGGATTATCTTATTGATTATTGGCTTGTATGTTATTTATCAAGGATACACCATCTACACATTTAGTGCTAGAAGTAATGGCAGTATGGGTATCCGTAAATTTATCTGGCTATTTATTCCTGCAACAGATTATCACTTACATACTTATGGTGTTGCCTTTATTGTTATAGGGGGAATAATTACATTGACATCTGTTGCTCTATATCGATTGTCATTGAAGGGCAAAAAGATCGTACAATAGAGTTAATGTATTGCTTATTAAATTTATCTATCCAATTAACTGCGGTAGCACATTAAAGTATTCTATTGAAACATAAAGAGGAGTTGTCTTAGGGCCAGTTTAATTTGACCTTTGAGATGTTTTGACGTATTATACTTTCTTTTGATATCGGCTCTCATTAATTGCTTTTTTATTATTGTATTAACGCCGCAGCTTCCAATATCCGTCAATAAATCAGCGGAAGTCTATCCTGAAAAATATAGCAAGTGTATTGTTTCCTATATTAGCCGTTGCATTTTTCTTTACATTCCCTTAACATTAATAGTTAAGTAAGCCGTCATTCCTTGACGGTTTATTTTTATTTTCGGAGCAAGTGTTGATTTCTAGGGAGTGAAGGATCTTGAAGCTTATATCTACCCGTTCCAATTACGATAGGTCGCCGATTATTATTTTATTTATTGTTATGATGCTGAAAATGGTCCTGTTCCGCCAATTCGTCTTTAATGGCATAGAGGCGGATCGTCTGCTTACGGATGCGGCAGCGGTGCTTGCCTTGTTGCTGGTCGTTGACATCATAACCTCCGCGAAGTGGAAAGGGACGGTATTTGGGATACTGAATGCAGTGCTGTCGCTTCTACTTTTCGTTTCTACTATATATTTTAGCTATTATGGAACGGTGCCTACATACACCGCACTGCATGGATTGGATCAGGTGCTGCAAATTCGGACAAGCGTAGGATCGATTATCCAAGCTAAATATTATTTATTTTTTGCAGATGTTATCGTATTTGTTCTGCTGTATATCATTAATCTTGTACGGGGTAAGCGCAGCGAGAGTCGAAGACGCGTTGTCAGGCCATTGATCGCAAGTATGGCTGCTGTTTTGTGCGTTGCTGTATCGGGCGGATACATCTGGTCAGCCAGCTCTATCCCAAATGAGATCGTGCAAGCTGAAAGCTTAGGCTTTCTAGATTATCAGGTTGCCGCTGCGATTAAAGCGAATCAGGAGCAGGACGCAATTAAGAACGGAAGCGTGGAAGAAACGGCTGCTAGCACTGAGGCGCTTCAGACTTCTTATTTTGACCAAGCGGGGGCTGCGATGACAGCAGGTACGCCGAACTACTTTGGCTTCGCCAAAGGTAAGAATGTCATCGTCGTTCAGCTCGAAGCGTTCCAAAACTTTACGATTAATCTTTCGGTTGGAGGACAAGTCGTTACTCCTGTTCTGAATAAGCTGGCGAAGGAGAGCTTCTACTTCCCGCATTTCTTCCAGCAAATCGGGCAGGGCAACACATCGGATGCCGAGTTCATGTCCAACACTTCCATCTATCCGACAGGCGTTATGGCTATGTCCACCGGTTATGGCAACAGAGTCGTGCCCAGTATGCCAAGATTGCTTGGAGAGAGCAGCTATGCCACGAACACGTTTCATATTAATGATGTAACGTTCTGGGATCGCAACCGAATGTATTCTGCTTTAGGATTTGAAACATACTATGATAAGCCTTCTTTTAAAAATGACCATTTTAATTCCTTTGGCGCCTCAGATGAGGAGTTGTACCGGGTCGGATTAGAGAAGCTTCAAGCGCTCGATCAGCAAAATAAGCCTTTTTATGCGCAGTTTGTAACGGCATCCAGCCATCATCCGTTCAGGGTGCCGAGCGAGCTCCAGCGGATTAAGATGCCGGAATCGCTGCAGGATACGCAGCTAGGCGATTATTTAACAGCGATCAATTATGCCGATTACGCGCTCGGGAAATTTATAGAGGGACTCAAAGCGAACGGCATGTGGGAAAATGTGGTGCTGGTCGCATACGGCGATCACTCCGGGCTGCAGGCGAAGGATAATGATCCCGCATGGGTCAGCGAGCAGTTGGGCATTAAATATGACGGTCTAGTCAGCCGCTTCAATATTCCGTTGTTCATCCATGTACCAGGTGAAGACGGGAAGGTAGTGGAGCAGGTAGGCGGCCAAGTGGATATTATGCCGACGATTTCTAATTTGCTTGGCATATCCCTCAAGGATGAAGGCTATACGGCCTTTGGCCATGATTTGCTCAATACGACGCAAAATGTAGTCGGTATGCGATATTATTTGCCGACGGGGTCATTTTTCAACAATGAAATTTTGTTCGTGCCAGGCAAAGGATTCGAGGATGGTACGGCCACCGATATTAGGACGAAAGAACCGGTAGCAGATTTCAGCCAATACCGCGAGGATTATGATTATATATTGGAGCTCATGAAGCTTTCGGATGAATATGTCCGGCTGCTGCCGAAGCGAGCGCCATAAAACAATAGAGCGCCTCTTGTCCATGAAGGACGAGGGGCGTTTTTTTAATCGAAGAAGCAATTATAAGCTTTAATGCAGGGTGGGAATGAGTTAAGATGGAATTAGCTCTATCCGATTATTCTATTTCATTAAACGTAAGGAATCGATGAGACATGCGAATAGGTTTTTTTGACTCAGGGATCGGCGGACTTACCGTGCTGGCGGAAGCGCTCAAGCGGCTCCCTGACAAGGATTTTCTTTATATGGCGGACACGCTTCACGTTCCCTATGGCACGAAGCCGAAGGAAGACGTGAAGGCGTACATTTTCGATACGGTTGGCAAGATGATGAATGAGGGAATGGATGCGTTAGTCGTAGCTTGCAATACAGCGACTAGCATTGCGATTACGGAGCTTAGGAAGCGATACTCTCTTCCGATCGTAGGCATGGAGCCTGCAGTTAAGCCGGCGGTGGAGATGAACCGTGCAACGGGCAAAAGAGTGCTCGTCTTCGCAACGCCATTAACGCTTCAGATGCCTAAGTATTATGCGCTCGTCTCCCGCGTGGATGATATGGGAATCGTCGATTCGCTGCCTCTGCCGGAGCTTGTGCATTATTGCGAATCGCTGCAATTTGATAAACAAATCATGAATGAATATTTCAGGTCCAAGCTCTCTAATTATGATTTGAATGATTACGGCATCATTGTACTTGGCTGCACGCATTACCCGTTCTACAAGGATATTTTGCGAGAGCTGCTTCCGGCTCATATCGAGATTGTGGATGGGAATGCCGGGACGGTGAAGCGTCTGCAAGCCTTGCTAAGCCGGTACGGCTTCGCCGGGGGCGGCGGAACCGGAAACGTTCAATTTAGGTGTACGGGCAACGAGCCGGCTTATATCGATAAAATGCAGACGGCGCTGGCTTACTTGCGCGAAAAGGATGCCATGACGGAGACGCTCCCCAATTAACAATGCAAATAGGCGGACGACGCTCAAGCCCTGAGTGCCGTCCGCCTATTCGAGTTTAATGGACTGCCTATTCCGAAGCTTCGGCTTCAATATCCTCCATCATAAGCAGGACAGGGCAGTGGTCGCTTCCCAAAATATGAGTATCGATTTGCGCATCGATGAGCAGCGGGCTTAGCCTGGATGAAGCTAGAAAATAATCAATGCGCCACCCAACGTTCCGCTCGCGCACCTTCGGCATGTAAGACCACCAGCTGTACACATCCGCACGATCCGGGTACAAATGTCTGAACGTATCGAGGAACCCAGCCTCTAGAAGCTCCGTCATCTTGCCTCGCTCTTCTAACGTAAAGCCTGAGTTGCCCAGATTCGGTTTTGGATGCTTCAGGTCGATCTCCTGATGCGCCACGTTCAGATCGCCGCATACGAGTACAGGCTTTACGGCATCCAGCTGCTGCAGGTAGCTGCGGAACCGATTTTCCCATTCCATTCTGTAATCCAGTCTCGTCAAGTCGCGCTTCGCATTCGGTGTATATACGTTGACGAGGTAGAAGCCGTCGAACTCAAGCGTAATGACACGCCCTTCGGGCTCCGAGTTCTCCTCTATGCCGTAGTGCACGGATAGAGGCTTTATTCTCGTGAACACAGCGGTGCCGGAGTAGCCTTTCTTAATCGCATAATTCCAATACTGGAAATACGCCTCGCCCAGCTCCATGCTGATTTGTCCGTCTTGCAGCTTCGTCTCCTGCAGGCAAAAGATATCGGCGTCTGTTTCTTTGAAGTAGTCGTTAAAGCCTTTGGTTACGCATGCTCTAAGACCGTTTACGTTCCAGGATACGAGCTTGATCATCATTTATCTCCTTGCGTTTTCTATCATTTATTTACTAGTTTAGCATACAGGAGTACTATTTCAACAAGTATGCAGACGTTTATTATCATTTTTAAACCTGTACATACAGCTGTATGTACAGGTTTAAAACCAACTTCTCCACTACCATTGACAGCATGGCGGTTTCTTGTTATGTTAAAACCAACTAATTAACTAAGAATAATATGGTTTAACCAAATTAAATAAGGTCGACCGTTCGAACGGAGGCATTCTCAATTGAGAATGCCTCTTTGTGTTAATAACGAACGGGACGAGAGAAAGGATGAAACTCATGAGCGCGTTACTCGACATCCGGCAGCTCAGCAAGACTTTTCATTCCGGCAAAGGCACCATTTCGGCTCTTCAAAATATTAATCTGGCGGTGAAAGAAGGTGAATTCATTACTGTCATCGGTCCGAGCGGCTGTGGAAAAAGCACGCTGCTCAAAATCGTCGCCGGGCTCGACGTCGATTTTGACGGCAGCGTTAAGCTGAATGACCGGCAGGTGACCGGGCCGGGCATTGAGAAGGGATTTATTTTTCAGGAGCCTCGCTTGTTCCCATGGCTGACAGTCGAGAAGAACATCGCCGCCGACTTATCCCTGCATAAGCCGGAAATCCGTAAGAAGGTGGATGAACTGATCGAACTTGTGCGCTTGAAGGGCTTCGAGAAATCGTATCCGCGGGAGCTGTCCGGAGGTATGGCCCAAAGGGTAGCCATTGCCCGGGCACTGCTACGCAACCCGAAGGTGATGCTGCTCGACGAGCCATTCGGCGCGCTTGACGCCTTCACGAGAGCGCATATGCAGGAGGTGCTTCTCGATATTTGGCAACAGAACAAAACGACGATGATTTTTGTTACTCACGATATTGACGAAGCGGTATTTCTGGCCAATCGGATCGTCATTCTGAAGCCGCGTCCCGGAACGGTTCAGAAAATTGTCCCCGTGGAGCTGTTGTTTCCGCGCAAGAAATCGAGTGTCGCCTTTCAGGAGCTGCGTTATAAGGTAATCGGCGAATTCGAGAGAATCGAGGAACTGGAGCTAGTCGAAAGCGGCGCAGGCATCTAGCGGCCAAATGAAGGGAGGATACTAGAATGAGCGCATCGACCGAAATCACGAAACCCGGAGGCTACAAGCGAACGACGGTTTTCTTGCTGGGTTCGCTTCTGCCCCTCGCGCTTCTTGTTTTCTGGCAGGTGTTGGGCGAGCTTGGGGTTATTTCGACCTTGTTGTTCCCGACGCCTGTAACAATTGCCAAAGCTTTCGGTAAGCTTGCTGCCTCGGGTGAGCTGTGGGAGCACTTTCGAATCAGCGTTGCCCGCGCTGCGCTTGGTTTTTTCCTTGGCGGTGGGTTCGGGCTTCTGTGCGGTATTCTTGTAGGACTGTTCCGCCGGACTGAGCGGGCATTCGATCCAACCGTCCAGATGATTCGAATGATTCCGAGTCTGGCGGTAGCGCCACTGTTCGTCATATGGTTCGGAATCGGGGAAGAATCGAAAGTGCTGCTCATTGCCAAAGGCGCCTTTTTCCCGCTTTATATCAATGCTTTTCTCGGTATCCGCAATGTGGATAACAAGCTGTTTGAAGTGGCGAGGGTGCTCGGCTTCAGCCGGTTTAAGCAGTTGATTCGGCTCGTCATTCCGGCTGCGCTGCCGAACATACTTCTGGGGGTGCGCCTCTCGATTGGAATCTCTTGGCTCGGATTGGTCGTGGCGGAGCTCATGGCTTCTACCTCGGGAATCGGCTATCTGATGTCGGATGCGAGGCAGTTTAGCAAGACGCCAATCGTATTTGTAGGTATTATCATTTTCGCAGTCGTCGGGAAGCTGACCGATTCGCTCGTCCGTTTGTTGGAACGAAGGTGGCTGAAGTGGCGCGACAATTATCAAGGCTAGGAGGCGATGCATCGTTATGAGCAACCAGGTGGAAGTGCTTGTCCAGCCGATAGGCAGAACAAATGAACGGAAGTCCTCTTGGTCCGTCTTGAAATGGAAAGCGAGAGTAAACGATTTTATTATCGGATCGATCCTTCCTGTAATCATAGTGATTGTTTGGCAGCTTGCGGGCAAGCTGGGGTTTATTTCCACCTTCTTCCTTCCCACACCGGCCATGATACTGGAGTCATTCAAAGAGATGATCGTGTCAGGCGAAATAGTCATCAATTTGAGCATCAGCATACAGCGAGCGGCGGCCGGTTTCGCCATAGGAGGCAGCTTGGGCCTGCTGACCGGCCTGCTCGTCGGATTTTCCCGGAAAGCGGAGCATGTGCTCGATCCGAGCTTCCAAATGCTGCGGATGGTGCCGCATCTGGCGCTCGCGCCGCTCATCATTTTATGGTTCGGATTCGGTGAGACGTCTAAAGTCTTCATTATCGCAAACGGGGCGTTCTTCCCGATGTATATCAACACGTTCGCGGGAATACGCAGCGTAGATAACCGTCTGTTCGACGTCGCGGGCGTGCTGGAATTCAGCCGGTTCAAACAAATTACGCGGCTCATCCTGCCCGCCGCTTTACCGAACATCCTGCTCGGAGTGCGGCTTTCCTTGGCCGTCTCATGGCTTGGCCTTGTTGTCGCCGAATTGATCGGTTCACAATCGGGTATCGGATTTTTGATCAACATCGGGAAGCAGAACTCGACGACGGAAGTCATTTTTGTCGGGGTCATTATTTTCGCAATCGTCGGCAAGCTGTTCGATTCTCTTGTGCGGCTGTTGGAACGACGCTGGCTGCACTGGCGAGACAATTACAGGGGTTAAGCTTGATTGGTTTCATTTGTCGCACATGGCAGATGTGTTCCATAGATCAATAATGAAAAATAGGAGGCAAGGAAAATGAGTGAAACGAGTGTAAAGGCGGTCGATCTTCAGTTGGATGCCGATGTATTGGTCATTGGCGGGGGACCTGCGGGCACGTGGGCGGCGATTACTGCAGCATCCAAAGGCGCGAAGGTAGTGCTTGTGGATAAAGGATACTGCGGATCGAGCGGCGCCACGGCGCCTTCGGGTACTGGGGTGTGGTACATCAAGCCGGACGCTCAGCTGCGTGAAGAGGCAAAGCAAAGCCGTTTCGGGCTGGGAGGCCATCTGGCAGAGAATGGGTGGATGGATCGGGTACTCGACCGGACCTACGAGAATATGAACAAAATCGCCGAATGGGGCTATCCGTTTCCGCTCGATGAGAACGGCACCCAATACCGGAGAGGGCTTCAAGGACCGGAATATATGAAGCTGATGCGCAAGAAGGCGCTGAAATCGGGCGTGAAAATATTAGACCACAGTCCCGCGCTGGAACTGCTGGCGGATGAGCATGGCGTTGGCGGAGCGACCGGCGTCCGCACGCAAGCGGGCGACACCTGGACCGTGCGCGCAGGGGCAGTCATTATCGCATCCGGCGGATGCGCCTTCCTCAGCAGGGCGCTCGGCTGCAACGTACTGACGGGAGACGGTTACTTGCTCGCCGCGGAAGCAGGAGCGGAGCTCTCGGGAATGGAATTTTCGAATGCTTACGCGATTTCACCCACATTCTCGTCGGTGACCAAAACGGCTTATTACAAATACGCCAGCTTCTATTATGAGGACGGTTCGGTTGTGGAAGAAGCCGGATCGAAGCGGGGCCGTTCGGTTATAGCCCGCAACCTGCTGCAAGGAAGGCAAGTATACGCGAGTCTCGATCAAGCGCCGGATGATATTCAGCCGCTGCTGCGCGTCGGGCAGACCAATTTCTTTCTGCCGTTCGATCGGCTCGGCATCGATCCGTTCAAAGACAAGTTCCCGGTCACGCTGCGTTTGGAAGGAACCGTGCGAGGTACCGGAGGAATTCATATCGCCAGCGAGCACTGCGCCACCAAAGTGCCCGGATTATACGCCGCCGGCGACGCCGCAACGCGCGAGCTGATCTGCGGCGGCTTCACCGGTGGCGGCAGCCATAATGCGGCTTGGGCGATGTCTTCGGGATCGTTCGCAGGTGAAGGGGCGGCCGCGTATGCTCAAAACCTCGGCGTGAAAAAGGAATTCCGCCGTTTGAAAGGCTTGTCCTCCTCTCCACTCTCCACCAAAGCAGTGGATCAATCCGCTCCACGGAAGACGGAGGAATACGTTCGTTCCATCCAAGAGGAAGTCATGCCGTACGACCGCAACCTGTTCAGAACGGAGAAAGGGTTGGATGGTTCGATCGAGCGCCTCGACAGTATCTGGAACGAGCTGCGCGGCAAAGCCGTAACCTTGAATTCTGATGGGGTCAAAGCCCGCGAAGCGGCGGCCATGACCGCGACCGCCCGGTGGATGTATCATTCCGCACGCGTTCGTACCGAAACGAGAGGAATGCACAAACGGGAAGACTTCCCGCAATTGGATAATGAGCAGCGCTACCGATTGGTAAGCGGCGGGCTGGATCATGTGTGGGTCAAGACGCAGGAAGTTCAGAAGGAGGCCGTCATAAATTGATTGAAATCATCAGCGAGTCAAAATGCATCGAGTGCAACCAGTGTGTTAATGTCTGTCCCACGAATGTTTTTGACCGCGTAGAGAACGGCATCCCGCTCATCGCGCGGCAAAGCGACTGCCAAACCTGCTTCATGTGCGAGTTGTATTGTCCGGTGGATGCGCTCTATGTGGCGCCGGATTCGGAAGCCGTCATTCATATAAGCGAGGAGGAAATCGTGCAGAAGGGGCTGCTCGGCGGTTACCGGGAGAAAGTCGGCTGGGGGCAGGGACGAACGCCGGTATCCAGTCACGAATATATGTATCAATTGTCTGTTAAAACAAGATTTTAATCAACATGTATAGAGACTTGAGAGGAGAGAAACAGAGATGACAAAGAGGGGAAAAGGAGGCCGTGAGGCATTGCGTTTCACAGGCATTCTTGCTTTTGCACTTATACTGCTTTTCATTCAGGCATGCGGAAATAAAAGCGGAAGCGACGGCAAGCAGGAGGACTCATCCGCGGCAAGCGGAAACGCCGGCGTGACGGCCGCTTCCGGCGGTGCCAAGAGTGATGTTCCCGCTGTTCTGAACTATGGCTATATCGGCACGAACAAGCTGAATTTGCCTTCCGGCGCGGAAGGCTGGGGATTCTATAAAGGCATCATTCAAGCGGAATTGAAGAAATACGGCATCACCGAAGTGAAGCTGACCGGCTTTCCGAACGGACCTGACCAAAGTGAAGCGCTCATCGGCGGCAGGCTCGATTTCGGCGGCTTGGGCGATACGCCGGCCATTCTGGCCCACTCGTCCGGAGCGAAAACCCGGGTGATCGCGCAGGTCTCGACCGAATTAATCGGCTATTTGATCGGCAAGAAAAACGGTCCCAAGACGGTTAAGGACCTCCAAGGGAAGACGATTGCCATTCAAAAAGGCTCCTTTATGCACCGTTATATAGTCGGGCTTCTGAAAGAGGAAGGCGTAACGGACTACAAGCTGGTTCATCTGCTTCGCCCGGACGCCGAAGCGGCACTTGCGCGGGGCGAGGTGGATGCCACGACGAACAACGGCGTCAATGCGCTCAAGCTGATCGACCAGGGCTTTACGCATCTGGACGATGCGACGAGTCATCCGGATCTTTATGGATCGAGTGTAACTGTCGTATCCGAGGATTATTTGAAAAATTTCCCGGATTTCCCGAAGATATGGAACGAAATTCGGTTGAAGGCGCTGGAGGACCTCAAGCAGCATGAGGATGAATATTACAAGTTTGCGGCGGAGATCGGCGGCACGACACCGGAGCTGGCTAAGAAGACAGCCCCGATCAGTATAATAAAGGATGTTCCCTTTACCGACGCCGGTCTCAAGCTTCTCGATGGAACGAAGAAATTCCTTGTGGACGAGAAGCTGGCCGACAATAATTTTGACCTGAACGATTGGATCTTGAAATAATTGACGTACCGAAAGAAAAGTTGTCACGCAATGCGAACGTGTTAACTCTGAAGATACGAAAAAACGTAAGAGTGAAATAGACGCGCTAATGGATGAATTATTCGAATAGAAACACGCTCACTTTTAGACAATGAACTGTAACCCGCAAGAAGGACACATGGAAAACAATGTCCTCTTGCGGGTTATTTATGTTTTATCAAAGTGGCGGCTGCACTGCTGCGAACGCCAATCGCGCGGCTGGACGCGTTCTGAATTAATCTATTGAATAACCATGTCCGTCGTAATTCACATAAAATTCTGCAGCATATTTTTCGCTTTCTATATCTTCATCTATTACTACCTTCTTTTCAAGTTCCTTACTCACGCTTCCAATAGAGTTGTCATTGTTAGTGCACCCAGTTAAAAAGACTAACATAAGTAATATGATCGTCCTCATAAAAACTCATCTACTAAATGGTTCTCCTAAAGAAAGATACGATTTTGCTAATATTACCTTACCATATTTTGTTACGTTATTCTGCCCGTTGAGCTTGTTTCATATCGTTAAGCGTTAACATGATTAAACCTGAATTACGAAAGTACCATCACATAAAAATATAAAAAAGTGCCCCGATCTTTGGTAGAATGGTGTTTGCGAAGACAACATCACCCAAAGAGAGGAGCAACCATAAGATGAAGT
>NZ_JBXCIW010000012.1:0-176283 GCF_056786335.1 Paenibacillus sp. Y280
TTTCAAGCTGCAAAGCGAAAGGCACGTGGATTTCGATCCCATAAGAACATCATCGCGCTCGTATACTTGCTCGCTGGTAAACTTAACTTTTCCATTAAACCAATACTCTAGCGACGGGGCTCCCTTTGCCCCTTTTATACCGGGTTTTCATAGGTTTTCTGGAAGTGTAAAGCAGTCATTTCAGCCTAAATAATTGCTAGTGGCGAAGAGCCAGATACTATAAGCTGTCCTGTTAGGCCGACTAATAAACCTAGAATGACAGGTGTAGTACTGCAATTATATGGTAGTGTTTGGTATTAAGATAAAAAAATGGTATACAATGCACATTTGATTGCGCACCGTTTCATGTTATAGTAAATTTATTCATGAAAGAAGGGAAATAAATGAATAAAGAGACATCTGAAAAAAAGATATTCTATTTGGATGGCATTAGGGGACTCGCGGCATTTGCCGTGGTTATCTCGCACTACATACAAGTATTTTATCCAGCTGCGTTAAATGGAAGACCGCAACAAGCTCATTTTGAATGGGACATCTGGTACGGACATTCTCCGATTAATTTATTTTTTAATGGACAATTTGCCGTTTGTTTGTTTTTTGTGCTAAGTGGTTATGTGCTCAGTGTCAAAATGTTTGAAAATGAGCTCGATAGCGAGACCTTTCAAAAGTTGTTGCATTCCAGCGCCATACGAAGGTACATTCGGCTTGCTGTGCCGGCAGCGGTATCCGTATTGCTTGTTTATTTAGCCATTATTACGAATGCCTTTCATCTCCAAGAAATATGGGGAACAACATGGACGGATATGAAAAAGAACTACTACGCTTTAGATACAAATGTATATACCGTTATTAAGGCTGCTATTTTTGATCCGTTTTTCCGTTTTAAAGCACATCCTTACAATCCCGTCCTTTGGACAATGAGCTATGAGCTATTAGGTTCTTTTTTAATTTTCGCTTTTCTTGCTTTATTTGGACGAGTGAAAAAAAGATGGATTGTGTATGTGGTCTTATCCATTGCGTTTATTCAAACCTATTTTGTCGCTTTTTTGTGGGGAATGCTGCTTGCCGATTTGCTCAAGCACAAATGGGTCCAACGTAAAATAACGGCAGTACTTGTGCTTTTAATGGGGATTTACTTAGGTTCGGCGCCTTATACTCCATTAATCGGGACTATGTACGAACCCATAGAAGTGTGGACAAAAAATATCAATGAATGGATTCAATTTAACATCGATCCACGACTTCTTGCACGAACCCTAGGTTCTGCTATGATTTTGTTTGCTCTGCTTCGTTTAAAAGTGCTGCAGCAGGTGTTTGGATGGAAACCGTTTGTTTATTTAGGACAGATTTCATTTTCCCTTTACCTCATTCATTTCACTTTCCTAAATACGTTCTCCGCATTCCTGTTTAGTAAAGTGATTCATCATTTTAGTTATAATCTTGCCTATGCAATTACGTTTATGGTTTCCATGGTGCCCTTATTTATTTTGTCGCATTATTATATGAAATATATTGATCAAGGCGCATTAAAACTAGCTCGAAAAGTTGAAAAAAGGGATGCGTTAAAACTAGCTCGAAGAGTTGAAAAAAAGATGACCGCATAGATCGGACACATATCCTTAGGCTAACTTTCCCAGTCCTCGCCCGTCCAAGTTGACACTTGCACCTCTCAATGCTATGGTGGACGTCAGAAGGCATTTCGCGACTTTCGCGAGGTGCCTATCTGTCTATCTAGCAAGGGGAGGTGAGACAAACATGATACAGGTTAAGGAGTTTATCGATACAGATACGGTGTTTGCCGAAAAGAGAGCAAATGAGTTTTTGGCGGAGCTGAGCGACGACCAAGTCATTAACATTTGTTACGGATCCATGATTAAAACCGCCACATCCGGCAACGCCTATCAACGCAGCACGATCTTAGTTGTTTATAAGCAAAATAAAGAAAAGTAAAGAAGAAAGCGGGTGATCCCATCACTAAGCCCCGTCAAACTAATCCGGCACCATTGGAGAAAAAGGGGATTGAGGCAAAGGACATTCGAGGCATAAAAAGAGACAAGTGGGAGACCTTCTTCCTCGCCCTCTCTTGTACGGCAACAATCGGTTTATTAGCCACGGCTATCGGATATGCCGTTTATCTGTTCATCAAACAGTAGAAGCAGTTGTGTTGCAGCCGTTATCACTTATATCGTACGGAGGTTAGCCATGAACGACTTTACTAACGATCGATTATATAGGTTAAAGAGTGGAATATTCACAAAACCGTAGTCCTCTCATCCCTTTTCAACAGGAAATAGAAAAGAAGCAAGCAGCATTTGCCCATTTACGGCGCCAGCGACTTGCTTCTTTGAGTTGTCTACTAAAACGACTTTTGTAAAAAGGGCATTATTTCACGCCCAGCCTCATCCGATAGCTGAACATAACCTCTAGCTCTCTGCCTGCAAAATACTGGTCCACGCTGCTTCGGAACGCCTCAATCGGCTTCACAAGCTCCGTTGAGCCAAGCTTAAACACGGCCTGCACGCCGCCTTGGCTGAGCGCTAAGCCAACATAACGCTGCGCATCACATCGTTCCATATTGTGAAATACAATTTGCTTCGAGAAACGGAACAAGCCGCTGTCTCTAATTTGCGTTAAATGCTGTTCCTTGTCCCGCTTGCTTGCTCGGTCCTTCTCCGCAATATTGCTCGCAATGATCGCCTCGCTCCGGTCGATAAGCCGCTTATACTCCGCCTCAACAGACCAATGCAGCGTCGGCGGCCAATCGCAGTCATAGGCTGCAAATACACCCTCCGGTTTAAGAACGCGTGCAAATTCACGAAGCGTGCTGACGGGCTCCATCCAGTGAAACGACTGTGAGCACGTTAAGATATCGACACTCTTCGCTTCCAAAGCAAGCTTGTCAGAGTAGCCTTTGACGAAGGAAATATGCTCTGCATCCGTTAGCTCCGACAGGCGAGAGAGCGCCTTGCCCCTCATATCATCATTTGGCTCAAAGCCAATGATCCGCTCGGCATGCTCGTTCCACACAAAGGAGGATAAGCCCGTGCCGCAGCCGACATCAGCAACAAGGGCTGGCTTCCGGCCCAGGTAGCCTGTCAAAATTTCAACAACTGCCGCAGGTGCCTTTGGTCGATGCTGGTCATAATCATTTTCAAATCCGGAGAAACGATCTACGTTATTTTGCAAGTGGCTTCCTGAAGTCATTTCACAGCCTCCGTTCCTGGTATAAGGAGCTGAGCTCATTGCTGCTCGCTGCTAATAATAATAGCATTGAATTCAGTGTCTTGCGCAATCAAGAACGATGCCGCATCCTCTAAATAGGTTGTCTCTACGTACATGATGCCCTTCTCAATAACGACCGTACGCTTCGCATTGGCTTTAAGCGCAAGCTTCCAATCCTTTTTGGCAAGACGCAATTCCTTCGCAGCAGCATTCCACTTCAATTCTGCTCCCCATGCTTGAAACAAGGCTTTGACAGGCAAATACGTTTTGTCTCCGCTTTTATAAGGCTTTTGTGCGGCTGGAAACTTCACGCGCTTGCCCTCCAGCCAGACCTGAATTTCCTTGCTAGCAGGAAGCAGCTCTGTTCCGGCAATTAATTCGTCTTTTGAATGGATCGGCTTAAGCGCCTTCGCATCAACCGCAACCACCTTTACGCTGTTGTTTAAAGTATCGGCAATATACAGCTTGCCCGCCGCATAAAGCAGCGAGGAAGGCTGATTAAATTGCGCCGCATCTGCCGCCCCAACCTTATTGCCCGGCTTGCTCACGCCTGCAATTGAAATCACTTTCCGATCGGCTTGCACAGCGCGAATACGGTTATTCAGACTGTCAGCAACAAACAGTACGCCGGCAGCATAAGCAAGCCCCCTTGGCCGATTAAATCGCGCTTCACCGCCTGAACCATTCGCAAAACCGCCTGCCATGTAGCCTGTAAGCGAATCGACGGCTGTCGGCTTTCCGGCATAAGTAGTCACTTTTCCCTCATAAATATAACGAATAAGATGATTGCCGCCATCCGCTACGTACAAGCCGCCCTTCTCATCAAACACAAGGCCCATAGGCTCGTTAAAAAGCGCCTCGGCTGCAGCTCCGTTCTTGTATCCGCCCGTTTCATTAACACTCCCAGCAAATGTAGTAGTTACACCCTCTGGCGAAATCATGCGAATAACGTTGTTAAGCGAATCTGCTACGTAAACGTTATCTTTGGCGTCAATCGCAAGACCCGTTGGCGTGTTGAACTGCGCTTCTCCATATTTGCCGTTTTTACTGCCCGCTTTGCCGTTTCCAGCAGCCGTATACACGCGGTCGTTTACGATTTTGCGAACAACATGATTTTCCGTATCGCTCACATAGATGACGCCCTTGCTGTTCACTGCGGAGTCATACGGTTGATTAAAGGCTGAACTGGCCGTCGTCCCATCCAAATATCCCGCGGCGGTTGCCGGAGACGTTACAGGCGACAGTTTTCCATTTTGCCACTTGCTCAATTGATTGCTCCCTGAACTGACAACGATGATGCCGCCATCCGGTGTCGCCGAGAGCCCGGTGGGCTGGCCAATCTTCTCCATGACAAATGAAACTACTGCCGGAGCTAAACTTCCCGTTTGAGCATCATCTGCCGCTGGAGCCGCCGAGACAGACAGGCTTGTTGCAAATAATACGGCAGCAAGAACCGTTCCTGCTGCTAATCGTTTATAATTATTTTTCATTGCGTTCCCCTCCTCTCTGCAAATCACCGGCTTTGAACATAAATTCGAATATATTTGGTATCTATATCCTCTGTCTGTCCCCCTTCATTGAGGGCTTTAACCTTAAAATGAATGCCATAAGTACCAGGCCGTAATTTATCTAATTCCGTTTTTTTGACCGTTAACCTATATTGATCGCCTATCCGTTCTAGATTCAACAAGTCGTTAATCTTTTCAACAACGTATTCAGCATCACAATTTATAAAACAAAAACTTTCAAATTGCAAATCATAGATATGATAATCATAGGTGTTGATCATGATCTTTAAATCCTCTGTACCGATCCAATAATAGTTATTCTGTGAATCAACTGTAGCAACGAATCTTAAATGGTTATTTAGTTTCTGTTTCTTCGTTTGCACGCGATTGCTGTTTTTTGTACGCAGGACATCAGCACTTATGGTGACTTTAATCTCATTGCCGTAAGCAAGAGGTTGTTTTAACGTTATAATTAAATTTTTCCCCTCGATTTCCATGCTTTCGATCTGAGCTTCATAGGATTCTTCGTTGTTGCAGCCCTCTTCTTCCTCATCACAATTGCTGCATACCGCACCCATGCACTCGTCATTGCCGTTGCCACTAAAAGTATCCGTGCTGTTATTGGACCAGAGTGGCAGTCTAGTTATTTCTCTATGATAAAGCTTAATCTCGACTAAATCCGAGAAGTTCCCGGGAGATGGAATCAAATTATTCCAAGCGAGCTCTGTCGTAAATGGCATAACGATTGTGCCAGCATCCCTCATATACACATTTTCCGGAATAAGCTCTGGAGCGACAGGCGAATACCAAGAAGGGTACGCATTATTCGAGTCTAGTACATTAACATCAACAACAATAGGCTCATTTATGGCATAGCCGTTATCGTCCTTTAATGTAATAGACATACGATATTTCCCAGGCATGCGGTATTCATTTTTAAAATAATTAGCTTTAATGATCACGGCAGCCGAACGATCCATCAAATGGTAGAAATATACATCATCCCATGTGAAATCTATCTTACCTTGCTTACATTGATATTCATAACCGTTATGCCCGGTAATCGGTATGTTCTCAGAAGGGCAAACTTGTTCAATTGATATATTAGCTTCGCTTCCCGCTGCTGTTGCTATATCGTAGCCAAGCGTTTTTATGTTGACAACCGCATGATCCTCATCCATGCCAAATCCGTATTGATAGTTAAACTCAAAGTTCTGTTCAGGAAGCTTAAACCGGAAGCCCTCGCCGTTCTGCGCGCTGACTGTCACTTGATCCGCTGCTTGAATGTCATTTGTTGACTTATTTTTTAATTGTCCTCCGCGAACCGTCAAGCGAAGCTTTGAACCATACGCCACAGGTTCAGATAATTCAACAATCAATCGATTCGAGTGCTTGGAATCTACCTTCACTTTCTGAACAATAGGACTGTCTATATATGCTTCTGCTTCAGTCTGATACACCTCAAGGTTAACGACCTCTGAGCCTTCAGCAGGGAATGCTCCATTAACGCCGTTGTAGGCAATCAAAGTCGTAAACGGCAAGATAAACGTTTTGTCATCAATCATGTACGAGTAAAGATCACTATAAAAAGCATTCACATCCAACACCGGCGGTATGGGAACTGGTGTCGGTGTCGGTGTCGGTGTCGGTGTCGACGTTGCCGTCGGTGTCGGTGTCGGCGTCGGTGTTGCCGTCGGCGTTGCCGTCGGTGTTGGCGTCGGCGTTGGCGTCGGTGTCGGCGTCGGCGTCGGCGTTGCCGTCGGTGTTGGCGTCGGTGTCGGCGTCGGTGTTGGCGTCGGTGTTGGCGTCGGTGTTGGCGTCGGCGTCGGTGTTGGCGTTGCCGTCGGTGTTGGCGTCGGCGTCGGTGTCGGCGTTGCCGTCGGCGTCGGTGTTGGCGTTGCCGTCGGTGTTGGCGTCGGCGTTGGTGTCGGCGTTGGCGTCGGCGTCGGCGTCGGCGTTGCCGTCGGTGTTGGCGTCGGCGTTGCCGTCGGTGTTGGCGTCGGTGTTGGCGTCGGCGTCGCCGTCGGTGTTGGCGTTGGTGTTGGCGTCGGTGTTGGCGTCGGCGTTGCCGTTGGCGTCGCCGTCGGTGTTGGCGTCGGCGTTGGTGTCGGCGTTGGCGTCGGCGTCGGTGTCGGTGTCGGTGACGCAGTTGGCGTTGCCGTCGGTGTCGGCGTTGCCGTCGGTGTCGGCGTCGGCGTCGGCGTCGGCGTTGGTGTCGGCGTTGGTGTTGGTGTTGGTGCCGGCGTCGGTGTTGGCGTCGGCGTTGCCGTCGGTGTTGGTGTTGGTGTTGGCTTTGGTGTTGGCGTCGGTGACGCAGTTGGCGTCGGTGACGCAGTTGGCGTCGGTGACGCAGTTGGCGTCGGTGACGCAGTTGGCGTTGGCGACGCAGTTGGCGTCGGTGACGCGGTTGGCGTCGGTGACGCAGTTGGCGTCGGCGTTGGCGTTGCCGTCGGTGACGCGGTTGGCGTCGGTGATGCAGTTGGCGTCGGTGACGCAGTTGGCGTCGGTGACGCAGTTGGTGTCGGTGACGCAGTTGGTGTCGGTGACGCAGTTGGCGTCGGTGACGCAGTTGGCGTCGGTGACGCGGTTGGTGTCGGTGACGCAGTTGGCGCCGGAGCCTGTGTGGCTGACGACGTCACTCCACTGCCGCCGCTACCCGATTGTCCCGTGCTATCCTCAAATATAACGATGTTGTCGGATAACGCGCCTCCAGTCGGCTTCGCAGTCTCCGTTTTCTCTTCCTGCTTTTTCGTATCACTAAACTCTTTTACCTCATTAAGCAGCGTTTTATCAGCCTTCTGATTCTCTTCAAGCAATTTAATAAAATGCTCCAAGCCGATAAGCGGGAGGTCGTGATAATCCAGTTCCTCTTTATCACCCGTCCCCTCTTCATCCAATTGCAGCTGCTCATTCGGAGTGACGATTGTTTCATCTTTTAGCTCTTCGCCATGGTTCGTCTTCACTGCACCTTCAAATACGCCGACATAGGTCTCGTCGTTCTCGTGTGCGACGGTAAACTCGGTACCCATTACGCCCATAATAGCCGTTGGCGTTTCGATCTCGAACCTCGAATCCCCATCAAGCTTCTTATTAATCGTAACGAGCACCTTGCCCTTCAGCAGGCTAAGGCTTGTCTTGCCGCCCAGCGCCTTAGCGCTCTTAACAAGCTCGCTTACAACGAGTGTCGTATTTACGCCGATGGTCACTACTTTATCGCTATCCAGATCCATCGACACTTTGCCGTCACTGCCGGTCACAATCGCGTCGCCCTTCGTTATAGCCATCCCCTTGAAAGCTTTGAACTTTTTGGAACCTCCGCCCTTTTTCACTTCAACTTTACCGTCAACAAGCGTAATTTTTCCCGTTTTATCGGTATCCTTCGCAAAGGCGGAGGTAGGCATAATAAGCCCGATGATGAGCAGCATGATGACAAAAAGCCTGAATGTCTTCATTTTAATCCCTCCAATTCATAGATTGATATGCCCTGCTCTTTTCCTTTTACTTTGATTTCGCCAAGCGACTTGGCTATAATCCGATCCTTTACGACCTGATAAACGGCATCGCTCAAAATAATCTGCCCAGGCTTCGCATTGCTCTCCAGCCTTGCCGATGTATTGACGGTATCGCCGATTGCGGTATAATCCATCCGGCTCTTCGAGCCGATGTTGCCGAAGACGGCAGGCCCTGTATGAATGCCTAGTCCAAACTTAACGCCAAACCCAAACCGTTCGATCAGCTTGCGCTCAAGCGCTGCCGACCCTTCCTTCATCGCCCATGCCGCTTCCACTGCCCGCATTGGATGATCCTCCAGCAGCAGCGGCGCATTAAAAATAGCCATAGCCGCATCTCCAATAAATTTGTCCAGCGTGCCGTCAAACTTAAAAATGCAGTTAGCCGCGAGATCGAGATACTCATTTAAAATTTCAACGATTTCCTCCGGCTCCGCCTTCTCCGAGAGAGGCGTAAAGCCGCGAATATCAACAAATAGCACGGTCAGCTCACGGCGTGTTCCGCCCAGCTGTAAGCCTTTTTCGCCGTTTTTCAAAATCTGGTTCACAACCTCCGGCGCGACATATCTGCCGAATATATCCGTCACTCTCCGCCGCTCCAGCAGCTCCTCCACGTAATGAAAGCCGACGACGACAATACAGCTGATAATCAGCAGCGGGACGACATAACCTATCGAAATAATAAAGCCCTGGCTATATAAGTAGCTGCTCCCGATTACAAACACAACGATGATTGCCGCGACAGCCAAAAAAGAAATGGCCATATTCCACTTCCGAAACAGGAAGTAGGCGAGCGCGGCCGCAATGAGCAGAACGAGCGCATTCCATTTCCAATCGAGCTCATGCTTGAGGTCACCCTCCAGCAGCGCTTGAATAATATTTGCGTGTATTTCCACCCCGTACATGGGGCTCTTTACCTGCAGCGGAGTCGGGTAATCATCCTTAAATGCGGTAGCGTAAGGTCCAATTAGCAATATACGATCCTTAAAATAATCCGCCGGAACGTCGCCGCTAAGAACGGCTGAATAAGGAATCGCTTCATATTGTCCCGACCGCCCCGTATATGGAATATGGAATTGGCCAAAAGCGTCCAGCGGAAGCATGTCCGCATTCACTTGTTTGCCGGAGCGCTCCATGAACATCTTATAAATAACCCAAGATAAACTCTCGACCTGCTCGCCTTTATTAGCGAAACTATACAAGGAATCCCGTACAACTCGGTCACGGTCCGGTATTGTATTGATGTGTCCGACCGTAGCAGCCGCTTCTTTTAGTGCAGGGAACGGCTCTGACATGCCAAGCGCTTCAATCCCTCCCCGCTTAGCGGAGGAAGCGAATGTGCCAAAGACCGGCATGACAACATTACCCGCATTCGACACCGCTGCAATGAGCGCCTCATCAGAGGCGGGATCATCCGCCGATGGTGCCGGAAAGGTAACGTCAAACGCGATGACCGCAGGCTCCCCTTCGGCAAGCGTATCAATAAGCTGCGCGTGCACGCTGCGATTCCACGGCCAACTGCCAAAATCGTTTATGCTTTCCTCGTCAATCGCAATAATCGCAATGCGGGTATCAACTGCGCTTTCCTTCTGCATGAATCGATCCTGAAAAAAATAATCCATCGTATCGAGCGTCCCTCTATACATGAGGAACACTGCCAAAGCCGTCAGCAGCGCAATCATATGTACGAGTTTTATTTTCACAATAACACCCCTCGAATTTGCTGCCCTGCTTTGCATCGTGCTTTCATTCGCCATGGACCCGATCGAAAATTTATCGGAAACTGGAATACAACATATCGTTCCTTGCTCATATTGTTAAGTACGGGCTTCAAGTCGCTTGCGAGGGCATTCCATTCGGAGGTAAGAGGATTTCCTTGAAAATATCCATGGAGGAAGGTATTATCTGACAACTCTTTTTTTAGTGAAATTGTAATTAATCGCTGCGTCAACGCCGTTTCCTCATTCACTGATTAATCTACCTCTTATTATGTAAAATTAGTTCTAAAGTTATATAAATCTATTATATATGAAGAGTGAAAATAATAGAATATTGTCGAAAGTTATCTTGTCATTATTTTTTTTGCTGTTCACGCACCCAAATTCCACTCAAAAATCAAATTTTCCATATTCTATTGCCAAATAGCCTTCCATTCACTACTATTAAATATATAAAATCCAATAAGGAAAGTTGGTTTTGAAAATGAAGGAGATTCCAATTCCGTATGTTCGCAGCAATCAAGCCGGTATCGTCGCCGTCCTGCTCATTGCGATTATCCTGCATTCGCCTTGGCTCGTCGCTGCGCTTTGGATTGTTCAGGTGGCTGGACTGATCTTCGGACCGAAAGCAAATTTGTTTATTATTGTCGCGCGTCCATTTCTCGGTAAACGGATTACGAATGCTCAAACGGAAGCAGCCGAGCTGCAACGCTTCAACAACTCACTCGGTGCAGGGTTCCTCACCTGTTCGCTGCTTAGCTTTACGCTCGGCTGGTCCGTAGCTGGTTATATTTTTGCCGGAATGATGGGAGCGGCTGCACTGAGCGCAATATTCGGATATTGCATTGGCTGCACCCTCTATTATCAGCTCAAGCAATTCCGCGCACGGAGATAAAATAGAAGTTAGCATCATCATTTAAACTATCCGGCTCTGTTATTCGCAGCATCTCATCGAGCATGTAACCCTTTCTTTAAAGCTTAACAACCTTTCTGCCTTTTGACCGTCCTGCTAGTAGAATATCCACCTGCTCGCTCACCTGTTCCAGCTCAATTTCCTCGCACAGCTCGTCCAGCATATGCGGCTTATAAGCGCCGGCCAGCAGCTCCCACATCTTTTTCCGTACATTCATGCCTGCCATAACCGAATCAATACCGATCAGCCGAACCCCTCTAATGATAAAAGGGAATACCGTCAACGAAAGCTCTGATCCGCCTGTTAAACCGCTCGCCGCGACGACACCGCCATATTGGATTTGAGGAAGAAGCGATGACAGCGTCTTGCCTCCGACACAATCAATTGCGCCTGCCCAAAGCTGTCTATCCAGCGCCCGCTTCGTATCAACTTCAAGCTCGTCCCTTGAGAGAATGCGCTTCACGCCTAAACCAAGCAAATATTCATGCTTATCCGGCTTCCCGGTACTCGCCGCCACCTCGTAGCCGAGCTTTGCAGCAATTGCGGCAGCCACGCTGCCTACGCCTCCCGTAGCTCCAGTGACCAGAATAGGTCCATCCTCCGGTCGAACCCCGTTATGCTGCAGCTCATAAACGGATAATGCTGCCGTAAAGCCCGCTGTTCCAAGTATCATCGCTTCTTTCATCGAAAGTCCGCTCGGCAGCTTCAGCGCCCAAGCAGCCGGTATCCGGGCATATTCACTGTATCCGCCAAAATGGCTGACTCCTAGACCGTATCCAGTTGCCACTATCTGATCCCCTGCTTGAAAATTTTTGTCTGCACTTGAAATAACCGTACCAGCCAAATCAATCCCCGGTATAAATGGATAACTTTTCACAATACTGCCATTTCCCGAGCAGGCTAACGCATCCTTGTAATTCACGCTGGAATACGCAACCTGAATGAGCAGTTCTCCTGCCGGCAGATCGTCAACCACCATTTGCTTTGTTTCCGCAATCATTTCATTATCTATTTTATTGATGACAAGCGCTCTAAAAGATGACATACAAGCACCTCCATTTATAGGTTCAAAATAATAAATTGATGATCCAATTGCTGCTTATCGAATAGACTCTATCCAGATAATTCTTCACTTATGCAAACTATAATACGGCTGATCTGGCTCACGCAACCCTCAATTGAAGCTAATCCATCAGGCTTATACCGTCATCTGTCGCATCCTGCCGTGCAGCGCAAGCTAATGATACCGGGACATGCCCAGCCACCTTTCGGCGACATAGAGTGTGAATCTTTCGCTTGTGAAACCAGTACTCTACAAAGTCGTTTTCCCTCTTCTACCTTTACAGTAACAGTTATTGCAATGGATTGCGATATCGCTATTGAACAGAAAAAAGGACGTCCCGGCAGCCTTGCCGCCTCGAGACGTCCCCACTCGGTTTTGGGGCAGCCCGCTTCTTGATCGAAACGGACACGGCCTCCAACCCCGCTGCTGCAGAATGACATTAGCGCATGACGCAAATTGCCATCTGCTTTATTTCAACTTGCTGACGTTTTCTTGCCATTTTTCCGTTTTGTACGCCAACAGCTTTTCATAACCGGCTTTCTGAGCATCTGCCTCCGCCTTATCCAAAATACCAGCTACTTCCTCGTCCGATTTTGCATTCATAACGGCTGCGGCTCTCGCCTTCTCGTAAATATCGAGCACGCTTTGCGCAGCGATACCCGCCTCCGTATCGCCTGCAGGTTCCAGGTTAACGAATTCCGTCGTATTATATTGCGTTTTCCATGTAATTTCGGATTGCCAATAAGTCTCCCAGCTCCGCTTCTCCGCTGGAAGCGTTGATTCGAATTTCGTCTTCGATTTATCCACGTACACCGTATTGCCGTTCCATTGAAAGTTCACAGTAGATGCCATCAGAGCCTCGCGGCCTTCTACATCGCTTGTAAACTTATCGGTGAATAACGGCGCTTCATCCGTATCCGCCCCATCCCAGTACAGACCCTCTGGACCCCACATAATCGTGCGCTGTCCTTCTGGACCCGTGAACCAATCAAGGAACGCGAAGATTGCTTCCGGATCTTTAGCTGCTTTCGTAATTACACTTACATTCCAACCCAGCTGCTTGTAATCGCCAGGGAATATTTTTGTTTTGTCGAGTCCTGCTTTATGCACCGGCCACACCATAATATAGCCTGCGGACGGATCCTTCGCTTTGAGCAGCGCATTCCCCTTTGCTCCAAATTCAGTAGGACTGGAAGCTGCGTACACCGCTATTTTTCCTGTGATAACCTTTTGCTCCACTTGCTCCAGCTTCTGTGTGAAAGAATCCTGCGAGATCAGCTTCTCCCTGTATAATTTGCTTGTATATTGAAGCGCTTCACGGTACACAGGATCGGTAAAGAGGGAAGTAAGCTTATCACCCGACGGAACCGCCATCATCGAACTGTACGAATTAGGACGATTTTCCGCAAAAGCAGATACTAGAATATCAACGCCGCCCGCGGCTTGGCCTACTTCGAGCGGAACAACATCCGGATACTTCGCCTTCACCTGCTGCAGGTAAGCATACAGGTCATCCGTCGTTTCGAGGCTTGGAGAGCCGAGCTCCTCATAAATCTTCTTATTAACCAAGTAACCGGCATTGCCGTTAGGCTGCGTCGTATACCAGTTCGGGAACTGATATAGCTTGCCATCCGGCGAGCGCAGCATATCAAGCGTGGCATCGCCAGCCCATTTTTTCAAATTCGGGTACTTATCCAAATAATCGTCGAACGGGACGAGCATCCCTTCCGAGCGAAGCTTCTCAACATCCGCATCACGCTCCATCCAGATCACATCCGGAAGCTCTTGCGAGACAATCATCGTATTCAGCTTTTGCTTAGCGGCGCCTCCCGAGCTGATCGGCACCACATTCACTTTCTTATTTTCCTTTATCCACTTGGTCGCAAGGTCTTCGCCCCAAGGCGGCATCGTATACCAGTCATAATGTCCATAGAACGAGAATTCAAGCGGCTGCTCTCCCAAAACATAAGAAGCCGGGGCTGTCTCTTGCTGCCCATTTGCAGCTTCCCCCGCTCCGGTATTTCCCCCCTTGTTGTTGCTTGAACAACCCGTCAATACCAATAGGACAACAAGTGTAACTGACAATGCAGTTTGAAAAGCTTTATTAAATGTAGTCATCTCTAAAACTCCCTTCCGCATGTTTATCTATGGTTAAAGCTAACGCCTTGAACCCTTTGCTATTCCTTCATTGAACCAATAAGTACACCCTTCACAAAATATTTTTGCACAAAGGGGTACACGCATAAAATCGGGACGGTAGCCACCATCATCGTAGCCATGGACAACGACTTGCTCGTTACCTGCCTCATCGCATTCATGCGCCCCTGCGCCGCCGAATCCATTTGGGACATCTGCTCGAGCATGATATTGGAATTCAATTTTGCTGAAGCTTCGTTTGAATCGGCAGCAGGTCAATATTGGATATATAAAGGCTTGGTGAAAACCAATCATTCCAGTGATATACGGCAGTAAATAACGACAGCGTCGCAATGACCGGTCCCGAGAGAGGTAGAACGATGCGGAATAATATGCCCCAGTTGCTGGAGCCGTCGATTTGCGCCGATTCCTCAAGCCCGCTCGGAATGCCCATAAAGAACGTCCGGAATATAATCATATTCCATACGCTGATAATGCCCGGAATGACCATAACCCAGAACGAATTCATCAAATGAAGCTCACGAATGAGCAAGTAGCTTGGAATCAAACCGCCGCTAAAGTACATCGTCAGTACACAAAAGATCATATAAAACTTTTTGCCGACCAAATTGCGCTTAGTCATGCCGTATGCGAAGATTGCCGTAGCGGCGATGGATGATACGGTTCCAGCAACCGTTCGAAGAACGGAAATGATAAAGCCGTCGATCAGCCGCTTATCCTTGAACACAACCTCGTAATTTTCTAAAGAGAACACGCGCGGCCAGAATGTAACTCCACCTTGCATCGTATCGGTTCCCGCATTAAAAGAGACAACCGCAGCATTCCAAAAAGGATAGAAGGCAGTAAAGCCCAGAACAAACAATAAGAGATAGATGACTGTCATAAATGTTTTGTCGCCTAAGGATAGTTTCATCGTTTTGCCTCCCTCTTTTTCTCTACCACAAGCTGTTTCCTGACCTGCGAGCCAAATAGTTAGCCCCGGCTAGCAAACCGACACTAATAATCGCTTTAAACAGACCGGCAGCCGTAGCGTAAGAGAATCGGGAATTATTAATGCCTACCCTATAGACATAAGTATCGATAACGTCGCTTACATCGCGCAGCACAGGGTTTCCCGCCAGCAGCAAAATATCCTCGAACCCGGCATTAAGCAAGTTGCCGATTGCCAATATGGAGAACACAACGATTACGGGCATGATGGAAGGAACGGTAATCGACACGATTTGTCTCACTTTGCTCGCTCCGTCAATAGAAGCCGCCTCGTACAAATGAGGATTAATGCCCGCGATAGCGGCCAAATAAACGATGGAAGCAAAGCCGATTTCCTTCCACACGCCAGTCGTAACGAGAATGGCCCAGAAATACTCTGGCATAGACATGAAGTTAAGCGGCTCTTTAATGAGATGAAGCTTTACCAGCAATATATTCAAGCTCCCATTGTCCGTCGAGAGCAAGGAAACAACAAAGCCCGACACGATTACCCAAGAGAGGAAATGCGGCAAATAGCTGATCGTTTGAACGATGCGCTTGAACATGCGGTTATTGATTTCGTTCAGCATCAGCGCGAGTACGATCGGCGCCGGAAATCCTACGCCAAGCTTCAGCAAGCTGATCACCAATGTGTTGCGCATGACCGTCCAAAACTCTGGTGCATGAAAAAACATTTCAAAGTGTTTGAAGCCAACCCAAGGGCTATTAAGGAAGCCTCTGAAAATGCTGTAGTCCTGGAAAGCCATCAGAACCCCGTACATGGGAAGGTAGCTAAATACAAAAATGAAGAGCATTGCCGGTATAACCATGAGTTGAACATCCCACTGTTTTATGAATCGTCTTATGCTTCCCGTCTGCTTGTACACATTTTGCTCTGTACGAATATCGGTTTGCAGCATGGTTTCCCCTCCTTTTTGTATGTTAGATAAGATGACGTTTTGCGTTACATATTTACTATTTCTTTATTCTAGCTTCCAAAATGAGCTCATTCTCCTCTAAAACGATTGTTAACCAGCACTTTCTTACTGTTTTCATCCTGTGCGTCTTCTTGATATTTTGGGAGATGCACCAACATGCTTCTTAAATAAGCGATTAAAATTAGACAGGCTGCGAAAACCGCATTCCAGTGCGATATCCGTTATTTTCATATCACTGCTCTCAAGCAGCCTGACTGCATGCTCCAAGCGAATATGAATCAAATACAGCAAAGGGGGCGTCCCGACCGCGTGCCGGAATAGCTCGCTGAAGCGCGAAGGGCTTAAATAAACGAGTCCCGCAAGCTCCTCGAGCGTCCATTGATAAGCGAAGTTTTGTTCCATGTCGTTAATAACCTTGCGCATTTTGTCCAGCTTCGCGGGTCCGATGCTGTCCTTGCCTCTCCTTACAACCTCCCTGCGGAAATAGCGGTTCACATAGGCGAGAAAGCGGAGCATATTGGAATAAACAACAGAGCCGTATGAGCTTCCGCCCTTGTCATGCTCCTCCTGAAGCTCAAGAAGCAGCCCTCTAAGCAGGTCCATATGCGGCTCCTCCCGATCAAGCAGGTTAGTAAAATGCACGCCCATTTCCTTGAACGGGCACAAAATTTCCGGATCGTACCTTAGACTGCTAAGAAACCACGAGGCTTCGAACGATATGACTTGCATGACCAAGTCCTTCGTCTCATATGCGCAGTGCAAATCATTGGAATTAATAAGAAGAATGTCTCCTTGCTGGAACTCAAAGGTTCGCCCGTTGATAATGTAATAGCCCGTCCCCGACTTAATGTAATTAATCTCCAACACATCATGCCAATGAAGCTTCTGATAGTAAGCGGTAACGCCTATCGTATCCACCACCTGAATAGGATAATGCTTAGCTAACTCCAGCTTTTCCCTCGGGATTTTCCCGCTTCGCAATAAGGTCATCGTAACCACTCCTTCGCTTCAAATGTTCAAATGATCGCTGTTAATTAACATGCATATAACGCAAAATACTTTTTACAATGTCTGTTTTTCATCCATTTTATCTTATTTTGTGTCAAATAACCTTACATCTACTAAAATATTATCTCATAAAAGTAACATATATGTGACGCCGATGAATAAAAAAGAAAACCCCAAAACATAGGGGCTTCCTCATCAAGCTAAGCGAATCCGTCAGGACGCTAACTTATTTTTCCGTTTAAACAAAACCGTCATCAAAGCTGGCAGCAGCATCCCTCTAACGAGGAATGTATCGATCAAGATGCCTAACGCCATCATGAAGCCGAATAGAAACAACTCCTGCCTCATCTGGTCCAACTGCTTGAATTATTAATCATAATACTGATTTATAAATAAAGGTACTCGCCGCCAATCGTCCCAACGACCGGGTATTCCCGTTCCTCGTTCAAAGCCTCCCACCAAGCATCCCTCACCGAAAGACCGCGCAAGTACTCGAAATCCGGCGTAACGACCAAGTCCTGAAGGTATGCTGATATCGTACTGCCTTCCCTCCGCATGCGATTTAGGGCGGCAATAATATCCTGTCCCGATTCAATGCCGATGCCGTGCCCAAAATACAAATTATCGTCCAGCATAACGACGTTCTCGCCCTGCCACTCCGGCGTTTCCGGGTCATGCTCTGGATTTTTAAAATAGAGCACATCTCCGGGATAAGCTTCGTTTTTATTATAAGTCGTAATTAAGCGCAAATCGCGGTCATACTGCCAGTCCCGTAGAAACAGGTTTTGGAAATACGTATTAAACACCGCTTCTCCAACCGTATCAAGCACCGCCTTGTAAAATATAATGATAATTGCGCCCGCGCATTCAAATCCATACAGATGCCCATTTTCAAAAATATCGTTTATACCAACAGAAGGCAATACGCCTCCATTTAGCTGAAAGCCGCCGTTTTCCGTCCGCGTCCAATAGCGCTCATTGCACTTTGATCCCTCGAAGGTCGCGAAGTTCGCTCCGCCCGCGTATAGCGCTTTAGCTGCCTCTACGATATGCGTTCGCATTTTCAGCTCAAATTCCAATGCATCGACAGACGGATACCGATAAACAACCCGACTTCTCTGCTTGGCTTGCAGCATTCTTCTCTCCAGCTCTGACAGCGTAAGCGGATTAAGCGAAAACGTAGGACTACCCGAAACAAGTATCACCGTCGTTCTCCTCCATTTTTTCGATTTTCCATTAGGTTATTGTACGTGTGAAAATCTTTTTTGTGAGAAGTGATTCCGCAAATCCGAAATCACTTGCAGCATGCAGTCGAATCTACAACGTGTAAGGAAAGCATTGAAAGAGAAAAATAGCATTCGTGTGCAATAAAAAAAAAGAACCGCCGATCTAAGGATCAGCGGTTCTCTTCATTTCTTCAGCATATGCTTTAGTTTGGCAGCTTTCCTTCGGAAGTACCGGAACCGAAAAGAGTTTTACAACCAACTAAGAAATGCGCACTTTCTAGTTATTTCTCAATCTTAAAATGCTTGACTGACTCTTTGAGATCAACAGCGAGCGAAGAGAGCTGTGCGATTGCTGCGGATATTTCCTGCATAGCCGCACTTTGCTGCTCTGCTGCAGCAGCAACTTCTTCCGTACCTGCTGCTTGTTCCTGCGTAACGCCTGAAATTTGCTGCATAGCCCCGGATATCGATCCAAAGGAGCCGTCTACCTTATCCAGAGCGTTCAGCATATGATCCGTGTGTGCATAGAAATGCGTTACGCCGCTATGAATGTCTTTAAAGTTATCGTACGTTCCTGTAATCCACGTCAAGCCTTGATCAGCCGCCTCGCTGCCTTCTGCAATTCGTTCAATCACTAGCCTGCTGTTGTCTTGGGTGCTGGAGATGAGCTCCGTTACAGACAATGCAGCTTCTGCGGACTGCGCTGCCAACTTTTTCACTTCGCCCGCTACAACGGCAAATCCACGTCCAACTTCTCCCGCACGAGCAGCTTCAATTGAAGCATTTAGAGCTAACAGGTTGGTTTGCGATGAAATGTCTGAGATGATCGTAATAATTTCGCTAATTTCCTTGGAGCGCTCATCAAGCATAGCTGCCGCTTCTTGGGAGTGCGTCATCGATTGCTTAATGACATTCATCTGTTGAAGCGTATGCTCAACCAAATTTTGCCCTTGTTCCGATTGCTCCTGTACCTGGCCCGCAATACTTTGCATATCCTTCATGCCGCCCGATACGCTCTTGATTTCGGAATTGATGTCAATAATGGTTGTATTGCTGTGAGAGACACTGACAACAATGTCGTTGATGCCATCGCTCATCCGGTTAGTTGAATCCGCGACCATCGCCGCGCTATTTGTGGACTCACTTGCTGACTGGTGCAGATGATGGCTCGTATCCGCTATTAGAGTAGAGGAAGCGATAACCTGATGAATAAGGTTTTTTAGACTTTGAATCATCGAGTCAAAGGAACCGGCCAGCTTCCCTATCTCATCACGGCTAGTCACAGCTATAGTCGTTTGCAAATCACCCTTGGCGATTTTTTCCGTTGCAACCATCAATTTACGAAGTGGATTTGTAATAATTCTACTGATTACGACTGCTAGGAGACTGCCTACAACAAACATGACAATCGTAATAATGAAGGAAGTCAGCTTAGCCGACGAAGCCGTTTTGGGTACGATAGAAGCATCTAAGTCAATGCCTAGAATTCCGTAAGCTTCCCCTTTTTGATTGACTAGCGGTACAAAGACCGATTTATGCGTACCGTACTCATCCTGATAGATTGGGCTAAGGACAAGCTTGCCAGCGCTCATTGCTTCTTTCATCTCAGAAGTAAATGGATACGGAGTGCCAAAATCATCAGGGATACCCGATAGAATCAGAATACGTTCATTTTCTTGACTCCTCGACAAGATATAAATATTTTCAAAACTATGAGCTACTTTTAATGCTTCGAATTGCTCTTTTACTTTTGCATAGTTAGGATCCTCTGCACTAGCCAGTTCTACTTCTGTACCTGGTATGGATGAGAAGGCTTCTGTAGCAATTTGAATGTCGGTCTTGAGACGTTCATCGAACTGGTCTATTAAACTTTCTGTCAAGTTCTGATTAACGATGTAACCCGATATAGCAAAGGCAATACATGTGATGAGCTGAAGAATAAAGATACTAGTTGCGATTTTTACAGAAAGATGTTCCTTAAACCATGCAAAATTAATGATAGACCTCTTCATGTTGGATACCTCCAGGATGTTTGCACCGATATTCTTTGTATGTCTCTTGCACTCTCAACTTTAAATAGTTAACGATTTCTTCAACGTGCTCAAGCTGTGTGTATGGAGATATGACAAACAGTTTTGTAGCATACAAGGCGAGACGTTTCCCATCAGAGGTTGGCACGTAGAGATGCTTCTTTGTATCGCCAAAGAACATCTTCCCTCTCTCTTTGCCGAGAATTTCAAAAAGAATTTCATTTAATTGGTTCGTTTGATCCACTTGGTCGTAGGATTGCTGCCCGCTAAGCTCGCTCTCATAGCCGTTATGCCCGTTGCTATAAATTCGAAAAAGTGTAATAATGCCAGCATTATCCGGATTAACGATGATGGCTTCCGGGATTTCGCGAGTGAGTGTACGTCGGAACGCTAGGTTGACCTCGACAAACTGAGCAAGAAGCCGTTGATAACCCTCAACTCCAAATGCTAGGAGCGCGCTGTATATGCTGATTGAGCTGCCCATTCTTGAGCATTCCAGCGTATAGCTGGTGTGGTACTGCCCATAACCGCGATGTCCAACGTATGGAGTCTCGTCCGGGTCCAAATCTACGAGCTTCAAATCCGCAGCATTTTTAACTAAAAACAAACTTGTCGAATATGGCGTCTGCCCAAGCTTTTGAAAGTCGAAGCAGAGCGAATCCGCCAAATGCAGATGCCTCATTCGGCTCTGAATTCCCTTTAAGCTGGTCAAAACCTCTTCATGAAAAGATAGCGGATTAAGTGTAAAATCATATTCGTTAAAAAAGGCAAAAAAACCGCCAAGAGCCGAGTCAGCATGAATATGCGGACGTGGAATGCCAAATTCTCTTGCAAGCTGAACAGTCATACCCGTAATTTCTTCAAGGTCATCTATCCCCATTGCATCGGTCGTTCCCGTAGTCGCAACAATAAAGATAGGAATTCCTCCGGATTGAATGACTTTCTCCATTTTTTCCTTCAAATCCGACACATTCATCGAACTGTCTTCGTTCGTTTTCACTTTAATAAGATTATCGCTGCCTAGACCCGTTGCTTCCATCGATTTATATAGGCTGTAGTGTGCCGCTTCGGAGCAAAAGGAGTATAAATGGCTAGGCGCTCCGCTCTTGGAAGCAGCAGACGAGTATTTGTTGATGGCTAACCGCAATGCAGTAAATATAGCGCCTTGGCCTCCCCAAGTCGTATATCCTCCGCTTACTGCAGCGTTATATCCAACAAGCTTAGACATCATTGTGACAACCTTGACCTCAGCTTCAGCGCCCGCAGGACCATATACATCCCAAAGATTGTTCCCGTTTACCATAAAAGCAGCCAACATGCCAAGTACGCCAGGAATACTCGCCATTGGTAAAATGTTCGTAAGAAAATACTTCGTATGATAAGGGTGAGCATAAAGAAGTTTCAGCAGCTCTTTATTTACGTCTTGAAGCGGTTGGCCCGTACTAGGAATGCGGCTTTCTTTCACGATTTCACTGTAAAAAGCAGGCCCCCGATCTTTTTGACCTTTAAGATAGACCGATTCTGGATCTTTTAATTCATCTACACCCGTTACAATTTGACTAATTAGTTCTAAAAAATTATTACGTTGTTTTAAGTTACCGTCATCGCTAGGGAAAAGATTGCGAATATCAGATGTAATGATTTTCTCCATTAACTATCCCTCTTTCTCTTTGCTATTTCTATAATCCCCAGTAGAATACTTCAAAGGAAAAAATAGCATAAGTAAAAAGGATACAGGCTCATAGTCACAGCTATACGGCTTGCTTGATTTGCAACTGGCTGACATTTCTTCTTCAGAAGTAGTCCCTATAGCTTTGCGTCGCCACTTTTCAGTGGTTTTGCCTGATATTCAATTTTAAATGCCCATAATTTCCCTAGACAATATTGGCAATCACTGGATTGATTTAGGAACATTCTACTATTTTCCAGTTATAAGATCAACACTTATATAATAATCTTCATCGTATTTCATCATAATTCGACAGATTCATCTTTAGTATTCTCATGTACCTCGTCGTGAGTGGTCGTTTAAGCAAAAAAACCGCCAAGCAATAAACCTAACCGGTTTCGGTTCCTTTCAAAAAAACGACCTTGATCATAGATTGATCAAGGCCGCTTTTTCTGTAATCATTTCTGTTGCATAACGTGCATTAAACAGCTTTCTTGCGAAGCGCTAGCAGGCTAATACAGCCCCATAAGATTAAGCAAAGCAATGCTGCCAAGTGCAGATGCTCCCACAGCGTAAAATATTCTTAGAATACCGGTTGTTCCGGCACATAGGAATACCGTTTATTTTGGCCGCCAATCTCGATTTCTCCGCTTACATATGCCATTATCCCTAGAATTGTCTTGATCGTCGTGCTTTTGCCCGCTCCGTTAGGACCAATCAGGCCAACAAGCTCTCCAGGCGCTACCTCCAGCTTAATGCTGCGAATAGCCGGCTTTTCTTCCTCATAGCCTGCCTCCGCAATCGCGACGCGAAGCACATACTCCTGCTTGCTCGTACTATCCATCAGTAAATAACCGCCTTTCATGTCGCACTCTAAAGATCATCTACGAATAGTCTTCCCAGAAAGTTCCATTCCTGTCCATGAAACGCATACAGCCCCGTCTCACGAAGAGACAGGGCTGCTTTTGTATTTATATGAACCGGTAAATGGCAGGCAGGAATGAATCTACTTTTGCAATAATCCCGCTTCTATTAAACCATTGCGAATTCCTTGCTCATCAACATGCGTCGTCACATAATCGGCAAATGGCAGCAGCTCGGGGTGGGAGTTGCCCATAGCGACGCCGAATCCAACCGTCTCCAGCATCTCTTTATCGTTTAACCCATCGCCAAATGCAACTGCATCTGCCGCAGTAAGGCCTAACTTATCCAGCAGCGCCTCGATACCCTGCGCCTTTGATCCGCCTGCGGGCAGGACATCAATCGCCTGCGGGTGCCAGCGAATGAGCTTTAATTCCGTATGCAGCCCGTCATACAAATGCTCCTCATGGCTTTCGCAGTGGAGAAACACTTGATAGATGCCATCCGTCTTCCAAAATTCCGGGTTGTAGCCTGGCAGATCAACCTTTAGCGATTTGACCGATTCAATAATAAAGGGGTGATCCTCTTTGTCCGCGAAATAGTTATGCTCGCCTTCAAATACGAGTCCGTGATTATGCTCAGCGGCTGTCTTAACGAGTGCTTCCAGCCGGCTCTTCTCGATCTCGCGTCTATAGAGCGGGGTTCCCTTGTAAACAACATAACCGCCATTAAGGCATACAAATGATTCAATTCCTAGCTGTTCAGCGAGCGGTTTAATGAAATATGGCGCTCTGCCCGTAGCGATAACCGGCTCAACGCCGCTTTCCTTCAGCTCCGCGATCGCCTTGATCGTATCCGCCGGTATTTCCTTCTGTTCATTGATCAACGTTCCATCGATATCAAAAAAAACGATTTTATAGCCCATTCCGTCTTCTCTCCTATCCGTAGTCGCAGACGTATTCCGCCTGTCCTTTTTATACAGTATAAAGAATCAAGACCTTAAAAGGAATCTTCTTGCACCGAATGAAAAAAAATGAGGCCGTCCCTTGAGGTCATTACCTCTTGGAGCAGCCTCGTTATCGATTTCCCTTATGCTTACCAACCGAAGTCCAATCCTTTGCCTGTCTCGATAAACGTTTTTATATTGCTTAGTATCATCCACCACTGGCTATCGACGGTCTCCAGCGAGGGATGGTTTTCGGTAAAGTTATTATTGACTACAGTAAGCTTGGTTGTCGCACCAACTTCTTCTAATGTGAAGCTGATCGTGGACTCCAGTTCCGCATGATTCGGTCTGTAAGAAGGACCTGGATGCTCTAAAACGGTAAATATTTTACCCGGCTCATATGCTAAAATAGTACCATAGATATGAACGGTCTCATCACCATCTGTACCTGGGCCGACATATTTATAGGACGACCCTGTTTCAAAGGCAGATTCAATAACGCAGCCAAAAAAAGTTTGACGCGTTCCTTCCGGCAGCACAAGCGCAGACCATACCTTCTCGGGCGTTGCACCGATATAAAACTCATATTTAAACTCCATGTCATACACTCCTTCTCAGAATCGATATAGGGTTGCTTGTACTCGGCTGCGCTTTCTATTCGCAGTATACCGCTATACAAGTAGCTAGTATTGTAAAAACGCGACATAACGACCAATAGGAGTGATTCATTCATGAATACAACGAACCAAACGCGCAGCATGGGTATTTTGCAGATGAACGAGGGCGAGAAGAAATTCCAGCTTTCCCGATATGCCCCTTCTGAGCCGCTTCGCCCTTTCGTTAAGCACTACTGGGTCGTGAGCTGGAATTTGGAGGGCGATCCTCCCTATTTGCAGGATGTCGTTCCAAATCCTTGCGTCAACATGGTTATGGAGATGGATAGAAGCGGCATCTATGGCGTCGCCAGCCGCATGTATACGAAGAGGCTCGAAGGCAAGGGACAAGTATTCGGCGTTAAATTTTTGCCCGGCGGCTTCTATCCTTTTATCAAGTCGCCGCTCTCCAAGCTTACGGATCAGGCCTTATCGGTTGAAGCTGTATTTGGCATAGAAGCTCTCAGCTACGAGCAGCAGCTTCATTCCACGGCTGATACAACGAGTAAAATCGCGCTCACGGAAGCCCTTTTTCTACAGCGGCTGCCAAGGCAGGATGATGCGATTACCCTTATCAACCTAATCATTTCGCGCATCCAGGAGGATCGCGAGTTGACCAAGGTGGAGCAAATATGCGAAGTATTCAATTTGAACAAAAGAAAGCTCCAGCGCTTATTTAACCGGTATGTTGGGATAAGCCCAAAGTGGGTCATCAAGCTGTACCGTTTGCAGAATGCGGCTGAAGCCATAGATTCTGGAAGCCATCCCGACCCGCTTAAGCTGTCTGCCGATCTCGGCTATTACGATCAATCCCATTTCATTAAAGATTTTAAATCCATGATCGGCAAAACGCCGGATATGTATGCCAAACCGTCTGCCTTATAGTTATCCAATCGCTTGACGGCGGCCCGGAGCATCCTGTATATTGATAGAAATCAATGAAATTGTACGGCTTACGATGGAAGCACCCGTAAGAGATGGCGCATAGCGCCTATCTTGCAGGTGCTTTTTTTGCGTTGTTTGCCAAAATCAAAGGAGGCTTCACATTATGCGCTTTGTCTCAAGGTTTGCCGCATTATCGATTGCCCTTATACTCCTGCTTCCGCTTGTAAATCCAGCAAGCCTTGCAGCCGCTTCATTCGAGTTTGGTGTTACCGTCAGAACCGCCTTTGACAAAATGAAAGGGGCTGCGGATAAACCGACCGCAGCCAAGCTAACGTCGCAATATACCGAATTGCAAGCTATACAGCGGCTGACAATCGACTGGGATGCGAGGATAAGCAAGCTGCATTATCAGAATGAAGAGGCCATACTCGCAACACGCAAGCGAATAAAAGATGTAAACGCGGACAAGCTGCTGAAGCTTGAAGAAGCAGTTGCCCAGGTCAAAATGAAAAACGAGCCTTTATTTAGACTTTATGATTCATTAAATCAACAGCTGAGCATCGCTAAATCGTTTAAGGACAAAACAATTGTCAATGTGCTGAGGCCTCAGGTCGAAACGACTAAAGCTGCCGTTTCGCTTGCCAAGCTTGATATACGCAGCAAGGAAGCAGCGCTTAGGAGCGAGAAAGCAAACACGGTTAAAATGATCAAAAAGCTTCGAGATCAGTTGAGCGGCATCGATTCGATCAAAGTAAAGATCAAAGCTGGCAACAGCTCTGTTAGCCGTACAAAAAAACAGTTTGCTACAGAGACCTCCATTTTAAACCAAGTGATCAAAAAAGGAGATGTTACAGCGACACAAAGCTCCTTTATAAGAATACTCGCTTATTTGCAGCAGATTAACGATCTCAAGCAAAACACATATGGATATGAGCAGCAGACGATGGCCATCCTTGCAAAGGTCGATGCGCAGATCGCCGCCCCATCGCAATGATGCGCAGCAGAAAGCGCGTCTCGGCAACCGAAACGCGCTTTCTGCATAATCTTATGTCTTATTCGCTCGGGAACCATACTTCAACCGTCGTCCCTATCTCAAGCTCGCTTGATATGACAAGGCGACCATTATGAGAGGAAATAATTTTGTCCACGATCATCATGCCTAGTCCGTTCCCGTCACGCCTAGTCGTATGAAAGGGCTGTCCAATACGCTGCAGCACTTCATCCGTCATGCCAACGCCGTTATCGGCAAACCGCATCCGTTGAAAGCCTTTGACCGCATCCAGCTGAATGCGAATCTCCCCACCGAAGGGCAGAGCCTCTATCGCGTTTTTCATAATATTTAAAATAACCTGCTTTACTTGATCACGGTCGCATTGAATCGTCTTCCGTTCCTGAATATCGCAATGGATTTGAATGCCGTTCATTTCGAGCTGCATTTCAAACACGGAAAGCACATCTTGCAAAATCATAGAGCATTGCTCATCTTTGTACTGTACCGCCTGCGGTCTTCCTAATATTAAAAACTCGCCGACAATGGCGTTCATCCGCTCAAGCTCAGACATCATCAGATTGTAATAATCAGGATTGGTTGTTTTACTGGACAATTGCAACATCCCCTTAACCGTAGTCATGGGATTGCGAATTTCATGCGCGATGCTGACGGCAATCCGGCCTGCAAACACTAGCTTCTCCGTATTGCGCAGCAGCTCCTCCGTCGTCTTCATCTCCGTAATGTCCCGCAAACTGCCAACCACTCTTGTAAGATTTCGCTCATTATCATAGATCAGCACCACATCGAGCATGTAATGGTGCTGTAAATTTCCCACCTGCAATGCAACCTCTATTCCTATGCATGACTCCCTGCTGCTAATAACCTGTTCGAAATAAGGTCCAATACTACTTCTTTCAAATACGCTTGTCCCTAAACAGCTGTCTTTCCAGTCCGTACCTTTGCCGAGTATGGCGGCACCGTTATCATTCATGTCAATAATCGTTCCGAGCGCATCTGTGATGACCACGCCATAATAATTGGTGTTCAGAAGAACCTGATTCAAGATTTGAAGCTGGGTATTATTTCTTCTAAGCAGCAGCTCACGCTCAATGGAGTCGACGATCGTACATAAAAGAGCAAGCAGATGAGGATGGGTGAATTGTATACCAGTCATCAAGGAGAGGGTTCCGAGCAGCTGCCCGTTATCCTTATTGTAGATTGGTGTCGTATAACAGGCGAGCTGATGCAGCGCCTTATGGAAATGATCCTCGCCAATGAGCTGAATAGGCCCATTGCTGCGTATGCATAAATCGACCGAATTCGTACCGATCTCTTGCGAGAAGCGCAATCCTTCAACAATACCTAACTGACGCACCGTAGCGATAATGGAGGAATTCCCTTTAAATTCAAGAATATAGCCCTCATGATCTGAAATGGCGATAAAGAAAGGGTCTCCTGATACGGAGGACAGAAATTTTTCCACAAAAAAACCGATAACCTCGATAACTTCTCTATATTGGCCTCTCTGCGCTTCCAGCTCCGCATCAGAATAGCATTCTGTATAAATGGGGAGTTCATCTGGGTTAAGGCCTAGCAGCACGCAATGTTTATGCGATTCTATGATTCTATCGTTATTTGACATTTCAATTAACCTTTCCATAGGGGCATGCTTCCATATAGTTGGACATTAACCAATATTCGAGCTATACCGTTCACAATCCTTCCCAGATTTATTAAAAATCGTTTATATTTAACGGGATTCACCAAAATGAGAAAAGAGTAAAAAAAATTCAACATTTGAAACGGGCATGTCTATAAAAAATGCCATCAAAAAGCGATTCCATTATGGCTTAGAGAGCCATAGTGGAGCCGCTTTTTCGGGCAGCTGCATGAATCTTAGCGGCAAAAGCTATGCGCCTATCCCTTTTGCCGCTCTCATAAATGATGGTTTATGCTTCCAAGCTTTGCGCAAGGTCTGCAATCAGATCCTCGCTATCCTCAATGCCTGCTGATATGCGGATTAAACCGTCGGTAATGCCTAGCTGCTCCCGCCGATCGCGGGGGATCGAGGCATGTGTCATTTTGGCAGGTACAGATATAAGACTCTCCACCGCCCCCAGGCTCTCGGCAAGCGTAAAATATTTCAGCTTACGGATGACCTCCGCTGCTCGCTCCGCGCTCCCTACGTCAAAGGATATAATGCCGCCGAACCCGCGCGCCTGCTGCCTTGCCAGCTCATGCTGCGGATGACTCGGCAGTCCAGGATAGTGGATGCTCTTAATGGAATCAAGTCCCGACAAATAGGAAACGATTGCCTGTGCATTTTCCTCATGGGCTTCCATCCGAAGGCCAAGCGTCTTTAAGCCGCGCATAAGCAGCCACGAGTCCTGGGGACCAAGCACGCCGCCTGTTGCATTTTGCACAAAATGAAGCTCTTCGCCCAGCTTCTCGCTATTCACAACAGCCAGACCTGCCACTACATCGCTATGTCCCCCAATGTACTTTGTTGCTGAATGCAGCACAATATCCGCCCCAAGCGCAATCGGCGTCTGCCAATAGGGTGTGCTGAACGTATTGTCGACGATAAACAGCAAATGGTTGGCCTTGGCATAGTCGGCTGCTTTTGCAAGGTCTGTCACTTTAAGCAGCGGATTCGTTGGCGTCTCCACGAACAGCGCCTTCGTATTCGGACGAACCGCTTCTTTGATGTCCTCCAGCCTCGTCGTATCCACGAAGGTCGCTTCAATGCCTAGCCGGCTGAGCACCTTCGTAACGATCCGATACGTTCCCCCGTACACATCATCGGTCAAAATAATATGGTCCCCCGCGTTCAGCAGCGAGAAAACAGCGTTGATCGCCGCCATTCCCGAGCTGAAGGCAAAGCCCCGTGCACCTTCCTCCAAATCGGCAATATACTGCTCGAGTGCATGGCGCGTCGGATTGCCGGTGCGCGAATATTCATAGCCCTTATGAACGCCAATATCATCCTGCTTATAGGTGCTCACTTGGTAGATCGGAACGCTAACCGCACCGGTATGCGGATCAAAGGGATTGCCTCCATGAATAAGCTTCGTTTTCCGCTTCAGCTTAAGCACCTCCATAAATCTGTTTGCTTAAATACCGTTCGCTGCTGTCTGGGAAAATGGTAACGATTCGGCTGCCGGGCGCAGCGGCCTCTGCCTCAAGCAATGCGGCATGCAGCGCGGCGCCCGACGAGCTGCCGACAAGCAAACCTTCAAGCTGCGCCAACTCCTTCACCCTTGCAAAAGCATGCTCATCCTTAATCGTATGAATCGCATCAAAATACGAGCTGTCCATGAACGAGGCCAGCTTCTCGACGCCGATTCCCTCCGTTCTATGCGGGCCTGGCGCTCCGCCGCCAAGGATTGAGCCCTCCGGCTCCACGATAACCGTCTTCACATGTGGACTTTGCTCCTTCAAATACCTTGCAGTTCCCATGAAGGTGCCGCCTGAGCCTGCTCCGGCGACAAAAACGTCAATCTCCCCATTCAACTCCCGCCATAGCTCTGGGCCGAGCGTTTTATAATAGGTTGCAGGGTTAGCCTCATTCGAGAACTGTCTCGGCGAGTAGGCGCCTGGAATTTCTTTCAACAGCTCCTCCGCCTTCTGAACCGCACCTATTATGCCAAGCTCCGCTCGCGTATTTACGATATGAGCGCCAAGCGCCCTCATCAGCTGCTGCTTCTCGATGCTGAACTTGTCTGGCACAACAAAGATCGTGGACACGCCGCGTCCGATTGCTGCCAGAGCGAGCCCTATGCCTGTATTGCCTGCCGTTGCTTCTATAACCGTGCCCCCAGGCTGCAATTGCCCGTTTGCGAATGCCTCATTCAACAATTGAATGCCAAGGCGATCCTTGACGCTTCCCCCCGGATTTAAGCACTCAAGCTTCGCATAAAGGCGTACGCCGTTTGGAAGCACATACCCTTTAAGCTCAACCAGAGGCGTATTGCCGATAAGCTCGTGGACATTTTGATACACAGCCATCCGCAGTCCCTCCCGCGATATCCCATTTCCTCTTCCGCTCATCCGTTGATTGGTCCATACCTTAGGTCTATACCCTTCATCATATGAAGCTGCTTCTCTTTGTGTTATGCCCTGCAAACCTTCTTTAAACGGCCCTGCCTAGAGCTGCAATGCCTTTTCTTAAGGTGAACCATAAATAGTTCTATCGCTTAATACAACTTTTCAATAATGGCTCATTATTCCAATGTGCTATACTCCCTTTATGCTTCAGAGCCAATCGATTTTTCTTCATAAAAATAGGAGGTGAACGATTGTCAGCGGGACTAACCGAGAAATTAAACAAGCCCCTTTCTGCAAAGCAGTCGTTTTGGCCTGCACTAGCGACCCTCTTTTTCGGCTCATTCGTCGGCATGTATCATGTCGTTTCGCTTAATGTATCGTTATCCGGCTTCATTGACATTTTTCAAACGGATTTGGGAAAGGTGCAGTGGATTGTGACGGGGTTCTCGCTCGCCTGCGGCGTTATTGCGCCTGTCAGCGGCTATGCGGGGGATCGGTTTGGAGGAAAAAAGGTTTTTCTATTTTGTCTATCCGGCATTACGATTACGTCTGTGCTGTGCGCCCTTTCATGGAACATATACGCGCTCATTGCGTTTCGAATATTGCAGGGCATTTTCTGCGGACTTATTCAGCCTGTATCACTGGCCATGATTTATCGGACCGTTCCGGCCGAGAAGCAGCCTATTGCGGTAAGCATTTGGTCGTTCTCCACCATCCTTGGAACGGCGCTTGCCCCGTCGATCAGCGGCTGGCTGCAGGACTATGACTGGCATCTCATCTTCCTTGTGACCGTCCCTATTGGCATTGCAGCGATTATGATCGGCATTCGGATTCTCCCTTCCAATCCTATTAATAAGGAAACCAGGCTGGATCGTCTCGGCCTTGCGCTCGCTGCTCTTGGCAGCTTGTCGCTATTGCTGCTCTTCGGCAATATCTACGCTTGGGGCTGGCAGTCCGCCGCGTTTTGGATATGCCTAGTTGTGGGTGCCGGAAGCGCGGTATGGTTCGTTATACACCAGCTTCGCACGCCAGCGCCATTGCTCCAGCTTCACTTATTTCGCAACAGGACGTTTACGGCAAGCTTGATTATCTCGCTCATCCTTTCCGTTGCGCTATATTCGGGCATTTACTTCGTCCCGCTTTATTTGGCAGAGATTCATGATCTAAGCTCATTCCATATCGGCCTCCTGTTCTTGCCGGGGGCGGCTTGCTTAACCTGCGCAACCTTCTTCTCCGGCCGATATTACCATAAATTCGGTCCCGCTGCGCTTGTGATCGTTGGCAGCGCCATTCTCATTATGACAACGTATATGTTCAGCCGTCTCCAGCTCAGCACAAGCTTGCTTACGATTATGCTCATCATCGCGATCCGCAACACTGGAACTGGACTCGCGCTGACGCCTGTAACCAACGCCGGCATGATGGCCGTCCCGAAGGAGCTGTCCGGCCATGCATCGGCGCTCATTAATTGGCTAAGGCAGGTGTTTAGCGCTATGGCGCTTGGATTGTTCACCTCGTTGTTCTATGCTCGGCTAGCTGTTCATCAAGCTCGCTCCTCGGAAAGTGAGTCGAGTGGCCTGCAGGCTTATACGATGAGCATTAATGATGCTTTCCTCTTGTCGGCTGTCATTATTGTAGCGGCGCTGCCGCTTGCCCTGCTGCTTCGCAAACGGCAGCTTTCCCGCAGCGATTAATTTTCAAACCCAAACAGGACTGTTTTGACGCGGCGGATGTATGAACCTGCAGCGTCAAAACAGTCCTATATTTTCTGAGGGTGCTAGGCTTAATGCTTGCGCAGCTTCTTCGATATTCGATTGCCGAGCGATTGCATCAGCTGCACCAGCAGAATAAGAATACTGACGCATACGTACATCACATCGGGCTCCCAGCGCTGATACCCGTAACGAATCGCCACGTCGCCGAGGCCTCCAGCACCCATCACCCCGGCCATCGCTGTTGCTCCAATTAGACCAATTGTAGCGATGGTCAGACCCAGCACAATGCCCGGCCTCGCTTCCTTCAAAATAACCTTCCAAATAATTTGCCGCCGCGACGCGCCCATCGCTTGAAAAGCTTCGATTACGCCGGGGTTAACCTCCAGCAGAGCCGATTCAATAAGTCTAGCAATATAAGGCGCCGTATAGAAAACAAGCGGAACGATGGCTCCCTTGACCCCGATCGTCGTATGTACAAGCCATTTCGTAATCGGAATGATTGCTATCAAAATAATGATAAAGGGTACAGAACGAACGATATTTATTGACGTATTCAACAAATAATAAAGCGTTTTGTTCGCATAAATATGATTCGGTCGCAGCACGACAAGGCTCACGCCAAGAAATAAGCCGATGATCGTCGAGAAAAACAAGGAATAGCCGACCATCGCCGCCGTTTCGCCTAACGCCTCCGTATAGAGATCCCGGTTTTCAATAAGACTGTCCAGGAAGCTATTCAGCATGCTCAATCACCTCCACCTGCATGCCATTTTGGACCATATACGCGATGCCTTCCTGTACGATAGCCTGGTCACCAGGCAAGCTTATAATGAGACAGCCAAACACGGTGTCTTTTATTTTCGTAATATTGCCGTACAAAATACTCGGCCGGAGCTGAAAGCGCACCGTCAAATCCGCTAAAATCGGCTCGTTCACCGTCTCCCCGACGAAAGAGATGCGCAGCAGCTGGCCCTTTTTTGCATGACTTGAGACTATCGGCAGAAGCTCCTTCGGCAATTCAACATCAAATACGCTTTTGGTGAATTTTTTGGTCGTATCCGTCTTCGGATTTGTGAACAGCTCCAGAACGGTACCCTGCTCCACGATCACCCCATCCTCCATCACCGCCACTCGGTCGCAGATCTTCTTTACGACATACATCTCATGGGTAATGAGCACGATTGTAATGCCGTAAGTGCGATGGATATCCTGCAGCAGATTCAATATGGAATCGGTCGTTTGCGGATCGAGCGCCGACGTAGCCTCATCGCATAATAAAATTTCCGGCTCATTGGCAAGCGCTCTTGCAATAGCTACGCGCTGCTTCTGGCCTCCCGACAATTGGGCGGGGAACGCTCCCTTCTTATCCTCAAGTCCGACAAGCGACAGCAGCTCGGTTACTCTCGCTTCAATTTGCTTCTTCGGCGCGCCTGCGAGCACGAGCGGTGCGGCTATATTTTGATAGACGGTGCTCGACATCAGTAAATTGAAATTTTGAAAAATCATGCCGATCTTGCGCCGCATCATCCGCAGCTGCTGCTCATTCAGCTTCGCCAGCTCCGTTCCATTCACGCGAACGATGCCCGTAGAAGGGCGCTCCAAATAGTTGATGCAGCGCAGGAGCGAGCTTTTGCCTGCCCCGCTGTAGCCGATAATGCCGAATATCTCGCCTTTGCGAATATGAAGATTGGCATCCTTCACCGCGTGGACGGCTTGATTGCCTTGCTGATACGATTTGCTTACACTCTCGATCCAGATCACGGTATGAATGCTCCTCTGCTAAAATGTTAAAAAAGGTCCCTTCGTTTAAGAAGAGACCTAACCCTTTACCTAACTACCAAGACGCAACGATATAAGTGCCGTATTTTTCTTCTACATATTTTTTCACCTGGTCGGAATGATACGCTTTGATGAGTCTTTGGAATACGGGCTTATCCTTGTCCTCGGTTCTTACTGCGATAATATTGACCCAAGGCGAATCCTTAGGCTCGATGAAGATCGCATCCTTCGTTGGAACAAAGCCCGCTTCCACCGCGTAGTTCGTGTTAATAACCGCTGCCGTCAAGTCGCCGAGCGCCTTCGGAATGAACGCTGCATCCAGCTCCTCGAATTTCAGGTTCAGCTTATTCTCCGCGATGTCGCGTACGGTCGCTTTAATGCCAACGCCTTCCTTCAGCTTAATAAGGCCTGCATTTTCGAATAGAATTAACGCCCTAGCGCCATTCGTTGGATCATTCGGCAAGCCGATAACGTCGCCTTCTTTGATTTCCGACACCGCTTTGATTTTCTCGGAATAGAAGCCGATCGGAAAATTAAGCGTATTGGCGATTTTCACGATATCAAGGTTGTTATCCTTCTTGAATTGATCCAGATACGGCTCATGCTGGAACGCATTGGCATCAAGCTCGCCCTCTGCCAGCACTTTATTTGGCTGTACGTAGTCATTAAATACAACGAGCTCGATATCGAGGTTATCCTTTGCAGCAACCTCTTTCACCTGCGCCCAAATCTCTTCCTCGACACCTGCCGATATGCCTACCTTTAACGTTGCCTTTTCACCATTTCCATCGCCCGCCGCCTCATTCGCGCCCGATTTGTTGCCGCATGCTGCAAGTGCGAGCGTTAACGCCAGCGTCAGCACGATGAATACCATTTTTTGCTTCATTCCAAACTCCCCCTGCTTCATAATGTTCAAGATGTTCAAGACCATTAAGCTTCCAGACAAACAAAAAAGCTCTTATTAAACAGAAATCGGCCAGTGTGGCCTCTCTGTAAAATAAGAGCTTTTAGTCGTCTAATCAGCTCAATTCCTCATTATTCCAATGTAGTTACTATAGATTAAATAGAAGGCTTCTGTCAACGATTTATTTATCATTTAGATGCTAGCGCTTCCAGTTTTGGGTAAATGGTAGAAGTGTAGTCTAACCTACTGCAATCAAATTAACCAGGCATCTTTATATGCCAGCATCCTTGTAAGACCGCATCATTATAGGTCAGTATCCTTGTAGGTCAGCATCCTTGTAGGTCAGCATCCTTGTAGGTCAGTATCCTTGTAGGTCAGTATCCTCTTTATCCATGAGGTTAGACCCTTTGCTAGTGGACAGATTTAGCAGGAAATTCTCCCGTTAAATTTTCAAAATGGAGGAAAACGGACCATTTAGATGGAAATTCTCCCGTTAAAAGTAGTAATTTTACCCCAATAGGATAAAAATTAGAATATTAACAGGAGAAATTCCCTCTATTTCTGATTTTAGCCTGAAATCCCTTGAAATAACGGGAGTTTTTCCCGTTAGTTTCGCAGCCAGAGAATTTTCGGCGGGAAGTGAGCGGGTGAGTGCGAAAAAACGAGCCCTTGAATCGCTTCAAAGGCTCGCTCTTATGTCGGGGATCCTATTCAAATCCCTCAAATAGCATTTCGTTTTCCGATAATACTGCTTTCTCAGCACCCTTCACAAAGCGCGAAAGTTGCTATTTCAATCACCGGCTTAAGACATTTATGACCTAGCAAGAATTTCTTCCTTTATACGCCGCACGATCTCGCTGACCGACTCCGTACCGAGGTCGCCCTCACCCCTCTTCCTTACCGCCGCCATGCCTGCATTTTTCTCATTCTCGCCTAGTACGAGCGTGTATGGCACCTTCGCAAGCCCAGCCTCACGGATTTTATAGCCAAGCTTCTCGTTGCGAATATCCACCTGCGTCCGGATGCCCGCTTCGGCAAGCGCCTGCTTCACTTGCAGAGCATAATCGATGTACTTCTCCGAGACAGGCAGCAGCTTCACCTGCACAGGAGCCAGCCATAGCGGGAACGCGCCTGCGAAGTGCTCTGTCAACATCCCGATAAAGCGGTCGATTGAGCCATAAACGGCGCGGTGAATGACAACGGGACGATGCTTCTGGCTATCCTCGCCAATGTAAGACAGATCAAATTTCTCCGGCATTTGGAAATCAAGCTGAATCGTGCCGCATTGCCAGCTGCGCTTCAGGGCATCCATAATGTGAAAGTCGATTTTCGGCCCATAAAACGCGCCATCTCCTTCATTCACCCGGTACGGAATGCCGCTGCTATCCAGCACGCTCTTCAGCGATTGCTCCGCTTGATCCCACAGCTCCTCTGAGCCCATGAAATCCTCCGGCCTTGTCGAGAGCTCAATCTTGTATTCGAAGCCGAATACGCCATATACGTGATCGATCAAAGCAATCGCACGGCTAATTTCCTCTTCAATCTGATCTGGGCGGGCAAAGATATGCGCATCATCCTGACAAAATGTCCTCACGCGCATCATCCCATTTAGTGCGCCTGAATATTCATGCCGATGAACCTGACCGAATTCTGAAATGCGAATCGGCAGCTCCCGGTAGGAATGCAGACTATTTTTGAAAATAAGCATATGCCCCGGACAGTTCATCGGCTTAAGCGCATAACTCGTATCGTCAACGTCCGTGAAATACATATTGTCTTTATAGTGGTCCCAGTGGCCCGATTGCTCCCACATCCGCCTGTTCATCATAAACGGCGTCCGTACTTCCTCGTAATCACGCTGCCGCTGCAGCTCGCGGATAAAGTTCTCCAGCTCCGTACGAATCGTCATGCCGTTTGGCAGATAGAAGGGCATGCCCGGCGCTTCCTCGGAGAACATGAACAGCTCAAGCTCCTTGCCGAGCTTGCGGTGATCGCGCTTCTTCGCTTCCTCAAGCAGATGGAGATGCTCATCAAGCTGCGCTTTCTTCGGGAAGGACGTGCCGTATATCCGCTGCAGCATCTTATTGTCCGAATTTCCGCGCCAGTATGCACCGGCGACATTAAGCAGCTTGAACGCCTTGATCCACCCAGTGGACGGCAAATGCGGCCCTCGGCATAAATCGACAAACTCGCCTTGCTCATACAGCGTTATGACAGACGCCTCAGGCAAATCGCGGATCAGCTCCAGCTTAAGCGACTCTTCCATCCTGGCGAAAAACGCCGTCGCTTCCACGCGGCTTACTTCCCGCCTTGTAATGGACAGGTTTTCTTGAACGATTCTGCTCATTTCCGCTTCAATTGCTGTAAGATCATCAATCGACAGCGGCTTCTCAATGTCGATATCATAGTAGAAGCCATCTTCGATAACAGGGCCTATTCCGAGCTTCACAGCCTTCTCCCCATAAATACGCTTAATGGCCTGTGCCATAACATGAGCTGTACTATGGCGATAAAGCGCAAGCCCATCTGCTCCCTCGAGCGTAACGATCTCTACATGACTGCTAGCGTCAATAGGCTGGTTCAAATCTACAAGCTTGCCGTTCACTTTGCCCGCTACTGCGTTTTTTCTAAGTCCGATGCTGATCGACTCAGCGATTTGCAAGGCGGTCGTCCCTTGCTCATACTCCTTAACTGTTCCATCCGGTAATGTAATTGCAATACTCATCATGCAGCCTCCGATCGAATTAGTAGAACGCAAAAAAACACATCTCTCCCACAAAGGGACGAGTGCGTTCAGCTCGTGGTTCCACCCTCATTCGATCTGCTGCTATATGTAACTGGCTGACTGCCAGACACTTCGCTTAAGCAAGATCCTTATTGAGCATCCGATAACGGGGATGACACGGTGCTATTTACAACCGCTCATTCCATCAGCGGGTTCCATAGCACGGCTGCAAAGGGGTAATTATACAATCGATTGCTGGAGAAGCTCTCAGCCTTAGCCTCTCTCTCTGGACAGCTCGCATTGATAATCATGTCTTTGGTCGATGCCTATTTATGGGTAAATTGTAATCTGAACATTCTGATCTGTCAACCGCAGCAGGTTCACGTTATTATTCGGTGGAAGATCGCTCATGCAGGAAGTCGGACGGAGAGCTGCCCGTGCTTCGCTTGAATATGCGGTAAAAATAAGAAACATCATTGTAGCCTAAATAATCGGCGATTTCGCTGATCATCAGCTGGGATTCCGTCAGCATGTAAATCGCCGTTTTCATCCGTTGATTATGTACATATTCACTGATCGTCTGATTGGTGACCGACTTGAACAAGGTAGCGGCATAATTGGGTGTCGTGTTAATGACATCGCCCAGCTCTTCCTTCGTTACCTTCTCACGATAATGAGTGGAAATGTACTGCTTCATGCTGTCTACGCGCCGATGCTTCTCGGAGGAGATCATGCCTCGGTCCTTCTCCTGATTCAAATAGACTAGCGCTTCAATCAGCAGCGCCTCCGCCATCAGCTCATAGTAGGCAGGTTTTTCCTTGTGCTGGTTCAGAATTCCCCGCAGCCGCTCCTGCACAACCTCAAAGCAGCCAAGCCTTTGCTTATACGGCTCTTGCAGCTGAAGCAGCGTTAGTCCGCATTCCGCCGTGTTTCTTCTAAAGTTGATTACGTATTTCGTATGCACAACCGTTGGGATGCTTTTGCCATAGAACGGAATATGGTCTGGAATGAGGAGCACGTCGCCTTTTTCCAAAATAACCTTCTCCTCGTTCACCCAATATACACATTTCCCATACGTCACAAGCGAGAGGTGAAAGGAGTGCTCACGCCCCCCTCCCTCCTCGTACCAAGCTGCTCCATTATCCTGATGAGCATCCGAAATGGCTATCATGATGCACACTCCCTAGCATTGTACTATAATACATTCATTGTACTATAGTTCTCATTCTCTTTCGAGCATAAGCGTTACAATGAAAAAAACGAGGAGGCCTACAACATGCTAAAAACAAAAATTATTTGTACAATGGGTCCCGCTTGCGACTCCGTTTCGACGATCAAAGAAATGATCCAAGCAGGAATGACCGTTGGCAGACTGAATATGGCTCACGGCGAATTAGAAGATCATGTCATGCGAATGAATAATATACGGCAAGCCGCGCGGGAGCTTAACACTTTCGTGCCGATTATGATGGACATAAAAGGACCAGAGGTGCGGATCGGCAAGCTGAAGGAAGCTTCTTGCGAGCTGGTTATCGGTGAAGAGCTGATACTTACGACCGAAGATGTGCTGGGCGATGCGACTCGTCTTCCCGTTAATTACGCCGAGCTGCCGCTTGTTGTGAAGGCGAATGACCGGATTTTGATCGATGACGGACTCGTTGACCTTACCGTACTTTCCGTAGAAGGAGCGGAGATTCGTTGCAAAATCATTAGCGGCGGCACGCTGAAACCGCGCAAAGGCGTCAACCTGCCAGGTATCAAAACGACATTGCCAGGCGTGACGGAGCGCGACGTGGTGCATATTCATTTTGGCATCCAGCATAATGTTGAGATCATTGCCGCTTCGTTCGTTAGAAAAGCAGAGGATATTTTGGAGATCCGCAACATTCTTGAGGAAGCGAATGCGGGTCATGTGCAAATTATTTCCAAAATCGAAAATGAAGAGGGCATGCTCAACCTCGATGCGATCATTGAAGCTTCAGACGGTATTATGGTCGCACGCGGTGATCTTGGTGTAGAGGTGCCGATTGAAGATGTTCCGATGATGCAGCGTGAAATGATCAACAAATGCAATCTCGTAGGCAAGCCGGTTATCGTTGCTACACATATGCTGGAATCGATGCAGGTTAACCCGCGCCCAACAAGAGCGGAAGTGAGCGACGTTGCGAATGCGGTTATCCAGGGCGCTGATGTTGTGATGCTTTCGGGCGAGACAGCTGCCGGCAAATATCCGATTCCGTCCGTGCGGACGATGGCTTCCATCGCGAAGAAAGCAGAATCCATGATCGACTACAAAGAGCAATTCGACAAGAAACGCGCACAACAAAGCACAAACATCACCGAGGTCATCAGCCAAGGCGTCGTAAGCTCCTCGCTTGAGCTCAGCGCGAAAGCGATTCTGACGTCGACAGAAAGCGGCTTTACTGCGCGCATGGTATCCAAATACCGTCCGATGGCACCGATCATTGCGATTACGCAGCATGACCATGTGCTGCCGAAGATTTGCTTGCTATCGGGCGTCATTCCGGTAAAAGGCGACGTCGTAACGACAACGGACGAAATGTTCGAATCTGCGACTCGCAATGCCAAGCTGACCGGGCTGATTGAAGAAGGCGACATCATTGTCCTATCCGCAGGCGTCCCAATCGGCCAAGCGGGCGCTACCAACCTAATCAAGGTGGCACAGGTCTAACTTTATCGCTAACTGCTTGAAGCTGCGTTGTCCAAGGACTGCGCAGCTTTTTTCTATTTTGCTATCGATAGACATTCATGAAGCTTTCACAATGTACATACTTCCGCGCGGCTTGCAGAGCTTAATATAATAATAACAACACTTTACGTTATGAATCCGAGGAGGAATAGGCGTGAAAAGAGAATATACCGTCCATTTCAAAATTATTCACGGCACGGAAACGAAGATGCTTACCGGGCTCATCTACTTAGAAGAAAATACGCAGCCTACGATTCAGGATTATGAGGCATGTCTGAAGCAGTGCGGCCATGATGTGCATATCGAGAATAGCGAGCAGTTTATTTTCCGCTCCAACAACCCCGCCGACGATTATCTTATTGATGTATTGGAAAATTACAAGAAGAACGATAAGGATTTGCATGCCGACCATCTCGCTCAAAGCTTCGTGAAAAGAACCCCCTTCCTCTAACACGACATGTCATTTTATAGGTATTTGGTCTTCAAGAAGGCTGTTTCAGGTCAAATGACCATACGAAACAGTCTTTTTGTTTTGAACAGAATAGACTTTTGTCCTTTTTCACAGTTGCTTTAGTACCTATTCAATTATAAGACCTTGGAAATATTTCCAAGTGGTGCTTGTTATGCTATGCTTTTCATAGTATTAGATAAGATATTAGATAAGCCATAACATTTTAAGAAGCAACGCCCATCTTGATCTATGAAAGTTGGTGCTTCGTGAGTACTGGTGAAAACATATCCCTGGTTGTCGTCATCCTAATTTCATTTCCGCTTTGCCTGCTCGCCTTCATGGTCATCAGGCAATCATTCCAAGATAACCTTGAAGTCAAACATATTTTGAAGAACGGCATTCCATTCGATGCCACTGTAAGCTCCATTCGGCAAACCAATACGGAAATTAACGGGTATCCCGAGGTTTTTATTGGTTTAACGATACCAAGAGAGCATGCGGAGCCTTACCGCGCTATCGTTAAGACAGTCATTGATATGGTGAACAATCCACAGTATCAGCCTGGCCACAAAGTAAAGGTCAAGGTTCTGGAGACGAATGGAAGAATTAAGGTCGCCTTGGAAGGCGTGCAAGTGCTATAGCATGCGATACAACGAGAAAAGACCACCATATTCATAAGGCATAACCATTTGCTTATATAAAACCTTAAAGACGACTTTCAACTCAGCCATAATTGAAGTCGTCTTTTTGATTTCTCGCCGTATAAATTCTTCATTTCGGCTCTACAACCCTGACATAATGTTGTCAGCGTTACCATAGTAAGATGAATTCATAAGTAAAATACATAAATTTAAAAACCGGAGGTAATAAAAATGACACATCACACGGTGAGATTTTACGACTTTCATGTATGGGCAAATCAAATTATTTTTAATCGATTAAAGGAGCTTCCTCGCCATCTATACAATCAAGAAATTCAAAGCGTGTTCTCTTCGGTCTCGAAGGTCATGGCCCATATATACAAAGTTGATTGCGGTTGGCTGGACATCCTAATGGGTAAAAGCATGAATGAAGCTATGGAAGCTTCTATTCAAATCCAAGAGGATGCGGAGGCTTGCAGCCTTGAGGAGCTGGAAGTGAAGTACAACGAATTGTCTGTCAAATTCAAAACGCTTATTAGCGAGCATGAGGATCTGGAGAAAGAGGTTGTCTTGGATAATCCTTACGCCGGAATTTTGAACACCAGATATTCCGAATTTATTATACAGGTTGTGAATCATGGAACGTACCACCGCGGCAATCTGTCTGCTATGCTGCGTCAAATGGGCTATTCCTCGGTTATGACGGAATATGGACTGTTTATGTACCAGGATGAAGCAAACCCCAGCTTTCCCGCAGCTCCCTCCATTTAGAACAAAGGACGTCTTATACGCCAAGCTTCGATTCAGTCAAGTGAATACAAATAAAGCCGACCTCGCCCGAGGTCGGCTCATGTGCTGCTGTCTGTACACGATATGGACTGCTCTCTATTTTTTAGTGAATCTCCGAATGAGAAAGACGCCCTCAATGATCAAGCCTATAACAAAGCCTGCCGCCACCGCTTCAAGGAAGACAAGGAAGCTGACCAGATCCTCCCAGCCCGTCATATTTCGCGAATATACAGCCATTAATATGAGACCGAGCAGCAAGCCAAGGTTAGAGATCAGCCATAGCCGCCTCGCCCCAAGCCAGCCAGTAAAGCTGAATAAAAAGGACAGTATAATAGCTAGCACCATAAATCGAAAAGCATGCATACCGGTAAATGGCTGACCTAATAGGAGAAAGCGAATAATCCACAATAAAATACTGACTAGCAAGGAAGATGCTCCGGCTAACAGCCACCACCCACTGCTTCTTTCCGCGGGAATCCAGCTCATCTGAGGTAACCCCTCTCCTATAAAAAACGTTCTTGCTTATTAAACGTATAAAGCGCTTACTTTGTTTCGGTCAGATCAAAGAAGAGTGCGTGTACTCTGAATACAAAATAGAAAACCAGCTGTAACCGCTTCTCCTGAGATCCCAAATTAATAGGTAACGATAGTGGTTTTACATACAAAATATTCATATTATATCAGTAGTTTACTGGAACTTACTGTAATATAATGAGGCTGGAAAAGAAATATGAAATACAGAATTTATACGAAGCTATATTCTTAAGCAGCTTGGACAGGATGCGTCATTCAAGATTATCGCTGCTTACTATACTTTTTAGTCAGGATGAGGTAAAGAATGAGGGAATTATTAACGATGCTTCACCTCCAGCACCTGCTTTACTTCCGCTGGTTTGTATGCCAATTCAGCGTATCAGCTCGGTTCAATACTTATCACATTGTATGTTTATTCATTGGCGCGCCAACTCTTGTCGTTTTATTATCCTATTATTTGTTCCACGCGCTCTTCCTGTTAAGCAGAGCAGGAGGTCTTGTTCCGGAATGGGACCACATTAGCATTGCCTTCTCGTTTATCTACCTGTTCCTCGGAGTGACGTTCGCTTGCGGAACTTATCAAGAGACCTATATTCGAGCCTTCCACTCCAAGGATTGGGCGTTTATTAACGTTCATCACGGACGTATTACGATCATGCAGCTAGCTAAGCTGATAGACGTCTTTCCCTGGCAGTTCCTTTTCTCTCTCGTGCCAGTTGTACTAGGAGCATCCATATCTTTCAATCAAATATTCGCTAATTCAATCCCAGTAGGCTGGTATACATATGGATTGTTTGCTTTAGCAGCTGGGGCATTAGCCCTTCGAACCATCGTACTGCTGCTGAATTACTTGTATTACAACCCTAGCCGTAAGCGTTCCCTCGGCTCCGAGCTAGCATTCTTCCTTGCAAAGTCACTGTTCGTTTCCTCCGTGTGTTATATGATCGTGAAGTGGACGGTGAAGAGAGATATTTCCTTCTTGTTTCCGTTTGAGATGAACAGTATGACAGGGTGGCTTGGACTAATAAGGACAATGGCCATTCCGACCAACTGGTTGTTATATAAAGGCGAGATTATCTTCTTCCTTCTAGTCCTCATCTTGTGGATGCTCGTCTGGCTGCTATTAGCGAAGAATGAGGGCAAATTACTAGCCTTGCAAACGAATCTGCCGGAAGGGCTTCGGAGGTCTCGAGGACGTCTTGCCGTCACCTTTAGCGGCAGCAATCGAGTTCGCAATCTCGTGCTCAAAGATCTTATTCTCCTCTCACGCGACAGCTACCGAGTCATCCCTCAGATAAAGGCCTTTATCATGGTTCTCATGGCACTCGGCGGAATTGGACTTGCTGTACGCGAATTAGGATGGATAGAGTACTCCGCCTTCTCTTTCTCAGCTCTATTCGCTGCTCAGTTATTCCTAGCATCATTCGCCAGCGATCTTGTGGCCAGGGTAACAAGCGTAGATGCGGAAGGCATGATGATGTCCGTGCTGCTCGCTCACTTGCGTAAGCCTCATGCCATAATTATCTCCAAACTGGTGCTTCATCTCTCCCTGATTACCGGTCTAGTCTTGTTCTCGACTCTCATACTCGCAGCCGTTATGGATATTACACCTGCAATGTTCGGCGTAAGTTTAATCAGTATGCTGCTGATTAATGTAATATCCAGCCTAGGCACAGTGGTCTCAACTGCTATGTTCCCCAGATTCGACTGGGAGGATGAATCTCGAATTAACACCTCCGAGAAAGCGGGATTGTTGGAGTCGTTGCTGACTCGAACTTTCGAGCTCTTCAACATCACGATTATCGGAACGAGCGGAGCCCTATTGTTTGGCAAGCGACTTGATGAAAGTATGTTTTTCTTGGTTTCTCTGCTGGGACTTGTGCTAACTTGTACCTTATGGAGCGCCACAGCGGCATGGCTGCTCAGAAGAACTTGGTGGAAGGAGTGGAAGCTATAATGCCAGCTATTCAAGTAAGCAATATTTCATTTCAATATAAAGGGACCAAGCAGCCTGCCGTTGAACAAGTTGCATTCGAGGTGGGGCAAGGAGAGATTGTTGGCCTTCTTGGCCATAATGGTGCAGGCAAGACAACAGTGCTGAAATGCATAACAGGACTCATGCAGCCATCTGAAGGATCAATAACTATCGCTCCTGTTGAAAACAAGGGCACATCTAGGAAAAACTCGGGTTGTGACAGTGGGAAATTAGGCTATGTTCCTTCTGATTATTATCTCTATCCCTTGCTAACTGTGGAGGAGATGATTCGCTTTACTGCCAGCTTGCATCGACTTGACGACCGAATCGTGCAAGAGAGGATGAACGCTCTGCTGAACGCCTTCCAACTGAACGATAAGCGGAATGAGTTTATTAAGACCCTTTCCAATGGGATGAAACAGAAGGTCGCGCTCATTACCGGAGTCATCCATTATCCTCCCGCATTAATATTGGATGAGCCAATGACAGGCTACGATGCAGTCGCAACTAAAGGGACTAAATCTTTTCTTACCCGGTATGCCAATGATCAGAAGGCAGGCGTGCTGTTGTCCTCCCATCGACTCGACGTTGTTGAGGATATTTGCCATCGCATAGTTGTTATCGATCACGGAAGAACCATTTTCAACGGTCAAATTACTGAACTCAAAAGGCTTGCGAATGACTCAAAAACACTGGAAGAAGCTCTGCTGCAGATGTCTTCCGAATCGGAGGAGTCTTCGTGTTAAATCAATTGTACATTCAGGCTCATTTCCTTCGGCAGCCTAAAGGCCACACCCCTCGCAAGCAGCTTATCTACGAGCGCCTTGAAAGGCCCCGCCGAGATCCAGTCATGGATCATAATGATCTCACTTCCGTTAGAGGCTTGTGAATCGCTCGATTCGCATAGAGCGCCGTCCGATCCCAAATCAAAAGTATCCAGCGTGCAAGAAACATGGATTCCCGGCTTCAGGCTCGCCTCGCTTGGCGCAGCGCATTGAATATTTTCAAAGGATGGGTGCTGGTAACCGAGCTGCTCCAACAGCTGCTCTATCGCTGCAAAATGCTCATCCTTCGTCTCATCCTGCATATACGGATATCGAAATACTTTTGACGGCCTCTCAACCTCTGCCTCCGCATATAACCGTTCTATTATTCTATCGGATCGCTCCAGCTGTCCTCTCACATCCAATAAGCTGATTGCAGAGAAGTCAGCACAATCGTAGCCGCGGCTGCCAATCACATGTCCCGTCTTAATCGCATGCTTAGCCTCTTCCGAAAACCTCTCCAGCGCTTCGCCGGCACAAAACCAAATCGCCCGTATTCCTTTTCCGTTCAAATACTCGACCTTCTCCATAAAATCTTCGGCAGGACCGTCATCCATCGTGAGGTACGCCGCTCTATCAACCGCCAACATAGCAAGAAACCTCCGTTTATCTATTTCTGCCAAATCACATCATCTATGTATTATACCTTATATTGCTCGCGAAGTTGATTTTGCTTATTATCCATATAAATGAAGAGGGCTGCTTCACAAGGCTATAGCCTTGCAAAACAACCCCTTCCATGGCCTTTATTCCTGCTTATCCATCACGGGTGCTTTCGAACCGCGTTCAATTCGCTCTCGTTCTGATGCCATTCTTTAATCATATTTTGATAAAAATTGCTTTCCTGCGCGCTTAATCCTTGCTTGTTGTCTTTAATGACTAAATTGCCAATATTCCGCTTCAAAATAATGCTCCGACGTCCTAACATGTCCATGTAAGTCAAGTAAAATCACCCTCCAGCTTATGTTTTCCAATCGGTCTATATAAGTATAACGAATGCTAAACCTATTGGAAAACCGCATCAGGCTGCGCTATATCTAATAATCCCGTCTAAGGAGGAATGAGCGGAAACTACTGCCAGCTATTCGAAAACATCCTGCCATATCCTCCTTTTAACGTCCCTATCTCTTCCAGATCATGTGAGCTAAGGCCCAATTCCCTCGTTTCTGATATGGTTCGTCTTCAATTCGGAGCGACGAATCCGAATATTGACTTTAACCGTTACTGGTGTGCTCGCGAATACTTCATTCCATCTTCCGGCGAGCGGAGCGAATTGCGCATAATGCATACGATACATGTGCTCTCCGAAGCCGAATACATCCAAGCCGAACCTCTTCTGTATGCTTCGAATCGCTTCGCTCATTTGCTGCTCCATATAATCCGAGCCCAGCTTCTCCAGCAACTCGTAGCCCGAAATCTTCGTGATATCGATCGATTCGTCAATGCTTGAAACCGCGCCGTCTGCCTCCAGCTTAACCTGAAGCTTCACTTTCCCCTCATCCACGAAAGCTTTGATATCAGAATCAATATGACGAAGGCGGATAGACACATCATGCTTACGATACGGAATGGCAAGGATCGTCGTCTTAACCTGATTGCTCGCCATCATCACCATTCTGCTTTCCTCGACAGAAATGAAGCCCTTTAGCTTGTCCTCTGAGAAGATGCCCGCTCCGGTTATGACGATGGATGCCTTCGGCGAAACCATCTTAATGCTTTCTATTTTATCGGCACCCTTCATGGAGCCCTTAAGCGAGATTGAACCAAGTATCAGCTCTCTTCCTTCGGCCAAAAAGGCTCCCGAGGCATCGTATAGCCGGCTTTGGGGAACACCTCCCCTTGAGGAACGGTAGCTCTTTATTTGAGAGACAATTTTGGAGGAGGCTTGCAAGTTCCTAGGATAAAGAACCTTGTAAATTTGGGAGGCGTGAACGCCTTCCGAGAGTAAGACTAAGACATCCTCCCGAATAAATCTCGTGCGCTGCAGCGGGTCCAATAAATGCTGAATCCCCTGGCGAGCCAACCGTTCATCGATGATAATAACGTCAATATGGGAGATAAGCAGGCTGCGATCCAAGCTTTCGTTGAACCGAACCAAAAGATCGGGCAGCGAATTCCCTTCCAAGGATTGCACGATGGACGGCGTTGTTTCCTTGCTCTCTTCCGGCCGTTTAGGAATCATCGTCTCCACGGTGAGCCGCAGCTTGCCATGTTTTCCGGGCTCCAAGGCAATCCCTGTAATAAGGGATGTTTTATTCAGCTCCGTACTGTCCCAGCAGCCTGCTATAGAAAGCGAGGCGGCTGACATACATACGGCAAGAAGAAGTCCAGCTGCTTTATTCACGGCTCTCCCCTCCAATCCCCTCATCGGGCAAGGGTGTCTGAAAGATCAAGATCGCATCCTTCTGATTGCTGGCCCGAAACGGGGCGAGCGGAGACAGATAAGCAACGCCGAAGGATTGTATTCTAACCAAATGGACCAACAGGAAGACAGCCCCCAAAATAACGCCATAGAGCCCCAGCAGCCCAGCTAGAAAAATAAATCCAAACCGCAAAAGGCGAACGTTGGTGCCGAAGGTGTAAATAGGAGCAGCGAAGCCGGAGATAGCGGTCAACGACACCACGATGACGTTGATGCTCGATACGATTCCCGCTTGAACGGCTGCCTCGCCGAGCACTAAGGCTCCTACGATGGATATCGTTTGCCCGACGACCCGAGGCATACGCGTTCCTGCCTCGCGCAGGATTTCAAACGTAATTTCCATTAATAAGATTTCGATAACGGCCGGGAAAGGGATGCCCTCCCGCTGCGCCACTATGCTTGTCAGCAGCACCGTTGGTATCAATTCTGCATGAAAGGTCGTTACCGCTATATAGATGGCAGGAACGAACAGCGAGAAGAAGAAAGCTAAGTACCGCAATAGCCTCGTAAAGGTACCGAAAGCAAACCACTGATAATGGTCCTCCGGCGACTTGAAAAAATCGTTCATAACCGCAGGAACAACCAGCACAAACGGGCTGCCGTTCACAATAATAGCGGCCTTCGCCTCCAGGATGGAAGAACAAACCGCATCCGGCCGCTCGGTGCTGGATACAGTCGGGAACAAAGAGAAGCTTCTTGGTCTAAGAAGCTCCTCTAAATTGCCGGAATCCATCACGCTCGTCATTTGACTCATTTGCAGCCTTTTCCTGATCTTATCCAGCACCTTGGAGTCGACTCCTCCCTCCAAGTAGGCTATGTACACGGCAGTACGCGATTTTGCGCCTACTGCATATTTTTCAAAGCGCAGCTTCTCATTGATCAAACGCCTGCGGATTAAGCTCATATTCGTTTCCGCGGATTCGGTAAAGCCATCCTTTGGCCCTCTTACGACGCCCTGTGAAGTAGGCTCAGCGACCGTTCGGTTATCCATCTTCTTCACGTCTAACATAAGTATCGAAGACGCTCCATCAATCGCTAAGCCGGCATAACCGGCAACCAGCTTATGCGCAAGCTCCTTCAGATCGTTTATAAGCTCACAGGACAACCCTGCGTAATACTGCTCCATCAAACCTTCCAGCATCGCCTCGGTGCTGTTAACCTCTTCACTTGCATTCATATGCGATAGCGGCCTTACGATATTATCCATAATAAAAGGGACGCTCGTCATCGTCTCCAAATAGCAGAGCAGCCCGCTCGTTTCTCCGACACGAACCGCCACAACGGCAAGGTCGTCCGTACTCCCGAAAATATCCGTTACATAGGAGCGAACTTGATCGATCGACTGGATAGACTGACTATCCATCTGACTTTGTGAAGGTTGGTTTGATCGGTTCACTCGCATTGCCTCCCTTTCGTTTAGAACGAATCCAAATCAAAGCTCCCGTAAGGAGCGGAAGCACAAACTGAAACGGAATGTGCAGGAAATAGATCACAAAATGAAGCCCTTCCTCCGAATGCTCAGCAAAGTTTTTCGTGACGATGATTGACATTGCTCCAATCAACATGGCGAGCGGATAGATGTAAGTCCGGCTTGACCTCCGAAATACGAAAGACAACCCTTTGGCGCCTGCATATAAAAAAACGGTGCATTTTAAAAAAACGCCGAAAATAGTGATCAAGGCAACAAGAGCATCCATGCGGTTTATAAAATCCAATACATTAATGAGCCTTGCCGCATCCAGCAGCGGAAAAGTCGAATACTTCTCGTACTCCATCCCCATCGACCATATTTGCAGCAAATCAGAGAAGGCTAACATAATGCCTGCGCTTATAACCGCCCTCACTCCAGCCTTGCGAAATAAGCTTTTCCCGCCCATCCGCGGACACAAAACGAGAAACACGATCAGTTCCCCATAAGGAAACCACAAGGAGCTTTCGAAGCTAGTCTTGATAACGGGGACGATTCCTTTGGACAAAAAAGGAAGCATTTTTTGCACGTCTAGCGACCCGCTCAAGAGCAAAAGAGCAGCTATTGCAATAAAAAACAAAATAATCAGTCCAATAATAACTTCCGATAACCTTCCTAATGCCAGCGTGCCTCCATACGTTGCATAAGCGATTGCGAGTACAAACAGCACGACAACGATCTCCTGTGGCGTTATACGCAATAGCGTGGTCATGACTAATTCCAGCATATCCCTAACATTCCGTGCTGCAATATATAGAAAATAAATGGTGTAGCACAGTACAAACGCTTTTCCAAGTATGCTGCCCCAAGCTGCAACCAAGAGGGCGTACAGCCCTTTCGGCGACTCTGAAGAAACCATAGTCGTATAGAACAGAAACAATAAGAGCGCTGGAACGATGGTAATGACTTGAACCAGCCATACATCCGGCACCAGCTTTGGAGTCCCAAAGAGGATTGACGTGCCTAATAGTAAAACAAGCATGAGGCTATAGCTTTGAAACATAGTCATTTTATTGGTCATCGCTTATTCCTATCACGGTGCTGCTCGCCTCTTATTCGCTGCGAATGCTGCCTGCCTTTAGAACGTTTATGGCTTCGCCAATCTTGAATTTGGGCAAGGATAAAAGCACCTATTACGATCAAATAGGTTTGCCAGCTATTATAAGCCAGAGACTGCTTATGGAACGCAAGTCCAAAGGATTCGCGATATACGCCCATGTCAAGAAGAGCAAGAAGCAGCGAAGCCAAGATAGCCGCAGCTGCTACGCCTATAGTCGTCATCTTGAACAACCCCATTCCCCATGCATGTATGTACCATTCCTATAGTTCACAAAATCGATGGTAATTATGTACAAAATTGCAGCATGCCTCGCGTTTTATGAAACAACAAAAAACCACAACCTCAGCGGAGGTTGTGGCTGATCGTACATATTAGGCTTTTCCTAGGATCTCATCTATTTCGCTTTTCAGTAATAGATATCTGTGGACGCTGCGATTAATCGCAACCTTCGTCAGGTTATGCTTAAGCACATACACCTTCATCTGGTCCTTTGTAAGGCCCAAGAGATCACCGGCCTCGGTTACGGTCAATACAACCTGCTTGCTGGTCGCATTAAACGTCTTTTTAACCTTTTGATCCCAGTCTTCAAATACTACCTGCATATTTCCGACTCCTTTACCATAGTCAATGATTTTTATTGACTGCACCTCTTAATTATAGCACGAACGGCGCGATAATCTTAGCAGGATGAAAATTTTATCAAAAAAAAGATTTCAATTCGCTTTCGGGAAGCTGAGATAAAACTCCGTACCTATTCCCAGCTCGCTCTTAATATCGATTTTTCCGTTCATCTTCTTAATAATGCTAAAGGAAACCATCGTTCCAAGGCCTGTTCCCTTCTCCTTAGTGGAGTAATAAGGCGTGCCAAGCCTCTTCATTTGCTCCGGCGCCATTCCGCTCCCATTATCGCTTAATATGATAAGGGCATGATCATTGCGAATGTCCGTTTTAAGCTCTAATAAACCGCCGCCCTGCATGGCTTCGATCGCATTTTTGCCAATATTGATGAGTGCCTGACGGAACTTATATCGATCTCCTTGTATGTGAAAATCATGCTCTTCTGTTGTATCGACATCAATTTGAATATTGTGGTAGTTCGCATAGGTCATAAGTACATTCGATAAGTAATGAATTTCTTCATTGATATTGATCGCTTCGACGACCTCAGGATCAGGCTTGGCGAGCGAGAGGTAATCCGCAATAATCAGCTCCGCACGGTCTAGTTCCTCGAAGCATATTTTTCTATACGTTTCCTTCTTTTCATTTTCGAGATTAGCTGTAGCAAATAAATGAATAAACCCTCTAATGGTGGTAAGCGGGTTTCGAATTTCATGCGCCACGGATGCGGCCATGTCACCGACAATTTTCATCTTCTCGCTCCTGACCATCTCCTCCTGCATCAGAAAAAATTGATCCTGAATATGGATGATATATGCGCAAATCCCCGCAATTATAGCTTGGAGCACATATGTTTGCAAGGTAGCCGTTGGCTTTATAAACAGCATCTCCATTTGCCCTGTTAATAAATGATACGTCGAAAAGGTTAACAGCTTAATGAGTGAGCAATACAAGATGACCACAGCTATCTTCCGAACGATTGGTAATGAACGAAAGCGTTTGTACAGGAAAAGATAAACGACAAAGCTTGGGATTATTGAGATGACATACACCCATTCATTTGGGCTGTGAAGAAAATTGCGATACAGCATGAGCACCACATACAAAAATATCGATACATGCAGTCCGCCATAAAGTGCGCCGATTGCGAGTGGAATCGACCTGAAATCATAGATTAAGCCATTTAAATTAATGGGAAAAGACATCGTCATCATAATGGCGAGCGAAAAGAGGATGCTCACGAAAAAACGATAAAGAAGCACGTTGCTCTTGGTTTTATGGATATACGGGTATAAAGCTAGCGGGGAGCATATGATAAATATGTTCAATACAAAATCTTTAAAATAACCTAGCATAAGTACCCCCATGCCCATCAACTTTTCATAAAAATTACTTTTTTAGAAATTACTTTTTTCTTAATATATCATAAAATAAAGAGAAATTGGATATTAAAAATAATTATACCGCAAGTCCAACTTCTTCAATAGCTCGCCTAGCTTCTTTAGATAAATGATATAATAACCTTATTCGAAAATAAACCTAATTCGCTCGGGAGACCTATCCGTCATGAAACCAATTGATACCATGAGCATTGCCAAGTGGCACGAGCTGTTTGAGCAGCGTACCGCCTACTTGGCTGATCATACCCGGAACCCTTCCTTTGTTAAGGAAGCCTTATCGTCCATTAACCAAATAAAACCTGCGCTTTCTCCTGCCAGCAGTGGCCTGTTCGAGCTGAGCGCCCACCTTTATGTTCTGGCGATGCTGCTGAACAAGGCACCGAACCATGCTTCGAAGCCGGGTTCTTTTATCGGCTTTCACACGCATGCCGCTATTTCCGATATGGTGAAGGCGCTTGAGCGCATATTTGAAAATAAGGCTGAAGTCGCCGATGAGCCGAGCTACTGGCAGCGCATAAACGACATACTCGCCTATTTGCGAGGGCAAATGCTGACGGAAGCCAGCACCAAACTATATTTCTACCATTCGTATATCTCGCTTTGGCGCTTTTGGATTTCCCCCTATCAGCATGATTCAAGTCTATTTGCGGACGAGCTGCAGCTGCTTAAGCAGGCACCGGATGAGCTTGGCTCAACGCTTTCCCGTTACCCGTGGCTGCTTGCTCAAAGCTGGATATGTCTCTATTTGCGCCGCGATGAAGAAGCGCTTGCACAACTGAAGGAAATGAGCGGCAGCATCGCCGTCCGTCCCGAGGATCTGTTCCCGATGCTAGCCGTGATACAAGAGGCAAAGGAGTGGCAGCGCCTAAGGAAATGGCTTGTTGCCGCTGCTCCTTTTATGGAGAATCAACGGCTGAATAGTTTGACAAGCTTTTATCACTACTGGGATAGCGTCATTGAACATATTCCCGGTGCGGAGCAGCAAATGTGGGAGCCGCTTATTCAGATGCTGCCTTATACGAACGCCATCTATGTAGAAAAGCTGCTCCGACACGCCAAATGGCAGCAGTGGATCGACTATCAGCTAAGTACAAGCAGCGAGCCGCTGGAGTATCGCGTCAGCGTATTTGCGCCAATCGAGAAACATGCGCCTGAGCTGCTGCTTCCCTTCTTTCATCAGGCAGCGGAGAGATATGTTCTGCTCAAAAATAGAGACGGCTACAAAGCGGCGGTAAAGCTGTTTAAACGGCTCGCTAAGCTATACAAAAAAATGAAGGACGAGGAGCGCTGGGAAACGTATATTACGGCCTTCGCCTCACGCAACAGCCGGCTTCGCGCTTTGCAGGAGGAGCTCCGGAGAGGAAAACTAATTCCATGAGCATACATACAAAATCCATTGCGGTTCATGTTAATTTAACGACGCATGGCGACGCCCTTCTATATGGCATAAGCGGCACGGACGACTATTTAACCGGCCTCCGCTTAAAGCAAAGCTTGTTCGCCTGGCACGAGGCCTCCTTCTACGGTACGGAGCTTGCGGTTCAGCAGGTTCAGGGACTGGAGCTCGTTCTGCTTCCTGCCGAGCAGGTTCTTCCCTTCTTCGCGGAAATGAAGCTGCTTGAGCATGTGGAGTGGGTTTGGGGAGAATTTGCGGAGCAGCTCGTTCTGCTTGCGCCTTTGCTGGCTGCGGAAATCGAAGCCAAGCGCTATATGCCAAGCTTCTCTGCCTACAGGGCGGGAAAGCTGCAATGGACTTGGGATAACGCGGCGTTACAGAAACAAATACAAGCAGCGCTTGAGGCTGCTAACGCGGACGACGCGACTCGGGAAGGGCTGCAAGCGGCATTCTCTGCTGCCCTATTCGACGTTTGGTATGGGACGGAAACGACTGCGGCCGATTTACGAAGAGAATATCCGCTGCTCTTCGCGAAGAATCAAGCATCGTCTGCGGGCTTGGATGCGCAGGCGTGGCTCATCGCGATAGGCTGGAAAGCCGATCAAGCCCCATTCCGTCCATTGCTGCAGCTCATAGAGCCAGAGGATATGGATACACCTTGGCAGCTTAAGCTCGTTCTGCAGGACAAGCTCGACCAAGCGGTGCTTGCGCCGGTCCGGCTGTCGGAAACGGGGGAAGCATTCGGTTCATGGCCCGCTTCCTGGACGAATGCTGTGCGCGAGCGCTCTGCCGGCTGGCTGAATCGACTGCGCGCCAGCCTGCCTAAAGAGCTGCTTTCCGGGCATGCAGAGGATCTGCTGAACGCCCCCATGGCAAATGACGCTGCATGGCGCTTCCTAGCTGTGGACAGTCCACGGCTGTTGGAAGCTGGCTGGCAGGTGCTGTTTCCCGCATGGTGGGAAACCGCGAGCCGCAAGAAGCCGCGGCTTCGCGCCAAGGTCAGCACCCGTGCCGAGAGTACCGGCGAGTCTTTGTTCGGGCTTGATACGCTGATTGACTTTGACTGGCGGATCGCGATCGGCGAGACCGATCTCTCCGAGACTGAATTCAACGAGCTGGTTGCCCGCAATGAGCGTCTGGTCCGCTTCCGCGGTCAATGGATATCGCTTGATCCCGCGTTGCTCGCGCAGATCCGTAAAGCGATGGCTGGTATAGACCGCTCCGAGGGACTGTCCTTTCAAGATGTGCTACAGCTGCATTTGCTGAGCAGCAGCGAAGGGCAAGAGGATGAGCAGCCTGAACAAGACTTGGAGCAAGCGCAGCGCATCCAGCTGGAGGTCGAGCTGAACGAGCATCTGATGAAGCTCGTCAGCCAGCTCAGCCAGAAGTCGGAGTGGCCTGAGCTTGATGTCCCTGCTGGGCTGAAGGCAGAGCTGCGTCCTTATCAGCGCGAGGGCTTTGCTTGGCTGTCCTTCTTGCGGCGCTTCGGGCTTGGCGCCTGTCTCGCTGACGATATGGGACTTGGCAAAACCGTGCAGCTTATCGCTTATTTATTGAATCTCAAGGAAAGCACAGCACATACGGATAATCGGCTTCCTGCACTAATCATTTGCCCGACATCGGTTCTCGGCAACTGGCAGAAGGAGATCAGCCGATTCGCGCCATCGCTGAGCGTTATGCTTCACTATGGCAGCAGACGCCTGGAGGGCGATGCTTTTCATGCGGAAATCCAGCATGTTGATGTCATTCTTACTTCATTTGCAACGGCAACGCTTGATCAGGAGCTGCTTAAGAGCTTCACTTGGGAAGCGATTTGCCTCGACGAGGCGCAAAATATTAAAAACGCGCAGACCAAGCAGTCCGCGGCGGTGCGCAGCTTGTCAGCCAAGCATCGGATCGCGCTGACCGGCACGCCGATTGAGAATCGCCTTTCTGAGCTGTGGTCGATCTACGACTTCATGAACCCGGGATTTCTAGGCAGCGCCCATGGTTTTCAGCAGCGATTCAGCAACCCGATCGAGAAAGAACACAATGCAGAGCGTACCGCAGATCTGCAAAAGCTCGTCAAGCCGTTTATGCTTCGCCGCAAGAAGAAGGACCCGGCAATCCAGCTCGATTTGCCGGATAAGAACGAGATGAAAACCTACATTCACCTGACAGCCGAGCAGGGGGCACTCTATAATCAAACCGTCAATCAGCTTATGGACCGCATGCAAAAGCTTGAAGGTATTGAACGCAAAGGCGCCATACTATCTGCGATTATGCAGCTTAAGCAAATATGCGATCATCCGATGCTTCTGGCGAAGGAGCAGATTGTTGAGGTATCCGCTTCGGCTGGCGCGGAGATGGATACGGAGACGTTAATCAACCGTTCCGCAAAGCTCGAACGGCTGCTCGCTATGGTGAGAGAGCTACGGGACGAGGGGGAGCGCTGCCTTGTTTTCACGCAGTATATCGGGATGGGAGAGCTGCTGAAAGCGGTGCTGCAGCAAGTGCTGCAGGAGCCGATCCTTTACTTGAATGGCAGCACGTCCAAGCTGGCGAGGGATCGAATGATCGAGAAATTCCAATCGAATGCGCTGCCGCCTACCGAGCAGCCAAACGTATTTATTTTGTCCATCAAAGCCGGAGGAGTCGGGCTTAATCTAACAGCGGCTAACCATGTGTTCCATTTCGATCGCTGGTGGAATCCCGCCGTCGAGAATCAGGCGACCGATCGCGCTTACCGCATGGGGCAAACACGCGATGTCCAGGTGCATAAATTCATTTCGCTCGGTACACTTGAGGAACGTATCGATGAGATGCTGGAGAACAAGCAGCAGCTTAGCGAAAACGTGATCGCAAGCTCCGAAGGCTGGATTACGGAGCTATCGACGGAAGCGCTGAAGGAGCTGTTTACGCTGCGTCAGGATTGGAGCGACTCCTAAATTATCCCATTATTTTATTCGGTTACGACTTGCCGTTTGGCGATTGATTGTGCTACACTGTTTCTAATTTAAATGAACGGAGGGTTTCGTGTGATAGACTATATCCGAGTTAGGTCTTTGCGCAGCTGCTAATTGAATAGCGCCAAAGCTCTGCCTGTGTGCAGAGGACTCAGGATAGGTCTGCCATTTTAAAGGAACCCATAAATTTAGGAATACGACAAAGCGTGAAGGGAACAGCCCTTTCTTGCGTATTCGCCTTTGGAACGGAATTTCCATATGCATAGAAGAACCGTAGCTCCGCAGCACTTGTGATAGGTGATTTTTCGCCTAATCTTCGGGCCGGCTTCGTTGTTCTATTGCTCATGGATGACCCTTTTTTATCTGATATCCTCTTACCCATAACTGTGAACACAGGCAGAGCTGCCTGTGTTTTTTTTGTTTGACCAAATAACCTTTAAGAGGATGATGAATAATGGAACAACCGCAGCAAAAGGCGATTATCGTCGGTGTTCAGCTTCAAAATCAAACTGATTTTGCTTACTCCATGGAGGAACTTCGCAATCTGGCTGCCGCCTGTTATATAGAAGTAGTCGATGAGCTTAGCCAGAAGGCAGCACGCATTAACCCTTCCCATTATATCGGGACCGGCAAAATACAGGAGCTGCTTGCGCTGCTTGAAGCGCATGACGCACATGTCGTTATTTTTAACGATGAGCTGTCTCCCTCCCAAATTCGCAATCTAGAGGCCGCTTTGGAGCGGACGGTCATCGACCGGACGATTCTGATCCTAGATATTTTTGCGGAGCGTGCCAAAACAAGAGAAGCCCAGCTTCAGGTCGAGGTCGCTCGGCTCCAGTATATGCTTCCCCGCTTGGTCGGTCTGCGCGCATCATTAGGACGGCAAGGCGGCGGGGCTGGTCTCAAAAATAGGGGCGCCGGCGAAACGAAGCTGGAGCTTGACCGCAGGCGCATCGAGGAGAGAATTACCGCGCTGCAGGCTGAGCTGGATAAGCTTGTCGCAAGGCGTCAAATTCAGCGGAAGCAGCGCCAGAAGAACGAGGTGCCTGTCGTCTGTCTCGTCGGCTATACGAATACGGGAAAATCCAGCTTGATGAATGCTCTCCTTGAGAACTGCAATCCCGGCACCAATAAGCTGGTTTTTGCGCAGGATATGCTGTTCGCCACATTGGAAACATCGGTGAGAAGCATTGAGCTTCATGACAACAAATCATTTTTGCTGACGGATACGGTCGGCTTCGTCAGCCAGCTCCCCCATCACCTAGTGAAAGCATTCCGCTCGACCTTGGAGGAAGTAGCCGAGGCCGACTTGCTGGTGCATGTTGTCGACTACTCCCATGAAGACTACGAGCAACTGGTCTCCGTCACCAATGATACGCTGAAGGAGCTGGGCGCTCTTCATATTCCGACGATCTACGCTTACAATAAATGCGATTTGACGGAGCATGCCTACCCGGCAGTGCAAGACAATAAGGTGTACATCTCCGCGAAGAAAAAGAGCGGACTGGATGAGCTGATCTCGCTCATTCGTGACCATGTCTTCGATGACTACATGGAATGCGAGATCTTGATTCCTTTCAGCCAAGGGAAATTGGTCGCATACTTCAATGAGCATGCCCATGTGCAATCCACAGACTACGAACCGGAAGGAACGCGTATGAAGCTGGAATGCCGCGTTTCCGATTTCGAAAGATATCGGAATGAAGTAACCGTGCTTTAACAGCTAGAATGGCTTGTTTCTTGCGTCGAAGTCATGCTATAAGCGCATATGTGTGCTTATTGCTCGGGAACACAGCCGGTTTGTTGGCTTTAAGAGCATATACGTGCTTATAGCGGTCATTCGTGGTGACTCATTCCTCAAAACCAAGATTTAAGCGCATATGTGTGCTTATTGCACCGGAACACACACGACTTGTTGGCTTTAAGAGCATATACGTGCTTATAGCGGTCATTCGTGGTGACTCATACGTCAAAACCAGGCTGTAAGCGCATATGCGTGCTTACAGCTCCTGAACACACACGATTTGTTGGCTTTAAGAGCACATACGTGCTTATAGCGGTAAATCGTGGTGACTAATACGTCAAAACCAGGCTGTAAGCGCATATGTGTGCTTACAGCTCCTGAACAAACACGATTTGTTGGCTTTAAGAGCACATACGTGCTTATAGCGGTAAATCGTGGTGGCTCATACGTCAAAAGCATGCTATAAGCGCATATGCGTGCTTACAGCTCCTGAACACACCCGATTTGTTGGCTGTAAGAGCACATACGTGCTTATAGCGGTCATTCGTGGTTTCAAGCTCTTGTTTTCATTGAAACAAATAAAAAGAAACCGTTCATTAGTAAAGTGGAGGTTCAACCCAGCCACATACCAAAGAAACGGTTTCTTTTTTTCATTTCATATTCGATGGATCAACTGTTCCTGTCCATGAGTACATGAATAAGAACCATTTTCACAAAAACGATCTGCTCGTACCGTGAATACAGCTAGAAGCTAGATGCTGACATCCTGTGGATGCGCCTCGGTAATTAGCTCCGCGGCTTTGGCGTTGGCTTCAACCTGCTCAGCATCCTTGCAGCCCGGAATAACGGCAGTAACCGCAGGATGCTTCAAGCACCAGGCAAGCGCCCAGCTAGCCATCGTTACGCCTTGCGGAACCTCTTCACGCTGAATATGCTCCACTTCGAGCAGCTTCAGCCGTGTGTTTTCTGCATCATGCCTGTGGCGGACATCTGTTTCGCCAAAGACGGCGCCAGGCTTATATTTGCCGCTCAAATAACCGCTCGCGAGTGGAACACGTGCAAGCACACCCAAATCCTGCTGCTGGCAGGTCGGGAAAACGCGCTCTTCCGGCTTGCGGTCAAGCCTGTTATAGACGACCTGTATGACGCGTGAGTTCACTTTGGAGGAAGCCTCCGTTTGATGAAGGTTGTCATTGCTTCCAATCGACGTACCTAGAAAACGGATTTTCCCAGCTGCTATTTGCTTATCCAGCCCAGTCCACAGCTCATCGTTGTCGAAGGGCTGATCCGGTCCGGAATGGAATTGGTACAGATCAATGTATTCAAGCTGCAGCGCCTTAAGCGATGCATCCAGTTGAGCAATTACTCCCTCAGCATTAAACGAATCGGTGCGAGTAAATCGCTCGTGGAAGTGATGACCGAACTTTGTCGCAATGATCCAATCCTCGCGATTGCGGCGGCTGATATAATCACCGATCAAAGACTCCGAGAGATGATCGCCATAGCATTCTGCGGTATCAATGAGATTAATGCCAAGCTCATGTCCTTTATCGAGAATCATATCCGCTTCCTTTTGCGAATATTCACGGCCCCATTCTCCTCCAAACTGCCAGGTTCCAATACCAATGACGGATACATTTAACCCTGTGCTTCCCAGTCTTCTATACTTCAAGATCACCACTCCTTCGATTTGATCTAATGCCTGTCTCATTCATCTTACCATTTTAATCCATACGTAAGAAATAGCTTGGTCAGCCTATCTGCGAAAAATAAGCATTTCCTACCACCTTATTTGCTTGATTAGCTCCACCATTCTCTTCTTAAATTCCAGTTGAAGCTGCCATTTCTCGATCTCGTTCACGATGCGCTCCAAGCTTGTATACCCTTAAGCCAAGCCATTCAAACGGGCCGCAACGGTGGAATTGGTCAACTCTTCATGAGTGGGATACCATTCACTGAGCTTCTCAACGGCATTCGGGAACCTCTTCAAATAATATTTTTGATGCCTATCCTCGGCGAGGTGAAAATTTGAATAGGGAGCAATCTCCGTATCGGGCAAGCTTTTGCCCCGATCTACTCTGTTTTTCAAAGCACGCTGAATCGCTTCTTGCTGCTGTCCGCTCGTATAAAACAACAGCGACTTATATTGCCGTCCTTTATAATGCAAAAACGATGGTTCGATATGGTTAGCCTGATTGTCCGAATGGTTCATTTTTTGCCCTCCATACGCTTGATTGTACGATCGAGATGAAAAAAAGTGAATGCTGTGCTACAATACTAAAATTGCTGAAATAGCACCGGCAACACTTTTAGGGAGGTTTATTTAATCGCCATGCTTATTATTGGAATCGCCGGCGGCACCGGATCCGGCAAAACAACGGTTGCGCGCTCTGTAATCGATCGTCTTGGATCGGAGAAAGTCACTTTCATTTCCCAGGATAACTACTATAATAACCCTATACATCTTAGCCTGGAAGAACGCAAGATGATCAATTACGATCATCCCTTATCCTTTGACATCGAGCTGTTGACCCACGACCTTCTTCTTCTTAGGGAAGGCAAAACTGTCTACGCGCCGGTCTATGACTTTTCCCTTTTCGCACGTGTCTCGGGCGAGTCGGTAGAGCTTAAACCGAACAGCATCGTCATTCTTGAAGGACTTCATGTGCTGTATGAAGAGAGTATCCGAAAGATCCTCGACATCAAAGTATTTGTTGATACAGACCCCGATGTCCGTATTCTCCGGCGGGTGCTTCGGGATATCGAGGAACGCGGCCGTACGATTCAGTCCGTTCACGACCAATACTTGAAGACCGTTAAGCCGATGCACGAGGCCTTTATCGAGCCGTCCAAAAAATATGCCGACCTGATCATCCCCGAAGGCGGGCACAATGAGGTCGGCATTCAATTGCTGTCCATATTGACTGAAAAATATTTGACCGATAATACGGTATTGACTGACGTTTAGTTGATAATGAACAATAAAAGAACCTTCAGCTCACTTTTTGAGTGGCTTGAAGGTTCTTTTTTCACATCTGATAGGATTGATTCAATTGACTTACTCTTTTGAAGAAGCCCAATTGAACCGATGAAACGTAAGTTTAGATATGCAAGCTATCAAGCAATCTGTAAATCATTGCAGCAGCTTCTGCTCTGGTTGCTACGCGATTTGGTTGGAACGAATGATCGTCATTCCCTTTCAAAATGCCCGCAGCTACAGCCGTATTAATGGAGGCTTTCGCCCAAGCTGGAATTGCTGCAGCATCTTTAAACGAATGCTTCGCGCTTGCCTCTTTGGCATTCAAAGCGTTCGCGATCATCACAGACATTTCTGCGCGTGTAATCGTTTGGCTCGCTTTGAAGAACATTTTGCCATTTTGTTCGTAGCCTTTCAAAATGCCTGCTTTTACAGCAGCGGCTACTTCAGCTCTAGCCCATGCAGGAATGTCGCTGTTATCCGCAAAGCTTGTATTTCCTGAAGCAACCGGAAGACCCAGTGCCCCTACAATCATTTTCGCGAATGCTGCGCGTGTTACGGTCGCTGCAGGACGGAATGTGTTGTCCTCATAACCTTGAATAACATTCATGCCAATCAAACGATCCGTATATGGAGCAGCCCAGTTCGTCTTCATATCGGAGAGCACTTTCGGCTCAGCTTGGAAAACCGCAAATTTTGTAAAATGATTAACGCTGACTGCGATTGTACCATCTGCTTTTACTTCTCCGCCGACATAAATCCAACGTTTTTGCTGCTCGTGGTAGTAATAGATAGCCGGTTTCTTGCCCGATTGAACTTGCTCCGGCTTGTAATTGAAGCTGATTTCGACAGGCTTGTTGAACTTGCTGCCTGACGTGCTTATGAACTCAACCGTTTGGCTAAGCGATTCAAGCTTGCCGGCCGAAGGGACTTTGCTTTCTTCTACTACCTTCACGCTGATTTTTCCGTCAGCAGAAAGCGCGTCGGCTGGTACTTTGAAGACTACAACATCTTTAACTGAACCTTCTGTACCTTTAGAAGCATCCAAATCTACCTCTACCGCAGTAACAGGCTTCTCTGGCTTCGGCTCTGGCTTTGGCTCTGGCTTTGGCTCTGGTTTTGGATCTGGCTTTGGATCAACTTTCGAAGGTGGCGTAGAACCTCCACCTGCTTCTTCTTTCACATTTACAGTACGAGTAACTACATCCGCAGCGTTCCCTGCGCGATCTGTTACGTTATACTTCACTTCATACTTACCGGCTATCGTAAAGTAAACCGATCCTGTAACGGTTACCTTAACGAGTGGATCCAAATTATCCGTTACTGTCGAACCCTGTTCATGATACTTATCCCCAAAAGGTAAATCGATCGTCTTTTCTCCAACAAGAGTAATGACTGGTTTTGTGCGGTCAATATTCGCTTTAACAGTCCACGAGATGTCGTTGCCGATCGTATCTGTTGCTTTGAACAACAGTGTGTTCTCGCCTTCCTGCGACACGGTTATCTTGGTGTCGTTTGTGTAAGGCAAATAAGTTTTACCGCCATCCTTCGACAAAGACAATTCTGCAATGGTAACCGGCGCGTTGACGGAAGCATATACGCTTGCAATCACGTTTTTGTTCGTCCAATCGCCACTTTTGTAAATTTGGTCATCGACTGTCTTTAGCGAACCTTTAAGCGTTAATCCTGCAGCGTTTTCCGCACCCTTCACCGTCGCATTAAATACTTTGGTATTAGTGACATTGCCGCGAGTTGACGTTGCAGTCAAGGTAACTAATGTATCTTTTTTCGGACGGAATACAATCTTACCATCATCGCCGAGCACCAGATTGTTCGAGCTTTTCCATGAAAGACTCGCATTAAACTTCCCAGTTTGCGGCAGCTTAATATCCGATTCAAGTGCGTTCGTATTTCCCAAATCAATTGCACTCAGCGTTTTGCTAACTGCTTCACTATTGTCGTTCGGCACGCTTGTAACGAAGATTGGATTCGAATAGAACCACAGATCCTTATAGTTCCGATCATTAACTTCGTTAAACCGTTTCAAATGCCGTGCAAATTCATCGGTAATATTGTTATCATCAAGTGTTGGGTTATCAATAAGCGGTTCGCCGTTTTCTGTTTCCCCAGCTACATTGACGTCAAGATTTGTTCCTCTAAGTCTGAAATACTGGTTCTTGCTTGCAGAGCCTAGATTATACGTAATGACATTATAGCCTTCTGCATCCGTTGTCCAGTCTTTGCTCGTGAATCTTTTAATGACCTTCGTCGAATCATTCGTATCTTTGTTGTAGCCAACTGTTCCTGGCGTAGTCATGCCTGTAACATCGCCTGCAATCAAATCAACATGATCTACATAAACGGCATTAGTAACACTACTTGTATGAGTATATTTTGCATTTACGCTTGGATCATCACTTTTAATGACAGCATAGTTGTTTGTATTAGGGCTTTTAAAACGAATCGTAAGCTTGAGAGAGTCGCCTTCTTTCACTTTAAGGTCTTGTCCCATCTCGCCTTTGCTTGTTTCGTTTGTAATATTGAAATCTAATGCATTGATCAAATCGCCATGTACGGAGAACGATTTACCTGAACGCATGCCTTCTAGCACCGCTGCCATATTATTGCCTTCTATCCAGGTATAGTTTTTCGTATACTCACCCGGCAAGTAACCGCTGGAATACTTACCATTTGCTACTTTAAAATGTGAATCCGAGTTGGCAAAATTCCAGAACTTGCGTCCTTCACCAAGCAGAGAATCCCATACGCCGCCAACCTTCGCAACCATATAGTCAGTGCCGCCATAGGTCTTGTTTTTCGGATTGTTTTGATTCAGCCCGCCTCGGTCTGGCTCCATCTGATTTCCTGGCATGCCCTCCATCCCGAAAACGATGTTTGGAGCGATATTATTGAAATCGCGAAGATCAGAAATTTGAAATATTGTTTTCCCATCTCTTAATTTTCTTGATGGGTGATTTACAAACATGTAGCTTGTATTTTCATAATTCGTTTTCAGCCACTGCACAGCAGTCCGAGCATCCGCAGCATTTGAAAACGCCCGGTTATCCTTCTGATCCCATACAATTCTATCCTCTAGCTTAAACATATTTGCATCACGATTCGAAAACAAATATTCAAACTGGCTCGACGCCTTCATGCTATCATCCAATATGCCTACTCCCATATGATCATAAGTCGGCATATCCCACTCAAAGCCTGTAAACGTAATTTTGCCTGGATATTTACCAGAGGCTTTCAATTGGTTAATTTTCTTAGTCTGATAATCGACGATGGCTTGTGAGAGCGGAACCGGTCCAGTTGGTATATTGACACCTTCATCATCCCGATCCGAAGTTCTTAGGTGGTCAGCTATTGCAAGCCAGTCCAAGCCATAAGTCTCAAAAGCAGCATCTAACGTTTGTTTAAGCGATAGCTGCGCATCATTAGAATTGAACGTATGGGCATGATATTCACCCGTCATCCATTTTCCGTTGCTGCCTGCGCCTACGGTCTTTACATCTTGTATATCAGTTGCTGCATATGCGGTTGTCGATGTGAAATTTTGTCCTAAAATGCTTGCAGACAGGATGACAGCTGTTGCCAGCTTGGCCCACTTACTAGATAACATGTTATAAACCTCCGTTATAATGTTGTTCGTACATTTGCCTATAGCATGCTATGCTACTAGTGCTGACCTCCAATTCTGTTTTTTTTTGATACATGTCTAAAGTAATAGATTTTCCCCTTCTATGTCTATATGTTTGGAGCAAACCATACAATTTCTTAACAAAATCATTTTCCAGCAAATAAAACAAATAAAAAATATAATATAAGTATAATATTGTAATTTAATAATGCTGAGAGATTATGGATGCAAACGCAATGCAACGTTGATGTTCGAATGGTTGACAAGAAAAAAGGCCGCTCTCGCAAGAGACGACCTTTGTCATTCAACTTTCTAGCATCCGCTCGCCATTAAGCTTCAAGAGCCGGCGCGACAGATTTCTGGTGATTCTTGTTCACTATAAAGAGCAAGGAAGCCGCCATACATAAACCGAACAAAATTAAATATAGAGACTGTGCCCCAAAGCGATCGACAACCATTCCTCCCATCGCATTGCCGACAATGCCTCCAAGGCCCCATGCTACTGCTGCATAAACCGTTTGCATTGTCGCTTTCGTTCCCTCTGTCGCATAGCTATGTACAATTTCTACAGATGTGCCAGCCACGAAGGCAAACGCAATTCCATTCAACAGTTGAGCCGCTAGTGTCAATGAGACGTTAGCGAAACTAAACATAGTGAAAAATTGAATACTATAAATCAGAGCTGCTATGCATAGCAGCTGATATCTGCCTATTCTTTTGCTAAGCTTGGTCGCTACCCAGAACATAGGCACCTCAATTAAGGCAGCGATCGCATATGCACTTCCGATCCAGCTCTTATTAAAGCCCAATTCCTTAAAGTATAACGGCAAGAAGTTCATATTAATGGATGCGGACATCATCATGAGCATGCTTGTGATTACAAATATCATAAAGCGCTTATTGCGAACAACCTCGCCCATTTGTCCGAATATCGTCACTCTTTTACGAGTAATCTGGGCTGAAGGAAGCAGCATAATCGCCAAGCAGACCGTTATATTTAAGACGATATAGTAAATGAAAATATCGTTGTAGCCGAACTTTTCATATAGAATGCTTGAAGCGAAGGTCCCTATCGCAAAGCTTAACGCGCCCCACAGCCTAACGCTACCGAATGAAAACCCTTTTTGGCTGGCAATCTCCACCGCCATGGCATCGCCAATCGGTCCTCCAGAGGATTGAAACCAAGCGAAAAAAACGGATAAAACGAGTATAGCCGCGAGTCCATTCATAAAATAGAATCCCAAACTCAGTACAGGAGCCGCTATGGCGCAAACCATCATGATTTTCCGCGGATTGTTAATACGATCATTGATCATACCCATAACGGGCTGGGCAACGATACTTACCAAAGCCCATAACGACAAAATGAGACCAACGGTGGTGTGGCTAAAGCCTCTGTCGCTAAAATAAAGGCTCGTATACGGCATAACAACAGACATGGACAGAAAAAATAAAAAATAATAGCTTGCTAATGACTTCACCTGAGCTTCTCCTCTTTTCCACAGCAAACTGACTTATGTGTTAGCTATTCACCCATTTGTAGTAACAACTGATTAAATTATAATATTCATCATTACCTTTTGTAAATGAAAAACATTTGTTATTATCTTCAACCTCATACTGAACATGGTTATTGCATTTCAGAACAACTCACCCTACAATGGCAATAACTAGATTAAGCTGGGAGGGATTCGGATGTCTGAGCCAAAACATTCATCTCTATATGCACAAGTCAAGAGCAAGCTGTTGGAGGATATCCGTGCTGGCGTATATCAAACCGGCGACAAGCTGCCCACCGAGCCCGACCTCTGCAGCATGTATGGAGTCAGTCGAACGACCATTCGGTTAGCTATGCAGCAGTTGTACTTGGAAGGGCATATACGCAAAGTACAGGGCCGAGGCACGTTTGTCACAAATAATAAAATTACTCATCGCACGCTTGCTCCATTGCATAGCTTCGCGGATCATATGCAGGAGCTTGGAAAACGGTCAGCGAGCAAGGTGCTCGAGACCGGCGTTATTCCCGCAGAACCGCCCTTTGACCATTTGCTTCAAGTACCTGCCCAGTCCCCCATTACTAAAGTTAATCGCCTGCGTCTCGCCGATGATGAGCCGGTTGTCTATGAAATGTCTTACATTCCTTGGCATGTGGCTCCAGCCCTCACCAATGAAGATTGCACCGGCTCCTTGTTTAAGCTTCTGAAGGAGAAGTATGGCAAGCCAATCCTTCGTTCTGTGGAAACGATTGAGCCCATTATCGTTGAACCGGATATCGCCGCATTGCTGCAAATAAAAGCAGGCTCCCCCATTTTCCGTATGAAAACCGTCGCTTTCACCAAAAAGGACGCTCCCGTTGAATACAGTATTGGTTACATCCGCAGCGACGCTGCAAGCTTCGTTATTGATCGCAGCTATCCGACTGAAATGTAAGACAGAAGGGGCCGCCTATAAATTGGCTGCCCCTTTACTTTATTGATCTTCCAAAATCTCAGATTGCCAGCCTAGCTGCCTGCACATTTGGTTTATTCTACGAATATCATGCCTTGCCTCAATTCGTGTCAAGCCAAGTTTTGCCGCAGTCTCCGCAGCCCAGCGCAGCAAATAGACCAACGTATCAGCCTGCGCCTCCTTAGCCGCGAAATCGAGTAATACAAGCGTGTCTTTCATGACGCCTGCGCGAACATAACCCCAATAAGAACCGCTAAATTCCCACAAATGAAACAATTGACGATCCTCAATAATGCGAAACTCATGAAGAGAATTTTCCAGATGCTTAAGCCATTCACATTCGGATTTGAAATACAGCGTATATTGCCGAATATGCCAATCTATACTTTGGGCTGCCAGCTTTACAAGCTCCTCACGGTTTTTCAGCGGAACCCAATTTTCCGCGGGAAGATCCAGCTCAGCAGGAACCTCGACTGTAACTTTCCAAGACTTATGACCCGCTGCTAGTCCAAGAGAGTCTAGCAATTCAGGTACGCCTACGGCTTTCAGACCTCTTTGCTTTGCAATCCGAATTAACTCTCTTAAGGCCTCTGGAGAGTGCTTCGCAATATCATTGCTGTGCATAACGACAATCGCCCCGTTAACAAGGCCGGGCTCAACCTTTGCAACGATATTCTCAGCAGGTACGCCTGCCCAATCTCCGGAGTCGATTCCTTCAATATCCAGATATCCGTTCCACTCAGCCAGCCATTCTAGATTTTCCTCCCGGTACGAGCAATAAGGAAAACGCATAAAGGTTGGACACGGTAGACCTGTTGCATCCTGATAAGCCAGCTCAGTCAGCTTCAGCTCCTCTAGAAAGACAGACTTTGGCACCTGCGCCATCCGGCGATGATGATACGTATGGGGGGCAAGCACATGTCCTCGGGAAAGAATTTCTCTCGCCTTATTCGGGTACCTGTCGATCCATTCTCCGGTGAAGAAAAAGGTACCAATGGCATCTTCCTCCTCTAGAACATCTAGCCACAGTTCCAGTGGGAGCTGGGAAGGACCGTCATCAAAGGTAAATGCGCAGATTGCCTGGTTGGTATTTCCCTTCCAAACTGCTTCAGCCGTCATGTTGCCGCCTCACTTCTATCGTTTTATACCCTGTATTATAGACGAGGTTCTACCGCGATTCTAATATTGTCCTCTTCACATCTAATACAATCTTACTATTATTAAGGAAGGCGGCATGCAAAAAAAGGAAGGAGGCTTCGGCCTCCTTCCCCATTCCACACTTGCTTAATTGATAAATCTTATTTAACCGTAACACTTCCTTTATACATATTGCCAGCAGGCAAGCGCTTATTTCCTGAAGCCGTTGCCGAAGTTCCGCCGCTTGCATTGACCACATATGCGCTGCTGTTATCTAGATGGAACGTATTGTTTGTGATCTGAATATTGACGCCGTAGCCGTTAACGATCTTATGAATTTGAATGGCGTCAACGACTTTACTGTTATTGTTGCGGTAACCCGTGTTGTTGCGGATAATGACATTTTTACCCTTTACATCGATAAAGCTGTCATCCACATGCACATTGCTGATGCCAGTGCCATTAAACGTATTGTTTTCAATTAAGGTTCCTGTTGTTCCCTCTTTGATATCGATGCTCTCGCCTCTTACGTTCGGCCCGATTTTCACATTGCGGATCGTGTTGTTATTTGTAGCTTTATTGTATTTTCCCCAATCCTTTTCTGCCGTTCCAATATAGACGCCTTCCCCGTAGCCTGGCGCCGTTTTACCCGTATCATGAATATAGGAGTTTTGAATAGTTCCGTTTGAGCTGCCATCGCGGAAATGAACCCCTTCCGCTCCAATATCGTAGACTTCAACGCCATCGAGTATCGTATTGTTCGAATTGTCGAGTACGATTCCTTTTGCCGAATTTCTTATTTTAACATTTTTCACCGTCCAGTAATCCCCAGTGAGATGTAATTCATAATCGCTATTAATGCTCGGACCAGACAATATGGCAGGGTTTGTAGTACTTTGGCTTCTTAATACGATCCGATTGGATGCGGTTCCATTTGATTTGGCAGAAAAGATTCCTGTGTACGTTCCTGGTGCGAGTACAATTTCATGCCCCGGTTTGGCATTAGCCAAAGCAGTTTTCAGACCTGCAGCCGTACTCACATTAATCGTCGTAGCCGCTTGCACCGGAATGGAGTAGAGGGATAGCAGCACCCCTACCGAAGTAACAAACGTTAAAGCTTTACGAATTTTTTTGTTCATAACGAAACAGCTCCTCATAAAATTAGATTTTTTTGATACTTCCTTACAATAAAATTAAAGCGCTTAAACTTTAAAACGTGTAAAACACCTCCTACACTACCTTTTTTTATATTATAAATATAATTCCACCATTTCACTAGATGCTTAGGCACTATAATATACATCTATTTACAGTTTAGTGGACACTATATTCCTCGGATTTAGTCGGTTTTTTAGGTTTAGGTTGCTTAAAGAACAACAGAAAGAGGAAGGAGGCTGAGCCTCCTTCCTTTTTTCTGCAAACTGTACTTTCTTGGTGTGGCTATCCCTTGCTGCTTTGAACTTTCCAGTTGATCATCGCCTCAGATTGTTTCAGTCCAAGGTAGTGGCACATTAACGGAGCAAGCAGAAGCTGTGGTACAGTTTTGCTATTTTTTTTCATTGGCCATTGAGGAGGTTCACCGCAAATATAGAGCGGTACATGCCGCTCCTCGTCTTCCGTCCCGCCATGATAACCAGTCGCATTCATCCCATGATCGGCAGTCACGATAATTCGGTAGCCTTGCGATAGCCATAATGGAACCAAAGTTGCAAGCATGCCATCAATTGCACGAACCGCTGCTTCATATTGCTTGCTTTCCCCGCCGTATTTGTGTCCCACGTCATCTATATTCATCGTGTGGATGTATAAGAAATGAGGGTCATAGGTTGTACGCAAATATTCGGCGTCAACGAACAAATGACTGTCCGGATAGTGATCCTCGAAATAGAAAATACCATGTTGAATCGGCTTGCTCTCGTCATGCTGATGGCGATCTGCGATGATGTTGTATGGCGCTGAATTATACAGCTCGCTAACCCAGTGATAAGCTGCAGCAGCCGTTCTTAAACCTGCGTTGGATGCGAGATGGAACACGCTCTGCTCCTGGCTTAATCTCACAATATGATTAGCTGTGATGCCGTTTCTCGCAGCTGGCGTCCCCGTTAGCAATACTTCGTACAGCGGACGCGAAAGACTCGGAAGCTCAGATTGAACCTGATAACAATTGACCTGTCCTTGCTCAACAAGATGCTCCATGTAACCTAAATATTTTCGTGCGGAATCATATCTTAATCCATCAAGGACAACGACAATCAGCCTTTGTGAGGTATCGATCATGCTCCCTCCCTCTCCAGATGCAAGAGCTGGGAATGATCCAAGGCCAAGCTTACACGACTATTTTCCCCTAATCGCAGCGAACGGCCGTCGTTAAGCGCATCGATAGTCAGCCTTACACCTTCTGCATCTATCGCATATCGGATAATATTGCCGAGTATGGAGACCGAATAGATCGTCCCATCGACAATACGTTTACCCTCGCTTAGCGCTTCATTACGTGCTTCCTCACTCAAGAGAATAACCGATTCAGGCCGAATAGCGAAGCTTTCCGCTGAACTGTCCAACTGCTCAAACAGTCTTAATGCCTCAGGTTTGGTCAATACGTTGTAGCTTCCCATGAAACGAGCAACAAACTCCGTTTTTGGCGCGGAGTAGATCTCTTCCGGGGCTCCCTCTTGCACAATGCTGCCCTTATTCATGAGACATACCCGATCGGATAAAATTAACGCTTCTTCTTGATCATGCGTTACAAATATCGTTGTCATATTAAAACGTTTCTGAATATCGCGGATTTCAGTCCGCAAATTTTTACGGATTTTGGCATCCAACGCGCTCAGCGGCTCATCGAGCAGAAGTACCTTAGGCTGAACGGCAAGTGAACGAGCAAGCGCTACACGCTGCTGTTGGCCGCCCGAGAGATGCTGGGGGTAGGCATTGCGCTTATCTTCAAGATCAATAATAGCAAGCAATTCCTCCGACCGTTTTGTTCTTTCTGCTTTGGCGACCCCTCTCATTTTCATCCCGTATTGGATATTTTCACTGACGGTTAGATTGGGGAACAAGGCATAGGATTGAAAGACCATTCCGATTTCCCGGTTGCGAGGCGGAAGATTCACGATATTTTTTTTATCTAAAATAATTTGCCCGCCATCTATTTCCGTCAGGCCTGCAATACAGCGAAGCAGCGTGCTCTTCCCGCAGCCCGATGGCCCGAGCAGCGTCACGAGCTCTCCCTCGCGGATTTGCAAATCAACACTGTTCAACACATTTGTGCTGCCAAATTGCTTATGAATGCCCTGCAGTTCCAAATACGCGTTCATCCTTGAATCCCCTTATTCATTTTTTGGCCAAGCTTCATTAGGATCATAGATAGCACTAAAATAAATATGAAATAGGAAATCGCGATTGCACTGGCCATGTGTCCGCTTTCTCCGAGCCGTTGATAAAGGTAAACCTGTATCGTATGAATATGTCCGCCGACCAGCATATTGGTCAGGACAAACTCGCCGAATAGCACGGAAAAAGATAATAATATTGAGGTAATAACGCCCGGCCAGATGTTCGGCAGGATTACGTTAACGAACGCTTTTGTTCGACTAGCACCAAGCATTTCTGCTGAGTTAAGCAGATCAACCGCTGACACGGTAAGCAGGCTGTTGCGAATACCTTGATACATATAGGGAAGAATGACGACAAAGTAGGCCCCTATTAAAATATAAGCTGTTCCAGCAATATCAATTGGACCGGAGGAGTAAGCACGAATGAGTCCGACCGCTGCCACGACGCCAGGTACAGCGTATGGAAGAACAACGATCCCCTTCATAAACGTCTCCCACTTTGGCAAGTAAACCGTAATGATAAATACGGCAGGCAGCATAATGACCAAGCTAAGCGCTACGCTTATAGCACATAAATATAGAGAGGTCCACAGCGCATCCAGAAACCGAATATCTTGAAACATCTCGCTGAACCATTCCGTCGTCCAGCGTGTAGGAAGGATGGTCGTCTGCCATTCTTTGGCGAACGCATAGATGAGAGTACCTAGTAAGGGAAGCAGCAAATAAATCATGAGCGCCAGCATCAGCAGCCGATGCGTCAAGCCCGTCTTCTTCACGGTGTTCGCCATCACAGCTCCTCCTTCACAACGGTTGCCAATTGTCGCATTGATTGCCGGCGCTTACGGACTTTTACTGTGGATGAATTCGATTGAAACAATTGGGAACGCTGGACCATTTTATGATTAAGAAAAACGGCCAATAAGGTAGACAACGCTAGAATAACCGCAAGGGCATTGCCAAGCTGCGGCTCGTTCACTACATCACCTGTTACGAGGGAGCCAATCCTGATCGCAAGCAAATTATAATTTCCCCCGACCAAAGCATAAGCCGTTGAATAAGCGCCCATCGCGTTCGCGAAGAGAATGCCTAACGTTCCGAAGACGGCTGGCGTCAGAACTGGTATGCCGATTGTGGCCCAAAATTTCCAATTGCTCGCTCCGAGCAGAGATGCCGCCTCTTTCCATTGATCGCGAATCCCATAGAAGGAGGGATACAGCAGCAGCAAGGCAAGCGGAACCTGAAAGTAAACATAAACCAAAATAAGTCCTGTCCAGCTATACAAATCAAATTCGGTAAATACATCCCAGCCCCACTGCTTAAAAAGGAGCGTAAATACCCCATTGCTGCCCAGCAGGATAATATAAGCAAAGGCGAGCGGAACACCTGCAAAATTCGAGGTCATATTGGAGAGCATAAGTAGCCGATCACGCATCTTTGGCGAGAATCGCGTGATGGAGTAAGCGCAAATGAGTCCGATAACGATACCGACCACACTTGCGGATAAAGAAATGAGCAGGCTGTTCGTAATCGCCTTTAAATAGTACTCACTTTGAACAATTCTAGCGTAAAAGCTGAACGTAAAGCCCGAACCATCTTCCTGTTTTAAGCTCCCGGTCAGCATAGACATGATCGGAGCGAATTGAAACGCGACAATCATCACTACAAAAGGGACTAGTCCCAGAAATATCCACCGATTTCTACGCCTCATGCCTGCATACTCTCCTCCTAATAAATAAAAGGGGGCGTCTTCGACAAGAAGACGAAGACGCTCCATTATAGGCTATCCTGTTTAAGCTTGAAGCTTTCAGCAATTAGTTCATGTGTACAAGAACACGTTCCTGCCAAAGCTGCGGCAATTTTTTAGCCGTTTCTTCCCAAACCTTGAAATCGCCAACTGGCTTAACGTTAGCATACGCATCAGCAGGCAGCAGCTTTGCCGCTACGTCATCAGGAAGCTTAACGCTTTCGCGGATCGGTCTTGCATAACCCTTAGCCAAGTTGATCTGACCTGCATCGCTCAAAATATATTCGCGAGCCAGCTTCGCCGCATTTGGATGCGGAGCGTATTTGTTGATGATTGTGGCGTAACCACTCACAACGCTGCCTTCTTTAGGAATAGCTACATTGAATTGATCCTTACCCAACTGATCTCTATTGTTCAGGGCGTTAAAGTCCCATAGAAGCGTAACCTCAACTTCACCTTTTTCGATATTTGCCAGGCTTGCTTCCGCATTGGATAGGCGGCCATTCTTCGCAAGTTCCTCGAAATAAGCAATTCCCGGTTCAATATTGGACTCGTCTCCGCCAAAAGCAATCGCAGCAGCCAATACAGCCATTTGTGCTTGCGCGGCTTTCGTTACGTCGCCAACAATGATTTTGTAAGTGCCGTTTTTAAGATCTTCCCAGCTTTGGGGCGGCGTTTGGACAAGCTTTGTATTGGTTAGGAACGAAATCGAACCTTGGTATCCTACGATCCAATGCCCGTCTGTATCTTTAGCCCAATCGGGAATTTCATCCCAATAGGAAGTTTTATAAGCTTGCGTTACACCTTTATCTATCGCAACCGATCCGAATGCAATACCTACATCGCCGATATCCGCAGTCGGCTTGTCTTTCTCAGCCTCAAACTTGGCGATTTCCTCCGCGCTCGACATATCCGTATCTGTGTGCGATAGCGAGTACTTCGTTTGCAAATCAACCCAAGTGTCCTTCCAGTTCGCCCAAGTATCCGGCATTCCGACACTTACGACAGTGCCTTCTTCCTTCGCGTTTTTCTCCAGATCAGCTAGCGAGACTTCTTCAACTACAGCACTCTCATTAACTGCTTCTTCTTTGTTATTACCCCCACATGCAGCAAGCAATAGAACGAACACAGATAGAACAAGGCCTACAACTAACTCTTTCTTTAACCAAAGTTTCATAATCTCTCTTTCACTCCCATGTGGAATAATGTGGGTTGTTATGAATTCTTGTTGTTTTACCCTTTTAAAGTATAGATCGTCATTATTTTCTCTAGGTTATCTAAAATAAGCATATTTGTTAAAACAATGTATGAATGTGGTAAATTTTCGCGTTCGCGATTCAAAAACTCAGGGGAAGCTTCATCTATACGCTATTAGCAGGGCATGTTTTGGGCAAAATAAAAAAGAGCATCTATCAGGGTGCTCTCTCAATGTTTAGTTCAATCTATATACGATTTCATAAGCTAGATTGCTCACATGCCTGCATTTATTTTATCCATGATTTTGGCTGCTGCTTCTTCGGAATTTTATTCGAAACAATTGGGATGGTTTTTAAGCTCTAGTTATCCGCTAGTTAGGTCTTCTATTCATAAAACGTTCAGCATTTCTCATAAATCCATACTTTTCGTAGAGTCCATGACCATCTAACGTACCGAGCAAGCCCATCATTCCTTCATATTCTTTTGTTATTACTTCTATCAATTTCTTCCCTAAACCCGAACCCCTATATTCTTCATCAATGAAAACATCACATAAATAATAAATCGTTGTCCAGTCCGTGACTACACGGGCAAAACCGACCTGCTTATCTTCATGATATATTCCATAGCAAACCGAGTTGTTTATGGCTTTTTCTGTTATTTCAGCTGGTCTTTTATTCGCCCAGTAGCTCCTGGACAAGAAACCACAAATCGTTTCGATTTTAAGCTTTGATTTATCATCGCTTATTAAAAAACCTTTATACATTAATTCCATACTAACACCCCGACTTCCCAACGAAATATTTTATATTTAAATTTCTTCGAAGGCATATGGAAGTCCTCCTTATAATCGTGCTTACTCATCTAATCTGCCCGGATGTCTTTTGTATTTTAGTTCCCGAAACGCCTTTATCTTTAACGAATTTAACAAATAAATACCGAACAATCGGGCCCACAACGATGAGCTGAAGAGGAAAAGCAAAAATAAAATTTCTTAACACTAAAGAAAAGTAACTGGCAAGCAAGGATTCTCCAATCAGACTGTCGGAAAAGTAAGCACTCCCCAATCCATAAAGAGACATACAAAGTACCATTCCACTCACCATAAAAAAGGCAAGGGATAGAATTACAAATACCTTCTTAGACTTGTCATATGGTAATGAAAAAGCGATTTTTTTGGCCACTGGGCCGACAATAAATAATTCCAGTACGAACGCAATAATAAAGACTAGAACAAGTTGAGTAAGTATTTCTTTCAAGGATACCGTACCAATCAAGCCGTGTGTAAATAAATTATAAAAAGTCATGAATACAACCATCCCACAGCACATCATTAGCCCAAAATAAAAATCTTCTTTCTTAGTTGTTGGCATTTTCCATCATCCTTTCTAATTACCCCTGCTATTATAGCGATAATGGAAACCTCCACATAAGTGAACATTCTGTGGACATTTTTATAAAAACCGCATCCCTATGAGAATGCGGTTGGTCTGCTAGCAGCTTTAGTTGACCACTGCTTTGCGGACGGATTCATTGAGCTCATATGAATCGTTCACCTGATGTCCCCCTTTCATTAGTAATACAATTGAGGAGCCCGTTATTTTTCACGCTGCAAAAAATAAGTTTGGGACAATTGCTTAAAAAGGGGAGCACAGCGATTCTTTTCAGTATGTCCGTCTGCTAGAAACGGTATCAGTCCGATTTCACTTCTCTAAAGCTTTAGTCCGTACAAAATAAAAAACGGATAATGAACAGTTGCCCGTTCCATTACCCGTTCTTTTGCTACAAGAGCCCCATCAACATTCCCCCTGCAGCACCTGTCAGCACTATTATCCATGGGGGGAGCTTCCAAAAAACCAGCATTACAAACAAAACGCTTGCTAGTACAAAATCCATTGGATCCAAGATCGCGGTAGTCCATAGCGGATCGTATAAAGCAGCTAATAAAATACCAACCACAGCGGCATTAATTCCCACTAATGCTCCTTGTACTTTCGGACTGTTCCTTAGTCCATTCCAAAACGGGAGCGTACCGACAACAAGAAGAAATGCTGGCAAAAATATGGCTACCGTCGCAACGACCGTTCCTGATATGCCTCCAGCCATCGCCCCAAGGTAGGCTGCGAATGTGAACATTGGACCTGGGACAGCCTGCGTGGCCCCGTACCCTGCCAAAAAATCCTCCTGGCTAACCCAACCCGTAGGAACGACTTCACGCTCTAAAAGCGGAAGCACGACATGACCTCCACCGAACACCAAAGAGCCAGAGCGGTAGAAGCTGTCAAACATCGCCAGCCAGCCGTTTTCAACCGATTGTCTAAGAAGCGGAAGTGCAACTAGGAGACCAAAAAATAAAACTAGACATATGACGGCAATAACTCGACTGATTGCAATTTGAAGCTCAGGAGTCCCCTCCGCTGCTTTCTTCCGATATAGCATCAACCCTATAACACCTGCAGCAATAATGATAAACACTTGGCTGTAGACGGTTTGCCATAACAATGTAATCGCTGCAGCGATTACAGCTATTGTGACTCTGTCTCGATCCGGTGTAAGCTTCTGCCCCATTCCTAAAATAGCATGGGCTACAATCGCAACAGCTACAATCTTTAGTCCGTGAATCCAACCTGCACTGCCAATATCGTAGCCTTGAATCAGGAAAGCAAACGCTACTAATGCGATGACTGAGGGCAGTGTAAAGCCTAACCATGCTATTATCCCCCCCAGCAGTCCTGCCCTTACAATACCGATACCGATTCCAATCTGGCTGCTGGCCGGTCCCGGGAGAAATTGACAAAGTGCAACTAAATCGGCGTAACTTCGTTCATCCATCCATTTTCGACGGCGTATGTACTCGTTATGGAAATAACCAAGATGTGCGATCGGTCCCCCAAATGAGGTGAGCCCCAGTTTTGTGGATACACGTAACACTTCTAGAAGATCTACAACTTTCCCCTTTTTCACATCTCTTTGTGCCTCTTTTTGATTAGGATCCATTTAGACTGATTGCTCCTTTTCCTTCTTCACATTCTGAAACAGGTTTCTAAGCGCTCCAAGATCCAAATAAAGCATCACCGCTGGCATGGTGTAGGATATGAATTTGAATATGATATCGAAAGTTGATTTTATTCTATCTTTATCTTTCATTCTCATTCAATCCTATTTACAAAAAATAAACAAATGCATTCATAATAATCTTCAAATGGGAAAAGTCCCGAAACACAAAAACACCCTTCCAACTTCCAATTGGGAAGTGAAAGGGCTGAAGAGCTTACTTTCTAGTTATCTGGTATTTCGTCAACCAAACGGAGACGCCTAGTGACCCAGCATCGTCGCCGGGTCCGGATTGTCCCCGCTGGCGGTTACATCTTCTTTCTGCTGCTTCGGTTTGCGCAGAAGGAGCGTCAGTGCGACGCCCGCAGTCGTGAGGCAGGCGGACAAGAAGAACGTGTCGCCGTAACCCGCGACGACTGCGTTCAGCGGATTTGCGTCCGCTCCCGCGCCTGCGGCGTGGGAAGTGATTTGCGTCGTCAGATAACCCGTCAGGCCCGCAACCGCGAACGAGACGACGACTTGCTGAGCTGCTGTTGTCAGCGGTGTAACGCGGCTCACCAGACGGCGAGGCGCAGAGTTCAGGACATGCGTGTTGAGCGGCATCATGGAGAAGCCCATGCCAAGACCCATGATGCTGATGCACAGGATGACAACCCACAGCGAGGTATCCACCGATATGCCTGATAAGATGAACAGGGAAATGGATACGACGGCAAGACCGGCGAAGGCGAGCGGACGCGCGCCGATCTTGTCGAACAACCGGCCGCTGATCGGCATGCCGATTGCCGCGCATAGCGCATAAGGCATCAGGATCCAACCCGTTTCAAGCGCGGTGTAGTGCATGACGCTTTGCAGGTACAGCGGCACGATCAGCATTGCGCCGAACAGCGCGAGCTGTACGATCCACGTCAAGATGATGCTGCGTGTAAAGTCGGACGACTTGAACACTTTCAGCTCCAGCAGCGGCTGCTTCTGTGACAGTTCCACGAAGATGAAGAGGATGAGTGCAATGCCGCCGACGGTCAAGCCCGTGATCGTCGAAGCACTGGACCAGCTGGTACCGCCTTCGCTTACACCGTACGCCAGCATGGAGAAGGCGATCGGCGCGAGGCACATGCCGATGACGTCCAGATGCGGCGCCGCATGGCGATCGGATTTCGGCAAATATTTATATCCGAGAATGAAGGCGATAATGCCGATCGGCAGATTGATGATGAAAATCCAGTGCCAGCTGACAGAATCGACCAGCCAGCCGGATAGCACCGGACCGAATGCCGGCGCCATCAGCATTGGGATGCCGAGTACCCCCATGATGGATCCGAGGCGCCCTGGTGGCGCGAGCTTGAACACCATGGCCATCCCGATCGGACCCACCATGCCGCCGCCCAAGCCTTGAATGATGCGGTAAATGATCAGCTGTTCCGGCGTTTGCGCGATGCCGCACAGCACGGAGCCGATTGTGAACAGGACGATTGTAATCATGAAAATTTGCTTGGAGCCGAATTTATCGGTCATCCAGCCTGCAAGCGGGATAACGGCGGATAAGGCCAGCGTATAGCCCGTAACGGTCCATTGGATCGTCTTCAGATCGGTGTCGAAGTATTCAACAAGTTTCGGAATGGCATTATTGACGACGGTGCTGTCCAGAATAACCATGATCATGGCGACAATAATCGCCATGAGCTGCGGCAGAATGGCTTTTAGCGAGAAGTCGTCACCGCCGACTGGAATCGGTTTTGTTTGCATAGGGGCTGACATATGTCCCTGCTTTCTGCTCATCGAGCGTTTTATGGATAAAAATAATGGTCTTGGAACAAATTGATCTGGTCGCAGGTGGACACAGGCACGCAGAAAAAGGAGTCGTCGCGGGATTCTTGCTTACAGCCGCCCTTGATGACGGCTCCGAAGATTTGCTGAATCATGAGCAGCAGCTGATCACGGCCGACGTCATCCCGATCCGTCAATTTGGCGCTTTCTCGTACAAATTCGCAGGCAATGCCTGCACGAACGGCGACCAATCGCCTGTCGTGTAAAGATGAAGCCGGTGCATGGCCCGCGTACACGCCGTATAAAGAAGCTTGCGTTCGTTGTCCCGGCCGTAAGCTTCGAGCGAAGCGTCATAGACCAGGACTGCATCGAACTCGACACCCTTGGCGAGATAGACAGGAATGACCATCACTCCTTTTTCAAAACCCAGCGTCTCCTTCGTAATGAGCTGCAGAGCTTCACCTCCATGAATCCGTAACGATTCATGGACCTCACGGCTTTCGGCTGCGGTCTTCGTAATGACGGCGATGGAATCGAAGCCCTCGGCCATGAGCGCCGCGATGTCTGCCAGAATCTGCGCATCACGCTTCTCCCTGCTGTCCTGTCTCTTCAGAATGGGCTTTTGGCCTCCCCTTTCAAACGGTACAATTTCTTCTCCGCCTGGAAGCATCGATTTCGTAAATGCAACAATCTCCCTGGTTGAACGATAACTGCGTACCAGGCAGACAAGGCTTGTTTCGGCTTCGCCGAAAAGGCGGAGCAGCGGCGAATCGGATGCGTCCAAACTTGTAGCCTGCATGAAGATCGCTTGCCCGAAATCGCCGAGCACCGTCATCCGGGCACGGGGAAACAGCTTTTTTAGATATTCATATTGAAACGACGAATAATCCTGACCCTCATCAACGAAGACATACCGGATTTCCGTGTTCGTCCGGACGCCTTCAATCAGTTCTTTTACATACAAATACGGAGTTGCATCCTCGTGGAACAACTCGTTCCGGAGCAGCGTTTCCTTGGTTTGCCTGCATATTTCAGGCCACTGCGGGGGGATGACAGCCCCATTCGTTTTCTCCCGATAAGCAGCTTCATCGACAAACAATTGGCCATATATGCCTATGACATCTACAAACGAGAGTTTCTTCACACTTTTCCTTAGCGGTTTAAAGCTTTCCTTCACGATCCTTCGGCGGAGCAGATCTTCCTCCCTCCGGGAGAAGTTAAAGTCGCCTTCATCTTCCCGGCGCTTGTTGTTCATTTTCTCGCGAACGGTGGCGAATTGTTCCGCAACGTCGAATACTTCCCTCTCTTTATGCAGCATTCCGAAGACTTCCGCATACTGCTCGGTGTCGAGATAATTCAACTCTTCCTCTACCCAAGGCGCTTTCCGTTCCATGCGTTCCAGCGAAGCCAGTTCATTGAGCAGCCATTCCTGCAACAGAACGACACGATTGAGCAAAGTCAGGGAACGGTCATAACCGTAAAATTTCGCTCTCATTCGCTCCGCGGTAATCAAATCGCGGTCCCGAATACGAATACCGTTGAATCGCATGCCTTCCCGCCCCAACCACATTCCATAGTTCTGCAGGGCTTGCAGGAAAGCCTCGGAAGCTTTATACTCGATCCCCTGAAGACGAGCCTCATACCCCGGCGCTCCTTGTGCGGTCAGTACATATTCGATCTGATCAAAGGGATCCTCCGACCTTAACGAAGAACCTAGCCAATAGTCGAGATATTCTTGAAAAGTCGTCTGCTGTATATTCTCTTCACCGAGCTCCGGAAGGACGGTGGAGATATAACTGTTAAACATCGGATTCGGTGAAAAAAGAACGATCTGATCCGCCCTGATCGTCTGGCGGTGTTTGTACAGCAAGTATGCCACCCTCTGCAATGCCGCGGAAGTCTTACCACTGCCGGCTGCCCCTTGTACGATAAGCATCCGACTTTTGTCATTGCGAATGATGGCGTTTTGTTCCTTCTGGATGGTTGCCACAATACTCTTCATTTGCGAGTCCGCACCTTTGCCGAGCACTTGCTGCAGCAATTCGTCTCCGATCGTTTCGTTCGCATCAAACATGTTGCGGATTTGCCCGTTTTGAATCTGAAACTGCCGTTTGAGCTCCATCGTCCCTTCGATTCGTCCGGCCGGCGTGACATATGACGCCAGGCCGGGGGAGTAGTCGTAGTACAGGCTGGCGATTGGCGTACGCCAGTCATAGATCAGAAAGCTCAATCCTTCTTCGTCGACGAAGGAAGATACGCCGATATAGATCTGCTCGCTGAGGTCCAGGCCATCCTCATGAAAGTCGATGCGTCCGAAATAAGGAGACGGGAGCAGACGGTTCATGCCACTCCATTGCTGCGTCAACAGCTTGTGGCCGCGCTCCCGTTCGGCTAATACCGCGGACTGCTGGTTAATCGTGTAGAAGGTCTCTTCGAAATCTTCGTACGTGCTTGTGTTGATCGTAACTTCTTCCCAAAACCGCTTGCGGATGTCCGTAGCCTGATCGTGCAGTCCGGCAACCTCCGGCTCCAGTTCAGCGATTCTTGCCTGCAGCTTGTTCCTGACCCGTTCCAGCCGCTCCTGTTCCTGCCGCCAACCCTTCGCTTCCATCTCCCTGAACACACTCCTTTTTCCTTTTTCTGGGACAAAAAAGAGCATTGACAAATTAAAGTTCCGGATGTACAATTAAAGTAGGAATAAAACTGAATACGCTCCTTATAATAATTTGTCAGTAACGCTATTGATTATATCATAGCGTTATTTTGCGTTCAATTTATTTTTTTGTTGCCCTCCGGCAGAGCTTAACACTGACCGGATTGTGAACAGTTTAAACAAACCACTGCGGAGTATGCTGCCAGGAGATGACCCTTGAATTCATCAGGGTCATCTTTTTTATATCTCCCTTATCTGGTTTCGGTTGCGAGGGGCTTTCATAGCCTACTCGGAATGCCACATCAGTGGCATCTGCTGACTCGGTTAACAGCAGGCGACGGGCTTCCTGAAGTCTCAGTTGTTTTTTGGAACTGAATAGGACTCTTGGCCGTTACTTCTCTAAAATAACACACCCTTTCAACCAGCAAATCGAAGATAATTCTTTCTTTTCGAACCGACTTTGGAATTACAACGACTTCTCTATGTGTTAGCCAACTTAAAACTACCTGGGCAACGGATTTAACACCAGATATGACATAAAAAAATTGCCAGTCAGGGATGAACCGAGGTCCCCACTGCACGTTCGGATTGGCTGCGTCGCGGCTGGCGAAATTCACCGTCGGGCTGCAGTCAAACAGCGACCCCAGATGCATACAGATCAGCCCTCCTGTAAATTGAAATCTTGAAAAAACGTAAATCTCTTCGTTATTTGTCTAAATACGACTCATTGCACCTAATGTATATTTAAAGCGCATACAAAATCAACTTCATTTTAGTGGGGGTGCGTTGGGACATGTTAACGAAAGCGCAAGTGAATCAGTTTGAGCAGGACGGTTTTCGAAATCGCCCAGCTATCCGGCACCGACACCGTTCGAATCTGGCATGACCAGGTCCAATATAAGCCCCCGGTATCCGGCGGACCGACCGGCTGGCACCAGGATCATCCTCTGTGGCCAATCATACAACCAGCCGATCTCGTCAGTGCATGGGTGGCGCTGGACGATGCCATAATCGAAAACGGCTGTATGTGGATGGTTCCCGGCAGCCACAAATGGGGCAACCATCAGAAATATTTGGCCAGCGACAAAAACTTCATGCCGTTCCATAAGCAGCCCGAGTTGCTGCCGGTAGGCACCGATGTGAAGGCTGTGCCATTCGAGATCAAGAAGGGTCAAGTCGGCTACCACCACTGCATGACTTGGCACGGCAGCCCGCATAACCGTTCCGAATTGCATCGTCGGGCAATTGCGGTCCACTACATGCCTGGCCATACCCGATACGAACCGTCCGAGAACCATCCGATGCATGATTATGTGAACGTGAAGGCCGGTGATATTCTTCAGGGCGATCATTTCCCAGTCGTGTACACGACGAATCCAGCGATCGAGATCTCTTAATTGCAAGCACCGAGTATACCTAGATCCTGCGGCATGAATTGAAGGTAGAATTACTGGCATCCAATGGTCATCATTTAGTTTTTGAATGATAATCCATTTTCCTTTAAAGTCGTCCTAAGTATAGGTAAAGATTTGGGCCCCATACCGTGAATTTGCAAGATCTCTTTTTCACTATATTTTGAGAGCTCTTGCAAAGAAGTTATTCCTTTGTGTTCCAATGCGCGTCTTGCCGGCGACGAAAGAAGGGAAAGAAATCCGTTGTCAGGTTTGCGTTCTTGCTCACAAGTCGGGCAGGAAGGACAATCGCTGCTTTTATAAAATTGGTGTCCATGTTCGCAAGTTTTTAAAGTTTTATTTGAAGCTGCCATTTTTATTTCTCCTTTTCTTAAGCCCTTCTACAAGAGGGAGTTGTTTTCATTTCTGTATATCCATCGCACGATTTGTTCCAAACGGTTATCATTTATTTTAGTATATTATGCTTTATTGAAGAAAGTTTCTTATGGATTGCTCTTCTATCATTTCCCACTCACATTACTGCCCGTTAGTCGAGAAAACGGCAACCCATATGTCGGTTGCCGTTTTTATGTAGTAATGCTATCAATCTCCGTTAATTTAGTGAACGTTATTTTTTAAACCGCAATTTAGCTCTCCAAAATATTATTGAGATTGCTGCTGCGAATGCAAATGCAAAAAGTAATATCAGTATATATTTATCTTTCCATTCGGGTTCAGATAATCGGTCTAGGGCTTGAATATCTTTGCTCGCCTCATTAATCAGTTTATTGCCGCTACAAAGACCGGTTAATTCTTTGCCTTTAACATGGTTGGTATAAACTAAATATGTATTTCCTACTTCAAATTCAGTCCCACACATACCATTAAAACCACTAAATACATAACCATCAGCAAGATTGCCTTTCCAGGCCTTCTCCACATTAAAAATATTCCCGCCTTCTTTATCTTTACTAACCAACTTACCTGTGAATATGACGCTAGATCCCTCAAATTTTTGTTCAATGCTTGAATGACCACAACTACATGCGAACACCTTATTAGGGCTTAGTACACTAAAACTAACTATTAAACATGTTATTAATACAAGAGTTAAGATTCTTTTCATTCAAACTGTCACCCCACCTCTCACTCTGAGCTTTCTTCTAACATTACAATCTCATTTGCTGGTTTAGTTTGTTTCGTCTCCTTTTTTCATTTCTTATTGTATAGAAGGGATTGATGAAGTGTTAATCTCCTCGCCATTAAGGATAATTTTTTTTAATGATTACTCTTTTGCCTCTATATAAAATATTTTTTCACTTTTTTGATCTGATGGTCTTGGTTTAACATTTATGCTTATCGAGTTACTAGAGTTTGGTTCTATTGAAACAGCGTTAATAGAGGAATACATATTAGTAACAGGATTTGTATAATTAATATATAGATAGTATATATGTTCCTAATTCTCTAGAACGAATAATATACCTCTTTTCCTTCGAGGAAATCACGACACAGCGTGCTACATATTTTTGAAGCGTGGTCTTTTATCCAACCGTTCTTCTCAGAATCATTAATAAAAAATACATAACTGATGAAAATATCCATAAATATTTGTCCTTCAATATACCGAATCTCATCAAACGAAAAGCTTGTTTTAGAAGCATAACCTTCCAAAAACGTTTTTCTTAACTCACTTTTAAGCATTGAAGAAGCACTGCCCAAATCAAACAAGTAGTATCCGTAACCAAATAAGCAATAATCTATTAGGGAAGGATTTTGTTCTGACAAAATGACATTTCCCAGTTGAAAATCAGCATGAATATATCCCCAGGAGTTTTCCCTTGAATCCAATTCTGCTAACTGTTCTTTTACTATGGATAGAACGCTATTAATAACTTCATAATCCTCCTGATTGAGGACAGCATTCTTTGTACCCTGTCGAAGTTCTGTTAACGCTTCATCAATTCTTTTGGCGTTGTAGACTGGTCTATGTAACTCCAATGGCTTTAACGTTTGTGAAAATCCATGTAAACTGGCGAGGTTTTCCCCTAATCTATAGATAATTTGATCTATGCTGTCTTCATTTAAGGTAAGAGTCAAACCTTCGATCCATTCTAGAAGAGTTGCAAAGCTGGTACCAAATTGATCAGAAGTATATTCAGTAACCAATTCACCTTCTTGATTTATTACAGGTCTCTGAACTATCAGTATGTTTTTTCGATCTAATTCTCGAAGAAAAACCATTTCTGACTGTAATCCATCTCGAGTATGTTGTATTCCTGAAAGCCCCTCAGATATTGGTTTATGTATTCGTAACAAGTACTTCCTGTTGTCAGGTTTGTTTGTCACTCTAAATGTAATATTTTCATTATGTCTAATGAATTCAATAATCGGCTCGATGAACGAATAGTGCAATAATACTTTCTCAGCTTCAATTATCACAACACTTTTCTACTTCCTTCAAGGTCTAGTACATCATTTATATTGTAACAGCTGCTTGTTGTGTTTTGTTGGAATAAATAACTATATTTATATTATGCCTGTTAGCTTAACGAGGCTGCCGTTCTATGCCGGCAGCCTTGTGATTGTTAAGCTATAGTTCCTCGTTAGCATTTCTGTAGAGCGTTAAATTTCTGCTTTGCATAAAAACGAGCGCCTTGGTACGATGGGAGTACGCAACGGGTCATAGCCCTTTAAATCCCATCATCCAGGAGGACGCTCTACTATGAAGTTTAAATCGCAAAGCGAGACAAAATCAACTCATTGAAAAAGTCTTGCTTAAAATTCCCTCCATTCTTCTGTAACCCTAAAAAGGATGTATTTCTTTTCAATTACCTCGGTAATTATTTCGAAATTTTTTAAATCATCTCGCGGTACATTAACTACCAGTCTGTTATCCTTAGTGGAAATACCAAAATCATTAAACACTAACCCTTTCTTTTGTAAATTAGGTAGTTCTTCGTTAAGACGCTCCATCTGGAGTTCTAGTACATCTTTCGTGAACTGCGCTGAAAAGAATTGAATTTTGTCATCTTTCATTGTCATATTCAATATCATTTGACGAGTTTCTTCACTACCCTCGACCAATCCAATTATAAGTTGGTCAGCACTGTTCTTATACACACCTGCAAATCCAGGAAGCAACTTATCCTTGGCCGCATTCAAAATTATTACTATGTCATCATCAGGTATGTCTATTACACTAGATATATCGACTTCTTCTACATTTTGTAGATGCATACTTGAACAAGAAGTAAGTACTAGTACATACAACAAAACTAATATTTTGTCCATCAATTCTTCCCCTCATACTAGACATCATTTTACCACTTATTTTCCATACCCTTATTTTCAAAGCAAAAATAAAATGAGCAGGCCACCTCAGCGACTGCTCCTCTATGTGTGTTATTCAACTATCGTTTCCCGTTAACGTTATGATTTTTCCACATAATTACTTCGTTTTATATCGTCTTGATTAATTCAATATTAGCAAATGTACTTTCTGAATGCACTTTGTCACCATATATACCGCTTATTCCATTGAAGCCTGCCATTGTCCAGAACCTAATCGCTTGCCAGTTTTTAACAGCAACATTTGCTCTTACATACTTAAATCCTAGATTATTAATCTCTTTGCACAATTGAGCTTCTGTCTCTTTTCCAAACCCTTGTCCTTGTAATTTTGTACTAATAAACATAAAAACAATATAAATAGAATCAAGTGTTGGATATCCGTGGTATACGCTTAAAATCCCTATGATTTCTTTATTTTCGCTGTGCCTTATTGTAAAAATACGATATTTCTCCTTGTCCCCTTCAGGTGGTAAATCCCCAGAATAATAACAGTGTTCAATATGCTTTGGGTCATATTCATTACCATCCCATTGGTTCATATATCGACTACCTGAATATAAATGCTGCACTTCAGCAATTTCATTCTCTAACATTTTGTTGAATTCAAGATTGGAGGATTTCCAAAAGTCTGGAAGTGTTTTAATGATCATACAGGTCACTTCCTTTGATAAGTATCTAATTAGATAATAAACTAATTAGATGCTACTGATAAGAAGGAAATGTGACACCAGGCCGTTCAACACTACTACCAGTTAGCTCAACGAGGCTGCCGTTCCATGCCGGCAGCCTCGTTCTGGTGATATGGTACAAAACTAATATCCAATTCCTTTTCTTCACAATGCTATTTATCCCTGCTTTATTATCCTTGGATATCTTCGTCACTTCTGTATTCTAATATATCTCCAGGCTGACATTCTAAAGCCTTACAAATCGCTTCTAAAGTTGATAATCGAATCGCTTTTGCCTTGCCGTTTTTCAATATAGAAAGGTTAGCCATCGTTATTCCAACCCTCTCCGAAAGTTCTGTTACGCTCATTTTCCTTTTAGCCAACATCACATCAATATTGATTATTATCGCCATGTTATCACCTCAGACTATTAAGTCATTTTCTGATTTTATATCAATAGCCACTTTTAAAAGCCTTTGGAGAACAGCAGCAAAAACGGCAATCACCATGGAGGCAAAAATCAGGATCAGTCCGATTACGATGACTCCTGGGGCATCGTCTTTCTCCGCCACGAGATAAAAGAGCGGCATGCCCACCACAAACAAGCCGCTAATTGTGATTGCACAGTATTTTATAATCTTTAAAGCTCGTACTGATAATTCGGAGAAAGCTTCGTTCTTGTCAATATAGCTTAAAAGTTTAAAAGCTTGATACAAAGCAAAGTAAAAAGGTATCGCCGCTGCATAGAAATCAATAAAAACGAGATATTTCAGATAAGCATGATCTGGATACAGTTCTGCTGCAAAATCCCCTATCTCCGGCACCAAAAATATGCACAAAGCAAGAACTGGGATTCCAATAAGAATAACAGCTATCTTTAAAAAAAGTGTTGTTCCTCGTTCCATAAAAAGCACCTCACTCATTTATTGTTAAATTGACTTTAACATACGATTTATCGTTTTACAATATATAATTACCGATTAAAATTATATTATTGTTGTTATGTTAAGGTGTGCTTGATTTTAAACAAAATAAAAAGCATTAGTAAGACTCCTAAGGAGCATAAAGAAAGAGAGCACCTCACGGGGCACTCTCTTGTTCCTTAACTATCCGTATTTAAATTCTGCTCTTCTTGGAAAAAACCGTAGGCGACGTTTCCTCTCCTGAAAGCTTATTTCCGCGTGTGACGTATACCTCTTTGTCGAGGATAACGTGATCCAGGCAAGAGTCCTCTTCGATTACGCATTTTTGCATCAGAATGCTGTTTCTGACAACCGCTCCTTTACCAATTCGAACGCCCCGGAACAAAATACTGTTTTCCACCGTCCCTTCAATAATGCAGCCGTTAGCTACCTGTGAGTTCTTTACGACGGCGCTATTCGCATATCTGGCGGGCGGTTCGTCCTTGATCTTCGTGTAGATCACCCCAGGCTGGTAGAAGAGGGATTTCCATACTTCAGGATTTAACAGCTCCTTGCTGTACTTATAATAATTTTGAACGGAATTGATGACGGCCAAATACCCCTTGTACTCATAACCATACACTTTTAGTTCATTTAAATTTCGAATAATGACATGCCGCACCAGATCATAGTAGTTTTGATTCACGCTTTTTTTGACCAAATCCATGAGCAGCTCTTTCTTAATTATGATCATGCGCATGTATGCTTTGTTGCTTCTTTTCGTTTGGCGGTTCTCCATCATGCGTACGACCCGTCCATCGCCCGCTAAATCAAGCGTAATGAGGTTCGAGAAGTCCTCGCTGCCATCGTCCATTTCCTTGTAGATCACAGTAATATCCGCGTTTGTCCTTTTGTGGTTTTCCACCGCCTCGGTATAGTTGATATTGCAGATCATATGACTGCTTGAAACGACAACATATTCTTCCGTGCTGCGGTTAAAATATTCGAGGGAACCGTAAAAATTTTGCAAATCGCCATTAAAGCCTGGGACATTGGTATTGTTGGGAGGCAATATGAACAACCCTCGGTATTTTCGATCCAAGTCCCATTCCTTCCCTGAGCCCAAATGGTCGATGATGGAACGGTAATTGTTATGGGCGAGTACCGCCACATTGTTAATCCCCGAATTCACCATATTGGATAAAACAAAGTCTATCAGTCGGTATCTGCCGCCGAAAGGTACCGTGGCAGTAGCCCGTGAATATGTCAGCTCATGCAAGAGCGGCTGGTTGATGCTGAGATTGATGACTCCTAACACATTATTCATCGCATTCACTCCTATATCAATTGAGAAGAGATGACCATATTGTCGCCAATTAAGGTGATTTCCGCCGAATCCTCCGGGCTTCCGATAGATGCGCCATCCTGAATGACGGTACCCGAGCCGATGATCGCCTTATGGATCGTGACGTTCTCCCCGATTTGAGCATCTGGCATAATGACCGAGTCCTTTATCAGGCTTCCTTCACCGATATGTACACCGTAAAATAGGACAGAATGGTCAACCTCCCCAAATACCATACATCCTTCATTCACTAGAGAGCCCGTAACTTTGCCAGTTGAAGCGATATGATGCGGGGGCTTGTTGGGATTTTTTGCATAGATTCGCCACTTCGGGTCATGAAGCGTAAATGGAGGATTTTCCTTGAGCAGGTCCATATGGGCTTCCCACAAACTTTCAACCGTTCCAACATCTTTCCAGTACCCGTTAAAACGGTAGACAAATAGCGCATTACTGCTATCCAGCATTGATGGAATAATGTCTTTGCCGAAGTCATTGCTTGAGGTTGGATCCTCGGCATCAGCAATTAATTTCCTCTTGAGCACATCCCAGGTAAAAATATAAACGCCCATGGACGCCAGATTATTTTTCGGCAGCTTCGGCTTCTCCTCGAATTCAATAATCCGATCTTCTTTGTCCACATCCATTATGCCGAATCGACTGGCTTCTTGCAGAGGCACTTCTATAACCGCGATGGTCGCATCGGCTTGCGTTTCCTTGTGCTGTTGCAGCATGAGGGCGTAATCCATTTTGTAAACATGATCGCCGGAAATAACGAGCACATATTCGGGATCATATTGCTCAAGATAGTGGATATTTTGGTATATAGCATGAGCCGTTCCTTTATACCAGCTGCCTCCTCTTTGTTCCATAAAAGGGGGAAGGACGGTGACACCGCCGTTTTTCCGATCCAAATCCCATGAACTGCCTATCCCAATGTAAGCATTCAGTACCATTGGCTGATACTGAGTCAGCACCCCAACGGTATGAATACCTGAATTGCTGCAATTGCTTAAAGGGAAATCGATGATCCGGTACTTACCGCCGAAGGGTACAGCAGGCTTTGCCAACTTAGACGTCAAATGGCTTAGTCTCTTACCCTCACCGCCTGCAAGCAGCATGGCTACACATTCTTTTTTCTGCAATCGGCTCACTCCCCACAATTAAAGATTTCGTCCTTGATTTTAATAGAGAGAATTTTCTGATAATTAAATCCGCGCCTCTCCTTCCGATAATTAAACGTCCGGTATATATAGGAATGTAAGCGTATACATTGTTGTAAAAAATATAATACGCTGTTGATTGAGGGAAGTCAACAGCCGTATATTTTATTTCTATGCGGACCATTTCGCAGCAGCAAGGGTGTACAAAGCGCAATAAATGCAGAACGTATATTTATGTAGAACACTAGGTTTTAATGTCGTCTTTGCCCCTCTAACAAAGGTAGAATTCGCTCGCAATGACTCGTTTACTAGCGAAATCGCATTTATTGTTTAATATCGTACCCAGTAACTCAAAGGTCGAGGACACATGGGATTTTTAAGATGAATCGCCTATCATACTTCACCAATACTCGCGGCTACACGAAACCCGCCGTTTCCCGTTGAACTGTCCGGTGTATTTGAGCTCCTAGCCGCTACCCGATAACGGTTGCAATAGGAACGGTGGCATAAATAGGACCCGCCTCTCATGGAACGTTTACCAGAGGGCTGCTCGAATATTGGATCGCTGGCCGATGTAAGTCTATGATAGCCGGGGCTGAACCAATCCGCGCACCACTCCCATACGTTTCCTGACATATTATAAAGGCCATAGCCATTCGCCTCGAAGGCGTGAACCGGCGCGGTTCCAATAAAACCGTCGCTTGCATTGTTTTTGACCGGAAATTTGCCCTGCCAAATGTTGCACATATGCTTGCCGTCTACTTTCAGCAGATCTCCCCAAGGATACGTTTTTTGCGATAGGCCGCCCCTCGCTGCAAACTCCCATTCCGCTTCTGTAGGCAGCCTCGTACCCGACCATTGACAGAATGCCTCGGCATCCCGCCAGGAAATATGGACAACGGGATGGTCCATTCTATCCGTTACGCAGGAATCCGGACCTTCCGGCTTCGCCCAGTAAGCACCCTCCACCACTAGCCACCAAGGAACCTGCTGAGGGACATCCCTAACACGCTCCTTGGTTGCCTCGGATGCCAGCAAATGAAACACGTACGAATTAGATCCCATATAGAACTCGCCGCCGTCTAGCGGCACTTGCTCCCTTTCCGCTATATTCCTCCCGTTACGATGACTTGCACTATCCATACAAAGCAATACCTACTAATCCTAATACAATAATAACGGAAACGGGATGCTTGCGAAAAAAAAGAAAAGCAGAAAGCGATCCCGCAAAAATAACAATCTGGCTGAAGGTAAACCAGGACATCGAAGACAGCATCCCGTTATTAATCGCAAACATAATGCCCGTATATATGATCAGCCCGGCAATGATCGTCCGCAAGCCATTGAAGGAGGCTTTCACCCTATCATTTTTATGAATTTTATAGATAAGACTGCCTACACCAAATAATAATAATGATGGACGGCAGAACTGTTCCAAGCATTGCAATAAGGGCTCCAAGCAAGCCCTTCTCATTATAAACAATCATAATAGCCATATTGGTGGCAATCGGTCCCGGCGATAACAATGAGCGCTGGAATAAGCGAAAAAGCCTGTGGAAAGTAAGGTTAAGGAGCGAATGACAGGAGCTCCTTGGTTCTCAGCTAACTGGATAAAAAATTGCATATAGTTAGGAACAAGTTAACGAGCAGAATTGGGATGTCCCCATACTGTGCGAACACTTTTGGGACAGCCCCCTCCCCGTTCATCAGGTTCATGGGCAAATCGAAAGCATGAGCGCATTACATCCTAAAATGACTAAGCTGCTCTCTGGAGATATTCGTCATATGGAGCAACTCATCCGCAGACTCTAATAACGTTTTCATCATCCGTGCCTGGGTAGTTACCGATTCAGATGCGTAATTGGTATTCTCTGCTGATTGCTTGGCAATATCAGCTACTTCATGGACGGATGCGGTGACCTGCTCTGAGCTTGCTGAGATTTGCTCCGTTAAATTCGTTACCTGCTGCACACGATCTACTAATTTCTGAGATGACGCTAAAATTTTAGAGAATATGTCGTTTGCGCCATTAATCGTTTCGATTCCTTTATCCACCTCTAGCTTCTCGTCATTCATCGATTCGCCTAACCTATTAATTTTATTCGTAATCGCCACTAATTTTTCAGATATATCATCTGTAGACAGCTTCGATTGACTGGCCAGCTTTTGAATTTCTGAAGCGACTACTGCAAAGCCTCTCCCGTGTTCCCCGGCACGCGCAGCCTCGATGGAAGCGTTAAGCGCGAGGATGTTCGTTTGAGCTGAGATTTTTGCTATTATGGCAACCATGCCTTGCACCTGTTCGGATTGGCTTGTTAGGAATTCTACTAATTCACTAGAGCTTATAACGGAATGATTAATTTTGTTCATCTGGTTAAAAGCATCTTCAATCGCAAGCTGGCCCTGAATAGCTTGTTGATGCGAATGAGCCGATTCATTAAGAACGTCTTGGGCAGATTCAACTATGCGCTGTATATTAATCGCAATTTCATTCATGGCTATCGAGCTTTCTTCCGAATTGACGAATTGTGTTTGCGTTCCACTGCTTAGCTCGACCATCTTATTATTGATATTATCCATCTCTGCTACCGATTTCGTGATCTCCTTCGTTAATTCGGATGAGGATAGAGAAACCTTACTGCTCGCAGCTTTACTTGCGCTGATCATATTTCTAAACTCATGAATAACCGTATTGATAGGCTTAATGATGTCCCCAACTTCATCGTTCGTATAGGGAACAAGTCGATTGGTTAAGTCGCCTTGGCTAACTTGAATGAGAGACGTATTTATATACGTAATCGACTTCTTGACGGAAATATAAAAGCCTATAAATATGTATAATAAAATGATAAATCCAATAATAACGGCAATATTAAATAGCATTGCTTTATTTTCATAGGCATCTACTCTATTCTTGATTAACCCGTCCAATAACGTTAACTCCAAATGATATAGCTCTGCATTATTTTGAATAAACGCCGTAGCTATTTGAAAATAATCACTCGCCGGAAGCTCCAGTGCTGCTGCATTCAGCAGCTCTTTATTAACGAGCTCAGTGAATTTGTCTCTTTCCTCCTCGAGCTTTATTCTAGATGCTTCAAGCTCCGTACTTAAAGAAGGATTTTGCTCGATGACCGATTTGATCCCGTTGCTAATATCATTCGTGGAATAACTCAGCAGCGAAATCAAAGACAATAGCTGATCACGCTGCTCCTGTGTCATGGACTTAACCATCAAGTATTCAGCCCCTGAATCACGGATTTGCGCCAGCTTTTCCGTTGCAAAAGGGATTTTATTAATGATTCCGTCCATCAAATAGTAGCTGTCCAGATCGGGATCAAGAATTAAATTCGAGGAGTCCCCAACCTTCGCAATGAGCTTGATGCCTCGGTCTATTAAGCTGGTATAGCTGTCCAAACCATCGGTTGAGCTGATCTTTTGCCAATCCCCGTATATTTCACGCATAGCGCCTTCAACCTTTAAGTCTTTTCCCAGCTTGTCCTCTACTGCAAAAGCCTGTTGAAAGGCTTGTTCAATTTCAGCATTGTTTTTGTCTATCTGTTCTTTTACAGAAGCGTCATTATTGGATGAATAGATATGATACAGCCCTCGGCCATGCTGCATATTCGTGATGACCACTTGCAACGGAGCAATATATTCTACGCCTATTCTCTCTTTCGCATTAAATGAAATCAGATCGCTGGATTGTCCTTGATACATATATGACATCACTACCATTGGAATAAAAATCAACAAACCGATGACGATAAACTTATACACATACCTCAACCTTCGAATCAATTGCTCAGACAACCAAAATAAATTCATACAACACTTCCTTCTACGGGTGGTGGACTCTCTCTTTATTCGCATTTGTTCAAACAATATTTCTACAAATTTCGATAAAATCCTTTTTATGGTTAAAAAAATCCGGTTCTTCTGCACTATGGCAAGAAGAACCGGATTTTATTTGTTACTAGCTAGCTCTAGCAATCAGACATTGCAAGCGACATTCCCTCCTGAGGCTTGCCTTGCCTAACGAACCAGATGTACCTGCACCGTTAGCTTGCTGTCTACTGTTGCTAAGATAATGTTTTTTAGTGCGAGAGGTTGTATTTCCGTCTCCAGCCATGCCTGGTCCTTGCCGATCTCGCGCAGCAGCGCATGCTCCATGTGTCCATCGGTAATGATCGGTTTGGTCAGGTTGAAGGGCTGCGTGGGCAGCTTCAGGTCCGCCGGAGTTATGGGCTGATAAGCCGTATTTACGAAGACGGATAACGTGCCGCCTGGCTCCCACGCTGCAAAGGCAACCTTCGAGATATCCTCTACATTCGATTTTCGCAGCTCTACGTACAAAAACTCAATAGGCAGCTTCGCTTTCGAGAGGTTCTGGTAGTCAAGCTTTCCATCCTGAATAAGCGTAATCGCTGGCGGGTCAAAAAATTGTTTGAGCAGCGGGATCTTTAGGCTAAACCAAATCGCAGCTATGTACAAGACAACAAGTGAAACAGTCGTAATCATCGAGCCTTTTAGCCCAAGATTCTCGTCGGAGAGCGGATGAGCAATAATATTGCCAAGCGTCAGAGCGATAATGAAATCAAGAAACCTAAGCTGCGATATGGAGCGCTGGCCCATCATTTTGGCAGCAAATAGAAGAAATAAAAACCCGACTATACTGCGCAAAATCCACCCCATTGTCGTCAAAGACTCTTGGCTTTTGAAAAAATCCATAAGTGCGATCCCTCCGATACCCTCTTTTCCAGCTTTTAGGTTCCCCCATCTCTACCCAAACCATACTACTACGCGATGGCATTCGAGAAAGCGCTTGGCGAATACCAGAGCAGCTAGGAGCATGGCTAGAATTTAATGTTCGTTATTTCTATTTTGGTTGGGCCTAATGCCGCCATTTTAATACATGTTCCCCGCTGCTTTGCAAAAGCTTTGTGATATATACAATACCGGTCAGGCATATTCGCTGCCAGCAAGATGCAAGCATAAATTCCCGATACTATTCATTTCTTCTTTGGACTTGTTCCAAATATCCTCCTCAGACAAGCGATTGATAGCTGTTTCAATAATGGATAGCTGGGTGTCTAATGATGCCAAGCTTTCTTAAATCAATTCGTTCATAACGGCCTCCCATGATAAAAAAAATATGTATATTTATACATATGACTGTATATTTATATATCATATTTTTTCACTCTTGGGTAGTCTAGTCAAAAATCCCCAACCTCATGAGGTTGGGGATTTCCATGCTGGAGGCAAGACATGTCGAACCTCCAGCCAGTATTAAAAATTATAAATCCTAAAGAACACCCACAGCGACCAGCACCCAGCCAATCATAAAGGAAAGTCCTCCCAGCGGTGTAATCGGACCAAGAAACCGGGCTTTTGCAACACTTAGCACGTAAAGGCTTCCCGAGAACAATATAATTCCCGCTGCCAAAAACCAACCTCCCGTAACGATAATCTGAGCATCCGGATATTGGCCTGCGAGCAGTCCGATCAGAATCAAACCTAATGCATGTGCGATGTGGTACTGCACGCCTACCTCATATACCTTCAGCTTATCCGGCGCTAATTTACTCTTTAGCATATGTGCACCGAACGCACCAATAGCGACCGCGAGCACCATCAATATACTACCGAGCATAACAAATGTTTGCATTTGAATCTCTCACCTTTTTTTTCATTTTGTGCTGCTCAGTTTAGCTTATCGGATGATTGCGGAGGCTTCTACTTTGCCTGAATGTACCCTTCCGCTTTAAGCAGTTCGGCAATCAGAACGGCACCGCCCGCCGCTCCACGCAATGTATTATGCGATAGTCCTACAAATTTATAATCGAATAGTGAATCCGCGCGCAATCTACCCGCCGAAACGCCCATGCCCTTCTCAATGTCGCGATCGAGTCTGGTCTGCGGTCTGTTCTCTTCTTCAAAATAAGTAATAAACTGCTTTGGAGCGCTAGGCAGGCCAAGCTCCTGCGGACGGCCTTTGAATTGCAGCCAGCGATCGAGAATTTCTTCTTTCGAAGGTTTTTTCTCGAACGATACAAATACGGTAGCCAAATGTCCATCCAATACCGGAACGCGAATGCACTGCGTTGTAATCAACGGTGCGCTTGCTTTAATGATTTCATTATTTTCAATGCTGCCCCAAATGCGCAGAGGCTCCTGCTCGCTTTTCTCTTCCTCGCCGCCAATATAAGGGATAACATTATCCAGCATTTCCGGCCAGTCGGTAAAGTTTTTGCCTGCGCCAGATATCGCTTGATACGTCGATGCCACTACATTTGTTGGTTTGTAATCAAGCAAGGCGTGAAGTGCCGGCACATAGCTCTGAATAGAACAGTTAGGCTTAACCGCAATAAATCCGGTAGAGGTTCCAAGCCGCTTTCTTTGCGCAGCAATTACTTCAATATGCCCTGGGTTGATTTCCGGGATGACCATTGGGATATCAGGCGTCCAGCGGTGAGCCGAATTGTTGGAAACAACAGGCGTGCCCGTCTTAGCATAAGCCTCTTCCAAGGCTTGAATTTCACCTTTTTTCATATCCACTGCACAAAAAATAAAATCGACCTGAGCGGCAAACGCCTCTACTTTCGAAGCATCCTGAACGACGATGCTTTTCACTTTTTCCGGAACCGGGCTAGACAGCTTCCATCTGCCTTGCACAGATTCTTCATACGTTTTACCTGCCGAATTTGCGCTTGCCGCAATAGCCGCTACCTCAAACCAAGGATGCTGGTCGAGCAGCTCTACAAACCGCTGGCCCACCATGCCTGTTCCGCCTACAATACCAACTTTTAATTTTGCCGTCATATGATATTCCATTCCTTTCAATGTCGGATGATCTTCCTAAATAATTATTCATACCGTCTGATTTGGTGTGCATGATGTTAAAAATAAGCTGCAATCCTTTTGTCCCAATAAAAAAAATCCCACCCCCAAGACTAAAATCAGTCTCAGGGACGAGATTTGTATACTCGTGGTACCACCCCAAATTCGCCAATATGTCGCCATATTAGCCTCTTCAAGTACGGCATTACCAGGTAATGCTTATACTCTAGCTCTATAACAGGAGCTCCTGTCACACCATCCCCCTTTATCTTGGGCTCCGATGTGCTGCTCAGAGTCTTTTTTCAATAAGGAATTCTTACTCCTTTTCAGCTAACGGAGCTCTCTGTGAAAGAATTCTTTTATTTACTCATCTCTTCATCGCATTTGAATGTTGGAATTATATTATCAAATAACTTTTGTGAGGTAAACAAAAAGTTTGAAAATTAGAAAACATTACACATTTGGACATAACCTGCCTCGTTCAAAATCAACAGATTGTTGCCGCCAAGCAACGGTAGAGCGTGAAAAACTGCACCTCAAAAAAACCTGACCGCGACGGGTTAATTACACCCTCTCGCAGCCAGGAATGGCCGTGATGCCGATTTTTCTTAGCATCCTTATTTGGGAGCCGGTCCCGTCGTTCCTCGCTCCACCAGCTTAACGGGTACAAGCACCCGTCCCGGCGTCTGCATTCCCCGCTCCAGCCAAAGCACGACGATCTCGGCTGCTCTGCGTCCGATCTCGTAGAATTGCTGCTCGACCGTCGTAAGCGGAATGATAACATGCTCCGTAACGGGATTGTTGTCGAAGCCGATAATTGAGAAGTCCTCCGGAATGCGAATGCCGCGGTCCAGACAAAGGTTCAGCAGATTGGCGGCGATCAGATCGTTCTCTGTCTGAACAGCAGTAACCCCCTCGTTCTGATACGAATCCAGCAGCTCCTTATAAAACCGCTCTACGCCGATCTCTTCCCTGTATCCCTTCATGTTCAGCCGGATATACCGGCTGTCGATCGGGAGCCCGTGATCCTTAAGCGCTTTGCAGTACCCGAAGTACCGATCGCGTACCGATGAGGTCGATTCGATGCTGACGGCGGTCAAAAAGGCAATTTTCCGGTGCCCCAGCTCGATGAGACGGGATACTGCCCGATAGGAGCCATCAAGATTATCCGACACGACTGCCCCGAGCGGCAGACTGTCGTAATATTTGTCAATCGTCACGATCGGATAATTCTCCAAGCATAACCGGTGAAGGATATCGTAATTCGTCTGATCATTTCTCGGATATAGAATAATGCCCGAAATGCCGTCGCGGGTCAGCATCTCGAGCAAATCCCGCTCCTTCTGTGAATCATAGTCGCTCTGGTGAAGGCTCAAATAATAGCCGTTGGCGTTCAACCAGTCCGAAGTGCCACGAATATAGCCCATTGTCCCGCGGTCATCCTCCGATGGAAGAATGAGCGATACCATCTTCCCCGCCGCGCTCTCCCGCTTCTCGGCCTGCGCTCTGCTTCTCGACTTGACGAAGCTGCCGCTGCCCTTGATTCGGTATATATACCCGTCCCGCTCCAGCTCCTCTAACGCTCGTCGAGTCGTAATCCGGCTCACGCCATACCGGGAGCTCAGCTCCGCTTCCGTCGGCAGTTGAGCCTCCGGGAGGTAGTCGCCGGAAGAAATTTGCGCCTTAAGCTCATCCATAATTACGCTGTACAGCGGTTTATTATCTCTGGTCAACTTCGTTCCCATCCTATCCCAACTTCTTTCTTATTCCCAGTCTCGTTCTCGTTTACTAGATTATAGCGTTTCCATCTTCTGTGTGTAAACCGACTGGGTTAGGCAAGGGATGAGGGCAGGCCGCCTCTCGGAAGCGGCCTGCCCCGAAATCTCATGTATAGGCTTTACTTGACGTTCATATAACGCTCATATTGCGCTTTCTTAATTTCCAAATATTTAGAACCGCCCATCTTGTCGAGCGTCTTCACAAAGCCGTCCCAATCCGTATCCAGACTTGCTTTGCCGGTTACGAACTTCACCCGCATCTCTTCGATATATTTATTGATGTCCGTCAGTATCGCGCTTGTCGTATTCGTTTCCTCATCCGTCGGCACGATGCCCGGCAGCGTGACATGCCAGATCCGGCGAACCTTGCTGGCACCGTCCATATAAGCCGCTTCATACAAATCTGGGGATATGCCGGAGATGGCTGCGCTGTAGATGAGCGATGACCAGCCTATTCCCTGCCAAATGCCGGACCAAACATACAAATGCCAGAAGCTCTTGGGCTCTGCCAAGAAATCTTTGGGCTCGCCGCCGAGCCAAACGAGAACCGAGTTGATGACGCCATTTGTCGGCGAGATGAAGAAGAACAGGATGCCGACTGCGACGACGACTGAGATGAAGTGTGGAGCGTAGGATAGCGTCTGAGCGAACGAGCGGAACTTCTTGCTCCGGATCTTATTGAACAGAAGCGCGAGCAGAATGGGGGCTGGAATGCCGATAAGCAGTCCGTAAACACTAATACCAAGCGTATTTTTCAGAATTGTCCAAAAATAGTAAGCGTTGAACAGCCTCTCGAAATGCTCGAATCCCGTCCAAGGACTGTTCCATATGCCGACGCCGGGCGTAAAGTCTTTGAAGGCGATTTGAACGCCGTACATCGGCCAATAATGCCAGATCAAGAAGTAGAGCACGGCCGGAGAAATAATAATGTACAACCCAACATTCCGTTTCAGCTGTTTTTTGACATCTGTAAATTTACCCGGTCGCGGGCTTAGCCGTTCGGGTTTCGATTCGATCGGGACATCCATGGATGAGAATTTCCTGATATAGGTTTAATTTTTCGATTTTTTTCGAGTTGATATAACAAATTCTATAATCTTTCGATCACATGAGCGTGCAAATGGGGTGGCTAACGACCATAGCATTCAAGGCAAACGGAAAAGAGCGCGTACCGATTGAAATCGGCACACGCTCCCAGAATTTATATGTTCATGTATGTTCATGTATGTTCATGTATTTAATATGAATACGTATAGTAATCTTGCGCATGCACCACTTTGAAGCCCACTGATTCATATAACCGCAGAGCATGGTCATTTTTCGTTTCCACTTCCAGGTGTACCGAATGACCGGCTGAGCTACGCTCTTTTATAATTCTGTTCAATACTTTTCTGCCGATTCCTTTGCCTTGGTGCTCCGGCAAAATAGAAAATCCATATATCCAAGCTTGCTTATCTTGTAGATCCACACGAATTTTCCCTACCGTTTCTTCGTTCACTTCGATCATGAACATATCCGTGTCTTCGTCCTCATTGACCTTGTTCTCCGTCGCTCTGGCATCTTCCTCGCTCAAACCAATCGCTGTAACAGACAATCGGACTCGCATGTCAAAATCCTCTTCTTTTGCTTGTCGCAAAATAATATCATCAATCTCTTCCAGTTTTTTTTGCTGCCACTCCATTTGATGTTCTGAAAAAGCATATTCAGCGCCTTGTTTTGTTAAGAAAGCTTTACCTGCATCAGATCCCGCTGGCGTGTTCAATAAGATTCTACTATACCCATTTTGTTTAGCTGCTGCGATTCCTTGTTGGAACAAACGATGGAAATGTCCCTTCCTACGATCACTCGGTTTCACCATGCCGCATATTTCTACTGTAGAACCAAAAGCATATAAACCTAAAAACGCAACTAGCTCGCCATTTTCGTAATATAGAAAGTCTAGCTGAGTAGAATCTCGTTTTTTCAGCATTTCCCAGTTCAGCTTCAATTGTAATTGATCGTAAGTTTCGCAATCCTTTTGCAGTTGTTCAATATCTCGTAATTGCTGCGCGGTTAACATAGTTGCCTCCTTTATCCCTTTAGCTATGTCGCTGAGCAGGTCTTATTCGCCTTTCCGGCAAGCTTGCTCCACGATTACGTCAAAATGTGTTTGGCTTCTCCTTGGAGTCTCGGTTAAACCATAATACTCCATTAATCTATTCCTGGTCTCTTCGTCTATTTCTTTCTCGGAATGGTCTTGTTCTACAGAACCGCTATTTACGCTTAACTGCTCTTCGTGCTCCTCGATATATTGTAAAATATCCGGATGTTTATGCAGCTCTTCGCTTGGGATAGAGCGAATCTCGGTACACTCCTCTTGCGAAACATAAGTGTAAACGACTCCACCTACTGCTAAAATGCCAGCGAAAAGCCCAGTAAGTAAAAATACTTTTTTCTTCATAAAAACTCCTTAACGCGACGAGTTACTCAAAATCTTTACGCGGAATATACACTAACCGAACAGACTTCCAATTACATCCGTAGCTTTCCAGTTTAGTGTAATTGTGTCCGTTTGTACAGGTGCCGCTTCTTATTTAGGCCTCGTTCTATTGATTTGATGGTCAAAAAAAAAATCGCGAAGCCGGCCGCTTCGCGATTTTTCATACCTATAACCGCTTCAGAAACGATACGATCGTCAGAAGACCCTTGTCGAAATTGCACAGATGAAAATGTTCGTTCGGCGCATGCAGATTCTCGTCCGGAAGACCAAAGCCCATCATAACGACAGGAGCCGCCAGTTCGCGGGAGAAGGTTGCGACGATCGGAATCGATCCTCCATCTTTCGTGAACAGCGCTCGCGTGCCGTAGACGTCTTCGTAAGCATCCGCAGCCAACTGCAGCATCCGGTCGGAAGGATCGATGTTGAAAGCGCTGCCCTTCTCGCCGTCTTTGACTTGCAGCTTCGTGCCGGGCTGAACATGCTTCTGCAAATGCCGTTTGATCTTGTCCAGAATGTCCTGCGGGTCCTGGTCTCCAACTAGGCGGCAGGTGATCTTGGCATGCGCCTCCTTCGGAATGACCGTCTTCGTGCCTTCACCCTGAAATCCGCCGTAAACGCCGTTCAGTTCAAGCGTCGGCCTCGCTCCGACGCGTTCCACAAAGGAGAAGCCTTCCTCGCCGTACAACGCGTCAAGACCAAGACCTGCCTTCAATTGATCTTCATCCAGCATCTGCTTGGCGAACTCTTCTCTCATGAGCGGCGAAAGCTCCGGCACGCCTTCATAGAATCCGTCGACGCTTATGCGGCCCCGATCATCGTGCAAAGTCGCAAGCAATGAGACAAGGGCATGAAGTGCGTTCGGAACGCCCCCGCCGTATGATCCGGAGTGCAAATCGGTATTCGCGGTGTTCACGGTGACCTCAAGCGAACACAGTCCCCGAAGTCCCGTACTGATGGCAGGCTTGTCTGGCTCGAGCAGCGACGTGTCCGAAATCAGGACGACGTCAGTGGCCAGCTTGTCCCGATTCGTCGTCAAGAAAGGGGGAAGGCTCCGGCTGGAAACCTCTTCTTCGCCCTCAATGCACAGCTTGATATTGACCGGAAGCCGCTCTTCCTGCTTCAATATGGCTTCTATCGCTTTGATGTGCAGAAACACCTGGCCTTTATCGTCCGTCGCGCCCCGCGCGTACAGCTTGCCGTCCCGGATGTCGGGCTCGAAGGGCGGCGTAGTCCATAAGTCCAGCGGATCGACTGGCTGCACGTCATAATGGCCGTAAACAAGTACGGTAGGCTTTCCGGGAGCATGAAGATGATCGGCATACACGATCGGATTGCCGTCGGTTTGATGTACTTCCACGTTCTCGAGGCCCGCGCGGGTGAGTGCGTCCGCAAGCCAATCGGCTGCTTTGTTCATATCCGCTTTATGCGCGGACAGGGCAGATATGCTCGGGATGGACAACCATTGCTTCAGCTCGTCCAACTGCTGTTCCCTTAAATCTTGAAAATAGGTTTCATAACTCATCAGTGATTTCATCCTCCCATTCAATTTATATCCATATCATATACCTCCGCCAAGCAAAGATGCCAGAGACTCGGCGTGGGTAAATTGTTGGTGTGAACGCGATGACAGCTCCAATCCCTTGTTATGACAAGGTTTTGAACTGCTTTTCATGTCGTTCAGCAAGCTCTAATTACATCAGAGTTATCCATAGTTTCGGGATGTGTATAGTTTCCTAAACAGCAAAAAACGGCATTTCTGCCGTTTGCGCTTCTCGAATGCCGCTCGTACACTCGATCCGGACAGGACGCTATGTGTTATTGATAGCGGTCCATCCATTTATTCGTTATCCCTTTCTCGGCATCGGATGCAATGGCGCATGGCGAAGCATCGGATACGTTGCGAATAACGCAGCCAGACTCACCGCCCCGACGCATGAAGCGGTCGCCATCGTACTCATCTTGAAATTCGAAATCCAGTCGAACAAGGCGGAAATAGTGCCGCCATAATAAAGAAATATGCATGCGACCGTTACGATCATGAGCATGATAACGCTGCGGATAAATCCTACCCGATACACGATGGCATAGCCGAAAAAAGTAAGACCGAAGCATGCCATGCCCACCATCAGATCGATCCACAAATAGCCGAAGAAATGGTACTCTTCCAGAAACAACCTTGCAGCATGCAGAATGCCGGCTTCTACCGAATTCCATTGATAGAGCGTGACTAACGCGTATTGGCAGATGTTCAGACACAAGACGCTGAAAATAACGCCCCCTATGCCCACGCCGTAGTAAGCTTTAAGGAAGTGCTCGCGCGTGCTTCCCATTCCGATCGATATTGAAAAGAGGGACTTGAATCCTAAGAGTCCGAAACCGGCGATAAAGAAGTACGCTGGCCCGGATATCGCGGCTATCGTTTCCCGATCGAGGTCAAAGACCAAGCCGACGATGATCCATACGATCGTCAACGGAACGGTAATGAACAGCAGCATAAGTTTGGCAAAATACCAGCTCACATCCTCGTATAACAATCGGAATACCGCGCTCTGTGCGTTCATACGTTTACCTCCGCATCTTCCGTTATATTCAGCAAATAATTTTGCAAGTCCGCTTTCTCAATGGAAAGTCCATAGGCATGCGCTTGCTCTTTCCATTGCTTCGAATATGGGGCGTCGAGCATCACCCTGATTTTTGATCCTATCGCGCTTTGCTCCAGCACTTTATGACCGTCAATAACGCTTGTCACCGCGTTCCGTTCGCCAGCCAACCATATGCCTTGCTCGCGGAACTCGTCGATCGGTTGATGATGCAGCAACTTGCCCTTGTGCATAACGATCAACGATTCACAGAGCGTTTGGACTTCTTCAATATGATGTGTCGAAATCAGAATGAGTCGAGGCGATTCCTCATGGCTTTCCCTTAATGCCTCATATAGCTTTCTCCGCATTCCGGCATCCAGGCCGTTCGTCGGCTCATCGAGTATCGTTACGTCGGCGAGGCTAGATAACCCGATAATAAACTGAAGCGCAGACTTCATCCCTTTGGACAGTTTGCGTACTTTCTTCTTGCGGTCCAATTTGAAAGTTTCGACCAGACGGTCTGCCGTAGCTTGATCCCAATTGGCATTGAAATATCTACCGAAACGAAGTGTATCCTGCACCGTCCATATCGTGCTGAAAGGATGATCCTCCTGCAAGTAGCAAACATGCCGAACTGCCGCCGGGTTACCGTAAGGTTCCAAGCCCATAACTTGAACCGTTCCGCCGTGTGGCCGTTGATGACCGGCCAGTAGTCTCATCAGCGTTGTTTTGCCGGCCCCGTTGCGCCCCCACAGCCCCGCGATTACCGGCTCCTTCTCCTCAAACGATACTTTTTCGAGAACGGGAACGTTATCGTACGAATATGCCACTTCGTTTACGCATATCATCATTACTCCTCCTCCAGAATCAACTGAACGACCGACTCCTTGCTTAATCCAATTCTCTTCGCTTCTCCCAACAAGGGAAGGACGAACTGTTCGCGATAGTGATGCTGACGTTCCTTCAACAATTGCAGCTTCGCTCCGCTCTTTACAAACATGCCTATCCCTCGCTGTTTATAAATAATCTCTGCATCCACCAGAGACTGGAGACCCTTGCGTACTGTCGCCCGATTGATGTTATAGAAGCGCGACAATTCATTTTCGGAAGGAATTTGTTCCTCTTCGTTCAATTCGCCCCCCACAATCTCGTCCATGATCATTTGTGCAATCTGTTGAAAAATGGGTTGGGATTCATCCAATGTCGGTTTCATCAAGGACCTCTTTTCTCTAAGAACGATTGTGACGTTGAATGGTTGGTTACTTGTGTATTCAACTATACATGAATTCGAACTAATTGTCTATAACCGCTACAGCCCAAATAAGCGAAAAAAACCCTCTACCTCATGAAGAGGCCGAAGGATGCCGCATGCGCCCGCCGCTAAATCGGCGTTGCGATATATACACAAAAAAGGCTGCCGACCATGCCGACAGCCTCTTCCCGGCAAACAAAATGCGTAATACAGAGCAGCCGTGGCACCATTAAGCCTTCGGAAGCCTCGCCACGACCTCTGTTCCAACATTTCGTTCACTGAACACCTTTAATTTTCCCTTAAAGGATTTAATAATCTGGAAGCAAACCATCATACCTAATCCAGTGCCATTTTCCTTCAAGGAATAATAGGGAGAACCGAGTCGTTCTACTTCCTCCTCCGACATCCCTATTCCATCATCTTTCACGCGTATTTCGACCTGTGAACCATCCACGGATATACAAGTAGCCCAAATCGTCCCTCTAACAGGCATCGATTCAATTGCGTTTTTCATAATATTGATCAGGAACTGGCTCATTTTTTGCGCATTTCCGTAAACAAAACAGTCATTCTCAATGTTGGTTTGAATCGTGACATTTCTGGTCAGCGCATAGTTCTGCATCAGAGTCACAGCTCGTCTTAGCTGATCGCCAACGTCCACGTTCTCATTACCTTCCGAGACCGGCTTCCCCAAGTTCAAAAAATTGTGAATAATATTGTTTGCATGATCCAATTCTTCAATAGACAGCTTAATATACTGTTTCTTCTTATCAGGCAGATCGGGTGTATCGAGCAGTTGAAGAAAGCCGCGGGCTACCTGCATGGGATTACGGATTTCATGGGCAAATACACCGGTTAAGTTTCCAATCAACCGCAGCCTTTCCGCATTTTGAAGTTCTTTACGCATCGTATGGATCTCTGCCATGTTCTCATTTAAAACGGTCATCAACCACGCTAAACCAGCGGCACATCCGAAGTGAAAAAACTGTATGGTTAGACTCTCTGTTGTAACGCCCCTCAGTATCGCGACGAATGCAGCACCCACGAAGCAATAATACGACGAAAGCATGACTGCCATTTTAATTCGCTTGTCTTTTGAAACACTTACAAATGTCTTCTGAAAATAAAGGATAACAGAATATCCAAAGATGATGCTTAGCAGTGTGCTGTAAAAGCCTGCATCTGCGCCTAAATATAAACGATATAGAATGATCAATACGGATAAAAATACACCAATCCTTCTACCACAATACAATGTACCGATTAGCAAGGGAACGATTCTGAAGTCATGATGCAAGCCGTTTCCGTAGCTTATTGGAAATGACATACATAGTAAAATGGAGCTCCCCCAAAGCATAGCTAGAAAAAGATTAATATTTTTTCTGATTCGAATATGGCTTAACAAATAAGCTTGATAAATGCCAACAGGCACAACGACTAATGATAACTGCAGCAAGAAGTCTTTTATAATGCTCAAACGCCGCCACCTTACCGTCCATTTGTATGACGTGGACATGCACCTTTTATCTAACACAACAGCCAATAATTAGTTAAATAAATTGTACAATGAACATGAAGAAATTAACAAGATACCGAAATGAAAATTTAAATTTATCGATACCCTTTATATCCGGAATATTTTTAAAAGCAACTGCTTTAATGTCCTGTTCGTTATCATTCTAGGTGTATTCTAATTCTCTTTTTCGCTAGACATCACTTCGATCATTTTCTGAAGAGAATGATGTATCGCTCGAAGATAACTTATTATGCAGATGAATCCTACAGCTAAAATGATAATAATAAATTCCATTTCTCATCTCCTCCTTTCCTTGAGCGAGAATTTTACCATATATTTTACATATATGTTTGATTAACATATCTCATGTTGAAAAATGGGTACTGCGATACACACTTGTGACATCTCGCCCGAATATGATTGTTTAGAAAAGAATGAAGGGTGACACATGCTTTAAAGGAGATGTGGTTCAGTGGCACAACGTTTAAGTTCAGTGAAATATACCAGAAATTTGCGAAAATACGCCGGTCACGCACGCCATTTCATCAAAAAACTAGGCTGTCAGCAGAACGAGCAATTGCATTTTATTTTAGTCCATGACCCTAAAAACAAAAAACGGAGCTTCAGCAATTCTTCTAATCACCCCGCGATGACGCTGCATAAACCTCTAAATCTACTTGAAAAGCTCACGCCAAAAATTACACTCTTTTCCAAGAGAAATAAACGCATACATGTACTCAGACATAATATTAGAGGTTATGCCGTATTTATGGAGATCAATTACCGGGAAACAAAGGCTAGTGACTTCAAAAAAATCCGAGCTCAGTTCATCGACGTCGATCTAAACAAGATTTCTTTGCGTTTACCATCAAGAGAACAAGTCAAGCAAGCGATTAAATCCATTCAATCCGACCCTGCAGAGCAGCTTCAATCCATTACAGTCAAAAAAAATAAACAAGGTCAATACCATCTTTTAGCTTTGCGAACCAAGCAGCGAGTAACAAAATTGAAGATTGCATTTATAAAAAAATACGGAAGCCAAATTAAGGATACGATGATAATCGAAACTAAAAACGGATATCATATCTATTGGGTTCTTCAAGGCGGATCCGTAAGCAAATTCGTTCCTATTCAAAAAGCTTTAGCCCAAAAATTCAGTTCAGATCCTATGATAACCAATCTATCAAGAGTGATGCGTGTACCTGGCTTTTACCATATGAAAAATCCTGAAAGCCCCTATATGGTTAGGGTCAGACAATTAGGCAGGAACCAACCTTTTACCCAAGAGGAAATTATTCAATCACTGTCATTAGAGCCCTTAATTGAATCAAGCTAATCATAGCGGCTAGCCTGTCTTAGCTAGTAAAAACCTCGGCCATGCGGTCGGGGTTTATATTTTCATATATTACCTATTTTAAATTAATCGTCCATTAACAAATAATCATTATACTTACTGTAATTCAACAATTTATACGTTAAATATGGAAAGGAATTACATGCTATGGGAATTCATACTTATTTTCAATCTCTAAACGATCTCGAACGTATTATTCGCTGCCCAGGTAAGTTTAAGTTTGAAGAGCACAGCGTAGCGGCTCATTCTTGGAAGGTTGTACAATACGCCAAAACGTTGGCAGATATTGAGGAACGCAACGGCGTCACGATCGATTGGAAGAAGCTCTATGAGATTACGAGCAGCCATGACTATGGTGAAATATTTATCGGGGATATTAAAACGCCCGTTAAGCACTACTCGCTGGAACTGCGCGGCATGCTGCAGCAGGTAGAGGAAGGCATGATTACGCTTTTTATAGAGGAGAATATTCCAGAGGAGCTCAAGCCTATTTTTTTCAAACAGCTGCGCGAGGGCAAGGACGATTCTGTCGAAGGTCTCATTCTTGAAGTGGCCGATAAGCTTGATCAGGTGTACGAGGCGCTTACTGAATTGCAAAGAGGCAACAGAGAGAAGGAATTTGTCATTATGTACCGCGAAGCGCTTGTCAAAATCAAAAAGATTAAGCTGCATTGCGTAGATTATTTTCTAAAGCATATTTTACCCGACATCGTTCATGAAAGCTCCAATTGTCCGATTGATATTAAAAAAATTACCAACGAAGCTTTGGAGCTTTAACCTTAACTACGATTTAAAACCTCGTCATCATACCACATGTTTTGTATACGATTAAACATGAATTGCTGCATTGCAGCACCCTCTTTGTTACACTTCCATGCTTCAATGAATTCAACTAACTTTCCCGTCTTCTTTTCGTGACACGTTCCTAAAGATCGATTAGATCTTAGGAATGTGTCAAGACTCAAATTAATGTTTGATGCCGCCCGAAGCTTTAAATAAGTTTAATTTTTTGCAGCTCGTCCATAAGAGCAGGCCTATTCCGGTAAGTGAGACATAGCTGTTCAATGATCTTTATTGCATGGACTCCCCCACCTGCCTTAATGAGATGACGAATAGTTCCACATACTTTCCGATACTCATTTCGATTCGATGAGCGAGCAGCTTCCTCGGATATCACTTGTGTAAACAGAAGAAAAACATCTTCTGCATGTTCGCCGACAAGATGAGGGTAGAAGTCCTCTAAGGTTCGTTTGTGCTTTTGAACATATTTCAGCAGTCTCAGCGTCTCCTTTTCTTCAATAAGCACTTTGGTGTATAAGGAAGCTGCGTTCCATTTCCTATCGCAATTCGTTTCTAACTTGTCTAAAAACCCCTCGTATGCCGCTTCCCATTCATCCTTGCTAAATAATTCCTTTAATCTCAAGTAATAATTATAATCGCCAGCTGCTGCGAATTCCTCTGCCAGTAGTATTTGATGCTCCACTTGATGAGTAAGCTCATAAACTTCGTAGCGGCACTTTTTCCATTTATCAACAAGGCCAGGATAACCTTTAGCCGCATCTATCTGTTCTCCTTGCTCGGCTAGCTCCAGTGCTTTGTCGAATTGAAGATTCTTTATCGCATCTTCAATTGCCATTTTGCGAAAAGCCGTAATGTCGAGATGCTCCTGTAAAAACGTCAAAGCTTGGCTTTCGCCTTCAAGCTTTTGAATAACATGATACCGTAGCTTTGCTGCTTCCTCAGTAAAAAAGGAACTGTATGATGATGTATTACGTTCATTACTTTCCAATCCGTCTAACAAATTATTCCACAAATCCTTTTCCGCAGCATTATTAATTAAATAAGAGGCACTTCCCATCAGAGACAATTGCCACTCATTCCACCCCACTAAGCTTGGATGAAGCACCTCTTTTAGAAGCAGTTGAAAAAGGATTGGTTTATCCTTGAAGGAGCTATCTTCTAATTGGCTTACTGTACTATCTATACCGTTCAAGCATTCCTGAATGAGACCTCCGACATATCCGTCAGAATCATCACACCTCTGCAATAAATCACCCATCTCGTGCATAATGCAAAAACTAATTTCAACGGCACGAAGATGATTTCCTTTATTTAATGCTTCCTCTGCTTTCTCCATTACTTTTTCAGCACCAGCAATAGCATAGGGAACATTACGATATGCAACAAAGCCATGACGGTCAGCGTTTTGCTTAATAGAGGAACGAATCACTTTTTTAAATTGGTTTAGACCCTCTTTTTTGTCGACATCAATAAACTTCAAAGTAAGCGCTTGCTCTACTTCTTTGATTTCATTGTGAAATTGGACAAGCAGCGTGATCAACTCGCTCTTACTGAGCTTAGACAAATGGTCAGCTATATTCTTTTTTGAAACAGACTTGTTTTTAGGGGCAGACGGAGCCTTCTCTATGCTGGAAAGCTCATCTCTGATTTCCAAAAGAACAGCTGCTGTATGCTTACATATTGGACCTTTATCGTAAGGACATTCGCACAATGTATAAACCACTTCACCATGTGAACCAAGCTGAATTTCCACATCGTAAAGCTCACTACCCTCAACTTCAGCATGATAAACCCGTGGCTCGATTTCATTAATGGAAAGGATTTGACCGTTTTCTCGAACGGCTTTCCCACGCTCAAGAATAATCGGATCTATACGATCCTCAATCTGATTCAGCTTCATTCCGTTGCCCTGCTTTCTGGAATTAATTATATAATTCTATTTTATCCAGTCGAACAAGACAAGCAATAGCCGAATCTTAGATAAATAGACCATTCGATACTGTGTTAGTAAAGTAACTATTATTATTCGTTTACATTCCGTTATTCACATTAAATAAGCAAAAAAGAGCACCTAATACGATGCTCTTTCTCATGAGTTTGGTAGAGGCTAACTGTGGTATGGCAAATCCACAATTCACCTCCATTTTACTACGCGTTGGTAAGCTTCAATACCTTCATCAATTGGTACAATAAAAGGGCACTCTCTTGACGTTGCGTGTTCTTACCAGTCTGGAAATGGAATGGACTGTTTGTCAGCAATATTCCATTATCCAAGGCAGCAGTATAATATGGTTTTGCCCAATCTGGCAATTTGTCGGGATACTCTGTCGAAGAGGTCTTTTTTATTACTACATTCGCTTCGCTATATTTCAGTGCATTCACCAACATAACAATCATTTCTTGATGCGTAATTTCTTGTTTCGGGCGGAAAGTACCGTCGGTATAGCCATTAATCAAACCAGCGTCGACGGCTGCATTAATCTGAGGTGCATACCAAACTTCTTTCGTAATATCTTTAAAACTTTTAGAAGCCTGCACCTTAGGCAAAATACCTAAAGCCCGATTGAGCATGGCAGCAAATTCAGCACGCGTGACAACCGATTTTGCCTTGAAACTTCCGTCAGGATAGCCATTAATAACCATCCTGTTTGCTAACGCTAAGATACTGTCTTTATATGGATTACTGTTATCCAAATCATTAAATTCAACATGATTTTGAACAACGGTATATACGGAATTCCCCTTACGCTTTAATGTTACCTGCAGGATCCCATCCTTCCACTCCCACGTGGTCGGAACCGGGACGTATGTTTGAGTAATCGGATCATAAGTTAAGCCTGCATAAACGGCATCTGCTTTGTTTGTTGATTTGAAATTCATCGTATGACCAACATATTCAGAGAAATTTGATAGAACGATATCCTGACCGCTTCCTGTCAACTTAACCTCAAATTCCACAGGAACTCCCAACGGAACATTGGTAGTGCTATTGAGTTGAGCACTCAATTTAGTCTTGTAGTCGCTTGCCGCTTGGGTAATCGTAATGACTACCTTCTGTTCCGAACCACTAACTCGTGAACCTGACGAGGACAAGGAATTCACCGAAAGCTGAAGCTTGCCAGATGTTGATTCAAAAATAAGTATTGCATCCTTCGAGTTATTATTAATACTTGATATTGTATTTGAATCTATCTGGAATTGACTGTTTTGAGTTGCATTTTTTTCATCAGCCTTAATAATAATTATTGGATTTTTCTTAAAGTCGGAATCGCTAATTGCATTTGAAATAAATACCGATGACACATCTGTCATAGACGAATAAGTTCCATCTGTGTTTTCTTTGGTTGTGGTCACTATCTTGGAATCTTCAGCATTTGGGCCTCCAGCACTGCCGCCTGGTGTTCCTCCACCTCCGCCGCCTGGTGTTCCTCCACCTCCGCCGTCTGGTGTTCCTGCACCGCCGCCGCCTGGTGTTCCTCCACCTCCGCCGCCTGGTGTTCCTCCACCTCCGCCGCCTGGTGTTCCTCCACCTCCGCCGCCTGGTGTTCCTCCACCTCCGCCGCCTGGTGTTCCTCCACCGCTGCCTCTGTCATCCGTAATTGGAGGAATAACAACTAAAGTACCCGTGCTTTCCATTCTATTACTTGTTTCTCGTGTAAGGAAAATTTTATTGCCTGGAAATCCAATATCACTGATGGTAATCGTAATTGTGCTCTGATTCGGTTTAACGATCCCGCCCCCTTTGATGAAGGCTTGATTCTCGTTGTAAACACGTATTATATCTCCAGCTACAAGGTTATTCACAATGATCTTATCCGCTTGAACCATGAATTTTTGTACGGAAATGGATGATGCCGGGATAGCAGGAGTCCGTTTATCTTCGAATAGTATTCTGCTAAAGAATGGCGATGTGAAATCATCATTTTCCATGAAAACGCCGATTCCAAAAGCTTTCTCCGGCACATCCATCTCTGGAATAGTAACGGAATACGTTCCTTTCCCACCATTCACAACGGCTATCTCATCTCCAATCGCACTATGTGCATCTATAAAATACAAGTAATAACGGACATCGGGTATTTCATTTGTTCCCGGTTTCCATGTCACCGAACCCGAAAATTTGTTTATGTCCAAATTCGTATCTGTCGCTGAATAGTCTACAGGCAGATATTTCGGTGCATCATAAATCGGAACCGATAGATGAACGTCCAGCGTACGTTCGCTGCCGTAAGTGTCATAACGAATGACCGGATACAACCCAATACTGACTGCTCCTTCGGGCAGGGTCGAATTTGATATTTCATAAACAAAGAGCGAATCTGTCGATAACTCTGTCTTCTTATATATTCCAACTTGCATAAGTTTATTGCCTAACCGATCAAGATAGTACGCGGCATATCCCTTAATCCCATCCTGATCGACCGGTGGTTCAATGGACAAATACCCGTCAATCATACCGGAGGTCAAATCTTCATCCACGAAAACAGCATTAGCAGGCAGGTGAGTCTCATTCATGACTGTTTGCATCTCTTCAAAGTTTTTAAATTTATATAAACGGTTATCAGTTGATATGAAAATGGTATGATCTGCATCAACATAGGCATCTTTGATACTCACTAAAGATTCGTATGTTTTTGTAAAACTATCTCTGTCGTAGACGGCACTATTACTGAACACGAGACTCCCGCGCGCATAAATAATCCTTTCTGGATAAGTCCCATATAGTATAGAAGGTTGGTTCGCATCGAACCTAAGATTGCCATAGTATAGATAGTTTTCATCAAGAAACATATTGGAATAGTAATATCCATTTGCTTTGTTGTTTCTTTCAAGCAAACTAAAATTTTGACTATTGTATCTATAGAGGTTGGAACCATCTCCACCATAGAGAATCTCTTGATCCGGATTCAATACATAGTTGTCTGGACTATAGATTCCTGTGCTCTTTTCATTATAAACCGCATCCGTAACAGAGGTATAGACAGCCGATGTCACGCTAATACCTCCACCAGATCTCCCGCCATTGTACAATATCCGATTGTTCTTATCGGGAAAGACATTAAGCGGGTAGTTCTTCGTGGTGATTTGGGCAGTGGCCGCTTCTGATGGCATCCCGTTTTCCAAATCTATAACATTAATGTGGTTCTCGCCTTTAAAGATGACATAAACCTTGTTATTAAAAATTTTTATCTCTCTCGGATTAGAACCGATGAACATCTTCTTAACTTCACTCATATCGTCCTTACGAATAACAACAAGTTCGTTGGTGCTTGCCACAATGGCATAGATGTAAGGAGAATTGTCCGTGGTCGTCCAATCCGTTATCGGTTGATCGCTTCTAATAGAATAAGAATTAGTGTTTAAGTTAACGGTAGTCTTTTGCGGTATCGTAAGATCGATTCGAGTGATCTTATTTAATTGATCATACCAATTCTCAATGCCTGCAAGATACGCATGTCCGTTCGAATCGAGCAATGCAAACCTTTTGTTAGAAGGGAATTGAACCAACGGAGTATAAGTAACTTTATCGTATACACCTTGAGTGGTAAGAACATAGGAATCCGTTACATCCAATATTACAGCTTCGAGGTAAGTATAGTAGCCATTCGTTCTAGTATAGGTGCCTGTGGTTTCTGCCAGATTATCTTTATTGAACTGATGTCCGCCAAAATATACGGATTGATCATCTATAAATATATGTTTGAGCGATAAAGAAGGCCCTCCAATCTGCATATCGTCATCAATGTCTTTACTTAGCTCTGCTCCGGTCTCAACGTCTATAGCCGTTATTCCGGCATAAGAAGACAAATTACCGACATAGAGTGTATTGGATAACTCATCAACCGCAAGAGCTACATTATCAAACCAAAAACCAATTTTTAATTCGCTGCTCTTTCGAGTAGCCTTGTCATATTTGTAAACCTTCCTGTCACTTGTCCCGTAGAAAAGATATTTGGAAGAGGCAGCCACCGAGGTAGGTACTGCATTTGTAATAATCGTGTCCGATATGTTTTGAGTTGAGAGGTCAACCGTCTTTATCATAGTCGCTCCTGAAAGCGCAATCTGCAGAGACTGCCCATCCTTTGCAAGATAATACGGGTTAGAACCAACATTCAGCGTTTTTTCGATCTTAAAATCGCTAAGTCGAATAAAATAAAGATTATTTGACGAGCTAGAGATTGCATAAATATAACCCGCATCTTCGTCCAGCAGCCAGTCTGTCAAATCATTCGGGAGAGGGAGCTCAAGAGATTCCGTTGCTGAATCTGCGCTGGCAATTGGGGCCACAACCCCCAATGAGTTAAACATCAATAGTAATAGTAATAATAAAGTTAATTTTTTTCTCCCTGTTTTCATGAACTGTTTCCCTTCTATTTTTTAGTATACCTACCAAATTAATGATACTATAATGTCCCAATATTTTCTATGGCATTCACACTAAAAAACTACTATTTAATTCATGGTGCAAAATAAATTTCCATCTCATGAGCGTTCCACAGAATAAAAATTTTCAATAATTTTATTTATATAGAGGTAGGAAAGGGGAACATAATTAAAGAAAGAATTAAGAAAGACAAATCAAAGGAGGAAGTCATGGGAAGATTAGTTCATTTCGAGATTCATGTAGATGACATGGAGCGTGCCAAGAAGTTTTATGGAGAGGTATTTGGATGGACATTTGAGGATTGGAGCAGTTATGCTGGAATGCCCTACTTTGGAGCTGTGACTGGAGAAGCTACTGAGCTTGGAATCAACGGAGCTTTAATGCAGCGTCAATGCGCCTCCCCAGAACCAGGCCAAGCTATGAATGGTTATGCATGCACAATGGGAGTAGAAGATTACGATTCTACTGAAGCAAAAATTGTTAGCCTTGGAGGCAAGCTCGCATTGCCAAAGTATGCACTGCCTGGGATGGCGTGGCAAGGGTATTATATTGATACAGAAGGAAATACATTTGGAATTCATCAGCCAGATGAGAACGCAAAATAGTCGTTTGCCTTCTCCTCATATATATACAACAGCCCGACCTCACGCGGTCGAGCTGTTGTCATCTGTCTACAGAATATTCTTTCAAAATATGTGCAGCAGTCTCCAACGAATGCATGCCTTTTGCAATATCCACGATAAACTCCACTGCATATTTACGTTCCATTCTTCAATGTTTTCCATCTAACATAAGGAATGATTTTGTAACTAGATAGGCCGTCCGTTTATTACCGTTGTGGAAGCAATGATTTTTCACCAGAGATTCCTGTAGAGCCGCAGCTTTACAAAATATATTGGGATAAGCATCATCTCCAAAAACACTTTGCTCAGTTCTATGTACGGCAGATTCCAGCAGGCCATGATTCTTCACACCCGCTTGCTCTGCGTCGTTCATTCTTTTCATCATAAAATAGTGGGCTGAAATAACCTCTTCTTTGGTTAGGAAGATTGGCATATCATCGGTCCCTTAAATCCTCAAGGATGCCTTCATCTCCTTCAAACACATCAAAGAACGCTTCTAGAACTTCTGGTCTAACATTATCGGGTAGCTTGCGATAGCCGTACGCAGCGCCTTCTCCTGCTAAGAATTCCATGACACATTCAAAAAAGTATGGCGACTTATGAAAGAATGTGACATCCAGTCTGTCATTCGCAAGAAACGAAATTATTCCAGCTACACACCTTCAGTCGTTTATCCTAATCGATTAAAGCGCCAATTTCATGCGATAGGTCAATGCAGAAGATGGTCACCGATATTACGTATATCTCGTATGGCCCACGTTTTTATTACCTGTCAGTCATTCAGGATCTGTTTAACAATGAGATCGTAGCATGGCAATTATCCGGTCGGAATGACGTCAAACTTGTTCTAGATACGGTGGATCAATGGACCAAGAAAAGAGACGTATCAGGCGCCGTGCTCCATTCGGATCAATGCTTCCAGTATACGTCTCAAGCGTACAAACCAACGATTAAAAGCGTTCAACGTTAAAGGCAGCCTCTCTCGCAAAGCAACCTGCCTGGAAAACGCATGCATCGAATCCTTCTTTTCGCATCTCAAAACAGAGAAGTTGTATCACTATCAGTTTAAATCAGAACCGGAGATTCATCAAGCGATTGAAGAGTACATCTATTTTTATAATTATCAACGCATGCAAGCCAAACTTACCTGTAGTATTTTCACCGGCAACCCCTAACCTTCTTGTCTTCCACACTATCGCATGTGATACGGGATCAACGTCTGAGCCAGCCTAACCAAGGTTGAACAAGTAGGGGATGAACAGAATAGCTCTCGGGATCCAAGTCCACGGGCAGGATAATTCAACGATTTCGAGAATATGTCAAGTATGGAATTATTTTGCGAAGCTCGGAAATAAGACGTTAGATGAAAGTGCGAAGAAAAAAAGGAAAACCAAAATTTAAAGGAGGGCTAATTAGTGAATAAAAGACCAGTACTTATAACAATTATTTCGATTATATTAATTGCTCTATCCGCAATTACCGCTTTCTCCCACACATTAAGAATATTCTACGACATGGAATTAAAGATAATAATCTTCCCATCTTCAAATATAATTAAAATAATTATTATGTATTTAAGTTCACTTGTATTATTACTAAGTGGAATAGTTATGTTAAAAGGGAAGAGTTGGGGGAGAATAATAATAATAATTTGGTGTCTTTTCACATTAGTAATTTATGCTGACTTTATTCTACCAAGAATCGTATATATAGTAATTCTATCGATAGCTTTGTTTAATAAGAGTGCAAATAATTATTTCAATAAAGAGAATAGAAATCTAACCATTTAGTATAGTTGAAATATTGAAGGAGAAGCTTTATCGCTGAGCTACTCCTTCTTTTTAGTGCGCCCAGCATGAACATTATCTCAAAAAGGGAGCCACGGCGCAGATGGCATGTCGGTAAAAGACTTACGCAGACACATCGTGCAAAACTGGCAAACGATTCGAGAAAAAATCGAAAGCGGAACCTATGAACCAAGTCCAGTACGAAGGGTCAAAATCTCGAAACCGAGCGGTGGAACTCAATTCTTAGGCATACCCACCTTGACAGACCGTCTCATCCAGCAAGCGATTACGCAAGTATTAACGTCTTGATGCGGCATCGATTAGTTTAAAACAATATTATGACCGTGAAGGAGCCGCCATCTTTTGCTCACTCCGAATACATTATCTCCAAACATTCATTGGACTTACGATATGGACGGGAAACTAAAGCTTATTGGTGTATGAAAATATTCAATATTTAAAGGGGAGACCCCTGAAGATCACGCCACACATGGCGTAGTCACAGTTTTGATGTCACCAAAGCAAACGCCCCGCTCCATGAACCATTTGATTGTACATCGACTAAACATTAAGCGATATTATAAAGACACCCATAACAGACATGAGATCCATTATATAGTGAACGATCATGAAAGGAACCAGTCGTTTTAATTTCAAATACAAGCCCCCTACCACAAATGCCAAAGGAATCATGCAACCAACATGCCAAATCATAAATTTCATATCAATAGTTACAGGTAGCGTAAAATGCTGAAACGCTAAAAAGAATGCTGAAAGGGTTAACGCAGTAACCCTTGAATTCAACTTGACTTCCAACCGAGGCAAACAATATCCCATATAAGTAGGTAATTCAACCAAAGCGTTTGTTATTGGCCATACCAGTAAACCAATTATTGCTGCCCAGATAGGAAGTGGTTGTGCCATTGCCTCATTGGGGACTGCAACCCCATACATGAGATAAGAAACGCCATAAATTCCGCCAAACCCGAATACAATCCCAACAAACAAAATGATAATAGATGACCTAACATCTTGTTTAATCTTTTTTCTATCAAAATGAATGAGATCTCGGTAGCTTATCCCCTCTTTGGCCACGAGCCAACGTAGTATTATGAAGCAAATCATATTGGCAATAATTGCTGATATAGGCCACCAAACAGCGGATGCAGCCAACGATAATCCAAAAACAATTATAAAAAGCCCCTGGACAACAGCAAACAATATAGTTCTGCTTGCAAGCATCCATAGAGGCCAATAGGAAGATATAGTATTTATTTGAAATCGTAAAGCAATGTTTTGCAGGTTATTTAGCTCTAACTTCTCCATATTAATCTCTCCTAATTAGGTGATACGGATTATTGATCCGCCGTTATGGCATTAACGAAAAAGATAATATGGTTATTTAACTTCTGTTCGACCTTATCCGTACTCTTATCTTCAAATTTTAATAGATTATACTCCTTAATTAATTCAAAAACACAATACTGATATTCTATAGCCAACATCCTCGGGTTTTGCGGTCTTATTTTCTTCAGTGCTATCATCTTAGAAAATACAATCTCCAGACAATCAATCGTCCTATTAACAATATGCTCATAATATATTTCTCTCGCCGTGAGATCGCAAAACATTTCAATGTAGATGATCCGCCAAATTCTCCGCATGGTTATATTATCAATATGTGCTTTGAAGTTAGCCAGGCCTTGTTCCAGAAATAAGATTGGACTCATTACCGCAGCAATTTCATCCAGCTTATCCTGCGGAGGTAAGATCTTGGCAATTTCTTTGCGAAAATTAAAAAAGATCGTTGCTAAAATCTCGTCCTTATTTTGAAAGTGCTTGTACAACGAACTCTCCTTTATGCCAACCTCCTTGGTGATTTGTCGAATCGATACTCCTCTGTACCCTCTTTGAGAAAATAAGTGAATCGCAATATTAATGATTTCATTCTTAGTAGCATTCTTTATCGGCGTCGAATCAAGATTCAGATAGGTTATGTTTACTTGATTAGTAATGATAACTAATCCTCCTTATTCACAAGATAGCTAACGTTCGTTATCCAAATGATACCTTGATACCTGTTGCCCGTCAAACAGATAACACAAAGCAAAAAAGACACCTAGCACGGTGTCTTTTCCGCAAATCTAATGCTCCCTCCGCTATTTCCATTACTTTTTCTGCATTCTCATGTTAGCCGCTAAGTCTTTAGGGGTAACTTATCAGGACGAAGGCAGGCTGAGAGTCAGCGTCGGCATCTATGGACATTTCATCATAATAGCCCTCTGCTAAGGAACGGTGCACACGGAGAGATCGCAGATCAATCTTCACAATCTCGGTATACATCTTCGTCCTTGCGATCTTGCCTTCCTCTTGAAGCCGATATCGATCATTCTCGTTGCTGCGCAGCATAAAGTACAAATGGCCCCCATGCTTAATAAGCTCGCCAATGTCCGCATAGTTTTGCCGAAAGATCGTTTTCACCTCATTCCGCTTCCAATCAATTCCGAGAATGCGATAGCCCTGCACAAGGTAAAAGACATCTGTCGCCTCGTCGATGATCAAACTATTTTCCCCTTGTGTCGTACGGTCATAGATGCCATCAGGCTCAGAACGCGGGAACGCTAAAGAGCTAAGCCACTTTCCTTGCCGGTCAAAACGCTCTAAACGGCGGTCAAGCAACACAATGACCTCGTCTTCATAGGGAACAATCCGCACACCCGCTATCGCGTTCTCATTATAACCGATGTAGAATGAACGATACTCCCGCTTCCCTTCATCATACTGATATAAATAACCGTTAAGATAGTACCACGTGAGCCCGCTTTGCCGATCTTGATACCACTCCTGGGGGTGAAAATGCTCGAACACCGTCTTTTTCATACCGGCTGTAAATTGAAACGGTTGCGGCTTGGCACTCATTTGCTTCAATGCCATATCTGTGGAGTAGCGGTAGGCAGTTGAAGCGATATGCAATTGCTCTCCTTCAAGCGTAAGCTGATACGGAGCTGCAACTTCGAGTCTTGTCTCGATCTCCAGCTTATCATTCAGCATGAGCACCCGAGAGCCTTCCGTATCCGCAACGATCCATCCGTCATTCACGCGAACGTAATCTCTGGCTCCGCGACCGGCAAACCCTTCTCCAGTAGTAACAGAGACCGTTATCGGCAACTCGCCGATTTTTACAAGTTTGTTGTCTTTGTACTCGTAGAAATGCCGGTCAACGAGCACATACCACCGGGAACCGAGCTTACGGTATGTCTTCGCAAAACTATAATCTGAATCCTGATGTACCTCGTCTACCGCCTGCTTAACCTTTGCTGGAACTGAAGCGTTTGTATTATCCTCCTCGAAGCTCCATTCCAGGACATCGTGACTAACCCAATCAAAGGAATAGGGCGGCCGATCTTCTTGCTTAACGGTGACATCGTTTATAGAGGACGCCCAGATCGCTTCCGGAATTGAATCCTCGGTATGAATGAGATCATGCCAGGAAATATATTTTGTTTCCCCATTTAATTCAAATTCCATGAACGACCCTTTAGCAGTTACAAGCCTTGCACCTTGGGTTGAGAATTGCGTGTATATTGGCGGGTTAAGTTCTTTCGCGTCCCCGTCCTTGTACTGAATAACCTCCAACCGGTCAGGCGAAGCATACGTGAACGTACGGGGATTCAGCGCTTGCCAATCTTTCTGCCACAATCTTGGCTCTGCCGGAAGCAAGGAGCTAAAACCATTGTTGATAAACGTCCATGCTTCCTGCCCGTCCTGGCTGCGGAAACGTCCCAAGAACTGCGGGGAATCCTCCAGAAAGGTCACCCGTTTGGCGTCAATCAGCTCATAACCGGTATAGCGCCACGCATCATTATTAGGTTCTGGGATATAAACAATGCTGCCATTCTCATCGGTGAAAGAGTATATTGAAGTCCCTTGAAACGATTGAGTATCAGAGAAGTAACGCAAGCCCTGTACCTTTGCCGGCATTTTCATTGTAGCATCATCCATGAACTCCCTATTCAAAGATACCCACTCATTGCTGGAAGGATCAAAAATATGCTCCGAGAAGCCTGGTCCATTGAGCACCTTGACGAAGAATAGACGCGGTTCCTCTGCCGCCGTCATGGTTAGCACCTCTTGCGGCCCAAAAAATAATTCCTGCTGAGCAATCACGACTGGCTTAGGCTCTATACGAACAGCCATCCAATCTCCTCGTCGTCCCTCTTTCCCGGAACCCTCCTCTAAAAGCTGGGTGCCAATGAGCATATACTGTCCATTCAGCCATGCCTGCGCAGCCAGCGGTTTCTTCCATTCGTGCAGCACTTCCTTACCCGCTCCGTCCGAGATGTTGTAGAGATGAAGATCCTGCACATAAATCGTTTGCGGACCTCGCTTCCACAGCACCTGAGGCTCCTTCTTGTCTGTCATAAATTCGCCTTCCAGGGGCTTCCAAGCACTTTCTCCTGCATCAGGAGATTGTACAGAAGGTGCGGGCTCCACAGCAGGTACATGATTGTCTTTCTTATTAACTATTGAGAAGAACAATACAATGGAAAGCGTTATAACGATAATACAACCCATTATGATGAAAGATCGCCTACGCTGTTTCATGACAGCCACCCCTTTTATCCATCCCAATATAGCCACATCCATTAGACGAAATTAATTGGAAAAAGTTTCAATAAGGAGGGGTGGAAGGGAAGTCGTCTATTCCTTGCTGTCCCCATACCAAAGAACCAATAGAATCATCTACACATCCTCCGATCTAATTATTGTCGTCCACAAGAAAAAATACCATGCCCAAAATCATTAGACACAGCGCTTCCGTTTAAAAGAATACTTTAAGGCTTTAGCCTTTACTGTTGCTTATTAAAACTTGTTCGAGATGTATCCATAAAAAGCAAAAACCCACAACCTCTTACGGTTGTGGATTTATGGTGGAAGCGAACCGTGGCTGTGCAAAACTACAATTTGGCGGGGATTGTTGCTGGAATTGTATGAGATATCCACACTTGAAGCTACCCGATTAATTCCCTTATTTGCCTTACAGCCTCTCGTCCGGCAGACAGGTCTGCACTTCTGGGATCTTCCGGGTTAATCCTTTTGGCAATCTGGTCAGGATCAATAATGGTTCCAACATAATCCCTCATTTGAAGGCTGATTGTACTTTTCCCGGCTCCATTAGTGCAGCAAAACCGTCATTACGGACTCAAGTTCAGTCATGACTAACAAGCTCAGTACGATTTCCGGCTAAATCGTAAGTAATCTCGAATTTTTGTCCTGTAGCATCTTCACGTATCCTTTTGCCGTCCTTTATATAATAAATGGAGGCTCCAGCCTTTTTAGCCTCTGCGACTGCATGCTGATTGGCCTTTTTCAATAACCGTTGCCATTCTTCTCTTTGGGGCAGCATTAGGATAGCACTTCGCTCAGATTTCGATTTTTATTTATAATATTATGACACAATCCTTGCGGTTAAATAATTCGTCCGTATTCGCTACTCAAGGTGTTCTTCATCCATGTGTCCCAAATAGTCATGATACAAATCCATCATATCAAATCCAAAACCCCAGCCAATATCCTGACTGCTCTGCATCAATTTTTTGCATCGATCTACAAACTTGTCTTCTAATTGATTGTTTACAATATACTTTAAGGCTTGTTCATATATGCTTGCTATAGTATGGTAGAATTTTTGATCAATGTCTCCAAATGAAAGTGTGAAGTCCACTCCACATTCCACTGTAAAAACCATTATTTCTGCAATTTGCTCCTTGTTGTTTGAAACATTACTAAAGTCCTTTATTGCTTTCTTCACAATCGGGTACCGCAAAATCTCTCCCTTGTGGCCAAATTCCTTCTCAATAATTTTCTTATACTTGCCTAAGACCTCGCCTTGATCAGGAAATAACACTGAAAAATAATGTTCTTGAATGATCGGGTATTTCTTGACCAAATTCAAGATTTCAGCCTCAAGCTCTTCCCTCGTAAAATTGTTCAAATGCTTTTTAATGGTTGAGTTTCTTAATTTCAGCATGATGTTAATCCCCTTAATCAGGTTATAATTCCCAGCATTATTACTCTACAGCTTACAAGGTATAATATAAATAAAACGCGAGGACTAAGCAATGGACAATATGGAGGATAAGTATAACGCGGCTCTAGCGCATATTGAAGAACTTAAGCTGGAAATCTCCCGGTTGAGAAATCTCCTGGGACTTAGTGATGATGAAAATATAACAAGTACAAATGTACAAATAATGTCTTATTCCACCTCCCCGGCAAAAGAAAGCAAGGAGACAACTGGTGGAGAGACCAATGTTCACCAGTACTCTACGGTAGGGGATAAGCTCGCCTTATATAGAAGTTATTTTCGAGGCAGAGATGATGTATATCCGATTCGCTGGAGCAACAAACAAGGCAAGTCCGGATACTCGCCCGCCTGCGCCAATGAGTGGACTTCCGTTTGCGAGAAACCCAGAGTAAAATGCTCCGTCTGCAAACACCAGAGCTTCATGCCTCTTACAAACGAAGTGCTGTCAGCCCATTTAGATGCAAGACAGGACCGAACGATTGGTATATATCCAATGCTGCCCGATGAGACCTGCTGGTTTTTGGCCATGGATTTTGACAAACACGATTGGAAGCAGGATGTTGCTGCCGTGATGCAGCTATGCACAAGTCATGAAATACCCGCACTGTTGGAGCGCTCACGTTCCGGCAATGGTGGCCACATTTGGATTTTCTTCAGTCAAAATATTGAAGCGGCTACAGCCAGAAGATTGGGAATGACTTTGCTGAGTTTAACCATGAACAAAAGATATCAGCTCGGCATGGAATCCTATGACCGTCTGTTTCCCAATCAGGATACACTGCCCAAAGGCGGATTCGGGAACCTCATTGCTCTTCCGCTTCAAGGCGGACCACGTAAACAGGGAAACAGCGTCTTTGTTGATGAACACTTTGAGCCCTATGCTGACCAATGGGGTATATTATCCGGACTTGGCAAACTAACCGAGGATGAGGTGAAGCAATTTATATACAAGCATGGGGAACATAGACTGTTCAACAATGACACCCTGATTGCAGAAACTGACGATAAATTGGCCGGAATGGCAGAGGAACAGCGTAAATATATTCATGAGCAGCCGATTTTGATGAAATCATTGCCTTCTGAAATACAGATTCTACAATCAGATCGACTTTATTTTCCTAAATCCGGACTTCCTTCAAGTGCCGTTCATTCTCTGATTAAACTTGCATCGTTCTCGAACCCCGATTTTTATAAAGCACAAGCTATGCGGCTCTCCACCTACGGTAAACCTCGGGTTATCTCATGCGCAGAGGATCTGGAGAATCATATAGCTCTTCCAAGGGGATGCTTGCTGGATTTAATATCCTTTTTTGAGCAAAATCAAGTTAAAGTATTACTTGACGATCAACGTTCGTCTGGAACTTCAATAGAGGCAGAGTTCACCGGTACGCTGACTACTCTTCAGGATACTGCAGCCAGAGCAATTCTAAACCGGGAAATAGGCGTTCTCGCGGCGGCAACCGCATTCGGTAAAACGGTCGTAGCCGCCAGCATCATCGCGTCAAGAAAGACAAATACCCTTATTTTGGTGCACCGCCGGGAGCTTATGGAGCAATGGCAGGAACGTTTGCAAACCTTTTTGAAAATCCCCAAACAAGCAATCGGTATGATTGGCGGCGGCAAAAATAAACGAACCGGCATTATCGACATTGCTGTCATTCAGAGCCTCAACTATAAAGGGAATGTTAAACCCTTCGTAAGTGAATACGGTCAAGTCATTGTGGATGAGTGCCATCACGTATCAGCCTACAGCTTCGAACAGGTTCTACGGGAAGTCCGCGCAAAGTATGTATTTGGCTTAACTGCCACCCCTAAACGTCAGGACGGACAAGAAGCTATCGTACGATTCCAGCTTGGACCAGTGCTATTGAAGGTGGATGCTAAAACTTTAAGCAGCTCCAGAGGATTTACACTAAGAGTCATTCCCCGGTATACCCATTTTCAGCTTACACCTGGAAAAGCGGTTACCGGTATTCAGGATATTTATCAGCAGCTTGTAGATAACGAGGAGCGCAACACGCTTATTTTTGACGATTTGCTTATCTGCCTGAATGAAGGCCGCTCTCCGCTGCTGCTGGTTGAACGGACTGCTCATGCTGAATATTTTGCAGAGAGATTGCAAGCCTTTGCCAAAAACGTAATTGTGCTTAGAGGCAGAATGGGAAAAAAGCAGAGAGAAGCTCTACGCGCCCAAATCGCATCTATTCCGGATGATCAAGAACGGGTAATCATCGCTACCGGCAGGCTGATAGGCGAAGGCTTCGATGACGCCAGACTGGACACCTTGTTCCTTGTCCATCCCATCTCTTGGTCAGGCACCTTGCAGCAATATGCAGGCCGCTTGCACCGAAGTCATGCCAATAAAGAAGAAGTGAAAATATATGACTATATCGATCTTCAGGTGCCTATGTTGATGGCGATGTTCAAGAAAAGAGTGAAGGGTTATCGGAAGATGGGGTATAAGGGGGCGGAGTTGTAGAAAAGTGCATAAAAATAGAATGGGCGTGTTGAACCCCTTTCCCTAAAATGGCCTTAATGCCTTTCTGGGAAAGGGATTCTAGAAACTGAACCGTGGCTGTGTAAAACCACAATTCGCCGGAGTGTAATGGTTAGGATGTTTGGGGAGGTGGCGTAATGCTCATCTATTCAGTGTGGGGAGTTCTGCCACGAGGATAAAATGACGCAGATCTTCGAGAGCATAGAGCAGCTGCTTCATGATTTTGACGGGATCACGCTTTCGATGGGGTTGGTCATTGCGTCAGCATGAAAGCGGTAAGTCATTCCTATAACTATGCTTGCAACGCCAAAAGCTACAAATTTTATTCAGGGAATAACTCGATTATTCATATAAACGATATTATGGACGCCGGCGCCGCCGACAAATGAGCGATATGGAGGGGACCGCAAGGCTCGTTGAATTACAAAAGCTTTTCGCTTGCCGATAATGCTAATAAGGTTTTTATATCGCCCAGCTATATTTGTGCTGTGTTTAAGCGAGAAACGGGAAACACCATTAATGAAAACATCATCGAAACGAAAATGAATTCAGCGAAAAAAATGCTGAAAAGCACAAAAATGAACGTGCTTGAAATTGCTGAGCAATTGGGATATGAGAACTCCCATTATTTCAGTTATTCGTTTAAAAGTACACCGGCGAAACTCCACAGCATTATAGAAGCAGATTTGTTTCTCAATCTTAATGACCGAATGAAGAAGCCCTCCGGCAGCGGAGGGCTTCTTGACGCGATTCAGGCTCTCTTGCGCAAAATCGATTTTTCCTCGTTACGGTCCGGAAGCGTATACTGCTCCGCCGCCTTGCCGGCATATGGCCGGTGGATAATGTAAGCGAGCGAAGCGAGCGTAACGGGCAAGGTGGCGGGAGGATAAGCCAGATAGACGGACTCCCACCTTGGGGCGAATTTGTTCTTGTACTCGTAAAGCCCCTTGAAATTGTACAGCTTGCAGCCGTATTTGTAGAACAGCTTGGTCAGAAGCAGCTCGTCGGCGCCTGCAAGCGGAGCCATGCCCAGGCTGCATACGTCGTAGCCCTGCTCTTTGGCCCACATAAACAGGGACAGAAACAGAAAGTCCATCGTGCCGTGCGGGCAGTCTTTCGTATAGCGCATCAGGTCGATGGTTAGCTGACGGCGCACGTCCGTGCCGCGGGACGCCTTGTGCGGCCGGTGATCCCCCGCCAGCGAGACGAACGCTTCCTCGCAGCCATCCGGACCCACCAGCACGGCCACCGGAAACCGGCAGACATATTCGGGCGAGAAGGAGCCTACGGAGAAGCTTTTTTCCTTCCGGCCTCCGAGCCAATCGTCGGATATGGCTTGCAGGCGGCTCAGGAAGGAAGCGGCGTAAGGCGGGGAATGCACCTTCAGGGAGTAGTCGCCCCGCGCAAATTTATTGATGCGGGTGCGCAGTTTCAGCCATTTTTTTCCGTTCAGATGAAAATCCGGCAGGTCGACTTGCGCTTCCTCTCCGAATTTGGCGCATAGGAGCCCAAGCTCCTTATAGTAGGGAAGATAGTCGGCTTTCGCCTGATAGAACACCGGCACGCACTTGATCCTGCTGCAGTCGGCCATAAATTGCACGAGCACCCTGCGCACGGCTTCGGGGCTCCCGATCGGGTCGCCAAGCACGATTCTTCGTTTGCCGGCTGAGCGGTATACGATCAGCGCCTCGTGGCCGGCCTCCCAAAACCATTGTTTGTCGCCCAATTCGTACAAATGGGAATGAGAATTATAGCCCAGGCTATCGAGCAGTCGGCGAAGTCTTTGTTCGGAAGTGCGGTCCATCAACAGTAAATCCTCCAAGGTATGCAGTATCCAGGCTGCTTGTATTGTCGATATAATTATACTTGATACTCATCGATTTTGGCATGGAAGATTTAAGAGATGAGAGAGTTCTGACTAGGTCAAGCTTGTTGTATTAATTACAAGAATTGATTTTAGACGATCTGTATTTGACTTCAATGCCTCTTTTATAAGTAGCTTGGCTAGGAGTCTGTCCGACGAATGAGTTTTCAAGAGCCCTCACTTCGAGATAGACTCGTGAATTTGGAGTTTGGGGAGCAATTAGAAGCGCCAACGGTCGGAATTCAATGTTCGGGAGGAGAGATCGTTGCTATCAAATACGATATCCAAGCCTTCCTTAGCATACTCGATCAAGATGTGCCAAACCCTCAGTTGCTTCACTCCATCGCAAGCAATTACAACTCTAAACTGTTCATCAATAGAGACATCGAGAAGATCTATTTAACGCTCCAACTAGCACAGGATGACAAGCTATTGCCAAAATAATTCTGATGCCCTGTGATTGTTACCACACAGGCTTCTATGGTGCAGTCACAGTTTTGATGTCCCCTATAAACTTCATCTTCATTCACTTGAAAAATCTCCAAGCGTTAGACAGATGTACAAACCTCCCCCTTCCTCATCGAATAATATACCTTATTAATGAAAAGAGGGGTGAGGGATATCAGAACGTTTAAAGCAAAATTAAAAGGAAGAAACGAAGTACCTCCTGTAAGGACAATTTCTACAGGAAATGCTGTTTTTCAGCTAAACCGTGATGGTAATAAGTTGTTTTTTAGGTTAGTTATTCAAAATATTAAAAAAGTAACCCAAGCCCATATTCATCTTGGGCGAAGAAATGAAAATGGTCCCGTAGTAGCCTTTCTATTCGGGCCCTCGAAATTTGGCATTTCCGTAAAACGAGGAGTTATTCGGGGAACCCTGACTCAAAATGATTTAGTCGGCCCTCTAAGCGGAAAGACGATCCGTGATCTAGTTCTTCAAATTGAAAGCGGCAATGCATATGTTAATGTACACACCATACAAAATCCAAATGGAGAAATTCGCGGCCAAATCATTTCGTAATTCCAACCACACAAAAAAGCCGACCTCATGCGGTCGGCTTTCTTGATGGTGGAGGCGAGCCGTGGCTGTGTAAAACCACAATTCGCCGCCGTGTAATGCTGCGATTTTTCTGTATACATTCACATCTCAGCAGGTAAGCTGCCCCCTATGATCCACACAATATCCTCAGCCGCCAATGGCCGGCTCAAATAATATCCTTGCACGGCGTCACACTTATACTGTTGTAAAAGCGTGAGCTGTTTGCTCGTTTCGACGCCCTCAGCAATGACCTTGAGTCTTAAAACATGGGCCATCGCGATAATCGCCTGTACGATCGCATTATCTTCTTCCGAATTGGTTATGTCGTTGGTAAACGACCTGTCGATCTTCAAGGTATCAATAGGCAATTGCTTTAAATACCCGAACGAAGAATAACCTGTCCCAAAATCGTCAATCGAAATGCCGATTCCCATATTTTTTATATCCGTTAATTTTTGTATGAAATTATCCATATTGTTCATTGCCATACTTTCCGTAATTTCGATCTCCAGAAACTGCGGATCAAGTCCGGTTTCATTCAATACCCGCTTTACCATCTCTACTAAATTTTCCTGCTTCAACTGCATCATCGACAGGTTAACCGCTACAGACAGGTTTTGAGTCATTTTATTATTGTGCCATTCTTTGCATTGCGCACATGCCTTGTATAGCACCCATTGACCAATTGGAACAATTAATCCCGTCTCTTCAGCTAAAGGAATAAACTCATCGGGAGCGACAAATCCCAATTCCGGATGTTGCCAACGGATTAAAGCCTCGACCCCGATCATCCCTCCTGTTTTCAAATCTACCTTTGGTTGATAATGCAGAACAAATTGATCGTTCTCCAAGGCTGCGCGAAGGGCATTTTCCATGTTGAGCTTTTGAAGGCTCTGAATCCCCATCCTCTCATTAAAGAATTGATAGGTGTTCTTCCCTTTTTCTTTGGCGCGGTACATGGCCGTATCGGCATTTTTTATCAGGATGTCCACTTGGTCACCGCAAGACGGATATAAACTGATGCCAATGCTCGGGGTGACATATAATTGATGTCCGTGCAATGTGAAGGGTTTGTTAATCGCATTCAAAACATCCTGCACTGCTTGTTCTGCTTCCCGATGCGTAAGACCGGGCAATAAAAACGTAAACTCGTCCCCCCCTTGGCGTGAAACCGTATCTTGCTTACGCAAGCAACCGGTTATTCTCTCAGCTACATGCTGTAGCAGCAGATCTCCAACATTGTGTCCCAATGTGTCATTGATAAGCTTAAAGCGGTCCAAATCCATATACATAACCGCAATGCTGTGGCCGCTTCGCTTCGCCTCTTCTAATGCTAGGGTTAACCTGTTTTTGAATAATCTTTGGTTAGGCAGTCCCGTTAATGCATCATGATAAGCCATATGCCTGACAATTTTCGTATGCATGTAAGTGAAAGCGCTGAAAGTTGTAACCGCAAAAATCATCACGGCAATAGCACTCGGGAACAATCTGCTTCCTGGGAAAAGATTCAATATCCCAACCCCATACCCAATCGCTACGGCTGAACTAAAAACAAGCAGAAAAACACGTTTATTCGGATCCGATATTCTCAAGCTGATCGAAAAGGAAATCAATAAACTAATCATAAACAGCAGCACGTTTACAATAAAAAGACCAGCCCAAGATCCGTTAGCCGGAAACATAAAATCAGTAGATCGGTCCGCCTGGACAAGATATATGCCCTCGATCCCAAACTTCGTCCACCCGGCGAGATACACAATCAGCCCCCAGGCAAAGATCAGATACACCATGGTCTTATGCACGGCAAAGCGAAGCCATAAGGGTTTCCGATCCTCTGCCACTTCCTTGGACATACTGTATGCAACATAGAACAGACAGGGAGTAAGCATAATCGGACCAATGCGGAAGAGGCGAAATAAAATTTCAACTACCGTTTCAGGCAGAAGATGATGCGCATATAAAGAAGCTGAATCCAGCTCCCACATCGAAGCAAAAAATAAAAACCAAAATATAGCTTTCGCCATCTCTGTCTTCTCGAAAATATATAACGTGATCAATCCGACGACAAATGGAACTAAAGCAATAATAAAAAGCAATAAGAGAAACACGGAGACCACCTCTTAGCTAATCTTGGTGACAAATAAACAAGTATCATTACCTCCGTATCCATGTGTTGTAATCGCTACACTGTGAATATCTCGATATTGGGTTTCAAGCACGAGAGGCAGTTCTTCAAATCCTTCAGCCCTAGTTTTAATGGTCGGAGGTATAAAGCCGTACTCCATACTCAGCAGAGACGATATCACCTGAATGACCCCCATCGCCCCGAGCATATGTCCTGTCATCCCTTTAATCGAAGTAATCGGCACGGATTGGCCGAATAACGTCTGATGCACCGTACGATCGATCCTGTCATTCACCGTTAAGCCAAGAGCTTGGCTGTTCACGTAGGACGGAGTATGTTCGCCTACTGCGGCCTTAAGACATTTCAGCATACTTTGTCCCGTTTCATCGCTTTGATAAATGGACTTTCCCTCGTTAAGGGAAGCAACCCCTTCTAATACCCCGTAAATTGACGCGCCTCTCGCTTTGGCTTCTTTTTCGCGTTCCAATAGGAGAACGCCCGCTCCTTCCGACATTACGAATCCTTGATGAGCATTGGAGAAAGGAACCCCGGTTTCAAAAACGTCAACATTGGGAGTAACCCCTTGGATTTTTAAAAACCCCTTGAAGCTCCAATCGGTATTCGCTGCATCCGAACCGCCCACCACACAGGCATCAGCTAGTCCGGTTTCAAGAAGCAGCTTCCCTAACAGGATCGCGTCCGAACTCGAAGTACAGCCGGTAGTAATGGTAAAAACCTGACCCTTTATGCCCAAATGATGGGCTACTGCGGCTGATAAACTGTGCGTATTAGCTAATGCCACGCTATGCAAAGGGATTTTCTCATATACCGCTCCACCCGAGGAATATTGCTCTATCTCGGAAATCCCCCCCGCTGAAGTTCCCAAAATGACTGCGATTCGAAGGGAGTCTTTGTCTGTAAATCCGGCCATATCCATCGCATCATCAGCTGCCGACATTGCAAATCGGCTCAACCTTGGATAACGTTTCAGATTTTTCCCGCGAATCACTTTAAAATCATCATCAATAACACCGCAAACCATGTTTAAACCGTTTATCCGGTCTTTCATGACTCGATGAGTACATATTCCATGCTCCAATACCGTTTTGAATTGCATCTTATCTCCTACATTTGGTGCTTTGATCCCATAACCTGTGATGACTACTTTATCCATTTTGACCCTCCCGGGGTAAGACTTAACACAATAAGACTCAAGCATTAAAATTCGACATTTTTCTCCAAAACCCTACTTAATGATAAAAAATAGCAATTAGAGGTCTAAGTCAAACAATGCAATAGGAAAACGGACTGCATCCTTACAACTACTTGATGTACCTGATTGAGCAGGCCACAGACCGCAGAGCCGCTGATGAAAAGCAAAATCCACAACCTCATGCGGTTGTGGATTTACATGGTGGAGGCGAGGGGATTTGAACCCCTGTCCGAAGATCACGCCACACAGGCTTCTACGGGTGTAGTCACAGTTTTGATGTCACCCAGGAGGACGCCCCTATGAATCATCTGTCTACAGAATGTTCTTTCAAAATGTTTGCAGTAGTCTCCAATGAATGAATTCCTTTTGCAATATCTACGATAAACTCCACTGCGTATATACGTTCCATTCTTAGATGTTTTTGATTCAACATAAGGAATGATTTTGTAACCAGATAGGCTGTCCGTTTATTGCCATTGTGGAAGCAATGGTTCTTCACCAGAGACTCTAGTAGGGCAGCAGCTTTGTCAAATAAATTTGGATAAGCATCTTCTCCAAAAACACTTTGCTGAGGTCTATGTACCGCAGATTCCAGTAGGCCGTGAGCCTTCACACCCGCTTGGTCTGCGTCGTTCATTTTCTTCATCATGAAGTAGTGGGCAGAAATAACCTCTTCTTTGGTTAGGAATGTTGTCATTTCATCTATCCCTTAAATCCTCAAGGATACCTTCATCTTCTTCAAACACGTCAAAGAACGCTTCAAGAACTTCTGGTCTTACATTATCGGGGAGCTGAACTTGCCGAACCTTTTTCAATACCACTTCACCACGATCATTTTCAAGAAATTCAATCTCATCGCCTTGTGAGACATTCAACTTTTCAGCCAGACTTTTTGGCAAGCTTACTCCCAAGCTGTTGCCCATTCTTCCGATTTTGCGAGAATAACGCTTCACACTCTGCCTATCATTTGACACTTTGATCACACCATTCATATTTATTCTCCTTCCTATATTATGATCGGCCTTCGACAGGTTATACCTTATAACTGTTATTACTTTTATAACGTATGTACATCTTATCAAAATTCTCAATACTTATAAAGCAAAAACCCGACCTAATGCGGTCGGGTTTCTCATGGTTTGGTGGAGGCGAGGGGATTTGAACCCCTGTCCGAAGATCACGCCACACAGGCTTCTACGGGTGTAGTCACAGTTTTGATGTCACCCAAGCAAACGCCCCGTAACCGGCTTTCGCTAAGGTCAGCCTGATTGTCTTCTTCAGCTCACCGCAGGCGGAGATGAGACAGCGTATTCCACTACTTGTTAGCCCCTATTCCAGTCACATGGACGATGCTGGGTAGAAGCACGCACACAGTTTCTTAGGCTGCGAAAGCGTAGTTTGTTTGTTGTTTGCCGTTTAATAGGCTTTAGCGTTGATGAAGCAGACGACTCCCTGCTACCCGCAACCCGCGCTCGTACAATCCCCGTCGAATCCATAAACGCCCCCAATTTTGCATAAACGGTTAGCTGCCGACCTACACCCGTAAGAGTGACGCTCTGCACTAACGTTTAGCTCAATTGAAGCTTTAGGATTAAGGCGCAGCATCCGTCAGATTGATCATCTGTCAGGCTGTACCGATTGTCTAGCACGATTGCACTTGCTTTGTTTGTGTTGCCTTTGCTACTGCTTTAGTATACCACGAATGGCCAGCTAACGTGCACTAATGTTACTGGCAGCATTGGTTGCTATCTTCCATGGCAATCAAACAGCTTAACGTGCAACCTTCTGCTTCTCGCGAAGGACACGCTGGATATCGCGCTGAGCATCACGCTTAGCTGCCGTATCCCGCTTATCGTATTGCTTCTTACCTTTACCGAGTCCGATCAACAGCTTCGCATATCCATTGCGCACATAGATCTTCAGAGGCACGATTGCATAACCTTCTTGCTTGGACAAGCCAAACAACTTATGAATCTGAGCCTTATGCATCAACAGCTTGCGAGCACGCGTTGGATCAGTAGGATTATGAATGTTCCCTTGCTCGAACGGACTGATATGCATGTTGTGTATGAATATTTCTCCGTTGCGAATCGTCGCAAACGCATCGCTTATGTTCGCTCGACCGTTACGCAGCGATTTAATTTCAGTACCCAGCAGCACCATGCCTGCTTCGAACGTTTCCTCAATGAAATAGTCATGGGAAGCCTTCTTGTTCTGGGCGAGCTGCTTGCCGTCACTTTTCTTACCCATGCTAGTCACCTCGACTTTGTTAAGCTAAAATATTGTTGAAGATACACTGGTGTTCATTGTAACAACTTCTGCAGTGGAAATCAAGGCGGTGGCGGCGAGCCTTTCTATAGGCTGTACCAATTTGGATCGTAATGATCCTTACCTGAAAAAAGCTCAAACCGTTAATCAAATGAACTGATTATTCAAGCAAATTAAGGACATGCTATAACTAAATAATGGAACACACCCATTGAAACACAAAAAAACCGCCCTCAACCCATAAGGTCAAAGGCGGTTTTATCAACGTTCGTAAGCTACTACAGCTTTACAACGTTTTCTGCTTGTGGTCCACGGTTGCCTTGAACAACGTTAAATTCTACGCGTTGTCCTTCTTCAAGAGTTTTGAAGCCTTCGCCAGTGATTGCGGAGAAGTGTACGAATACATCGTTGCCGCCTTCAACTTCGATAAAGCCGAAACCTTTTTCTGCGTTAAACCATTTAACTGTACCTTGTTGCATGTGTAAAAACCTCCAAAAAAATAATATTAATATGCGCCTGGTTTGTCTTTAAACAAAAAATTCACACATTGGAAAGGGTTTCATGACTATAATGACACCCTTTTCAATATGTGAATTCAGGTTCATATTATCGATTGATTTGAGTGTACTATACCCAGAATTAAAAAGCAAGTGACGAGCTTAAATATCTTTTCCCATATCATACAGAACTCGACGACTTCCAATTATGCCATAGAACGGAAGTCGTCGACCTCCTATTTATTTACGATTTTTGCGTACAAAAGCTGCTGTAGAATTCCCGTCTCCGCTTTTCTTCTTCCGTTTGCTCTTGCTTTGGCCGCCGCCTTCACTGCCTTCCACGCTCGGCGCTCCCGCACTCCGCTCGCCGCCATTAAATACACCGCTCGGCGCCGCATTCTTCCGCCTCGCGCCACCATCCTCGCTCCGCCGCTTCTCGGCTCCACGGCCATTGCCGCCTTGCCCGCCGCCTCCGCGGATGGGCAAGCCCCACATATCCGTGCGCGCACCGCGTCCGCGCGGCTGCTCACTGCCTTGGCCCGGCGACATATTCGCCTCTTGCCCCGGCCCGCGCTCCACCGGCGAATGCCCGCCGTCGTTCGCGCCATCTCCGGCTTCGCCTGCGCCTCCCCGGCCGCGCCGCTTGCTACCGCCGCGCCCGCTGTCAGGTGCATCGAGCCTCCAAGGGTTCGATTGCTCTACAATACCAACTACGCTGCGGTCCACGCCGCCGCCAAATCCACCGCGGCCGCCACCGTTTTTGCCGCCTCGCCCCTTGCCTCCGCGATTGCCTTCGCCTGCTGCTCCTTGGCTATTCCCGCCATGGTCTTTGCCTCCGCGATTTCCTTCGCCTGGCGCTCCTTGGCTATTCCCGCCACGGCCCTTGCCTCCGCGATTTCCCTCGCCTGCTGCTCCTTGGCTATTCCCGCCACGGCCCTTGCCGCCGCGATTTCCTTCGCCTGGCGCTCCTTGGCTATTCCCGCCACTGTCTTTGCCTCCTGCACCAGTTGTACGCTCGTCCTTTCCTACGCGACCTCCAACTGCACCAGCTCCACGCTCACCTTTTCCGCCGCGTCCTCCAGCGGCTGCTCCGCCTCTGCCGCCTTTGCCCCGATCGCCGCGAGAGTCGCCACGGTCGCCCGAGCCTCCGCGCCTCTTGCCGCCGCGATCACCGCCGCCAAAGCCAGCTCCAGGTACGCCCTTAAAGCCGCTGCGCGGCATCATATCAACAAGCTCAAAGTCAATCGTATGCTCCGTCATGCTGACTCGCGTTACACGAATCTTCACTTCATCGCCGATTCGGTACACTTTAGACGTACGCTCGCCGACCAAGATCATATGCTGCTCGTGGAAGTTGTAATAGTCATCAGACATATCGCTCAAGCGAATGAGTCCTTCGACCGAATTCTCCAGCTCGATGAACATCCCGAAGCTCGTTACGCTGCTAATAATGCCCTCGAATTCCTCGCCGACCTTATCAAGCATAAATTCGCATTTTTTCAGCTGCTCCGTATCACGCTCCGCATCGACAGCAACCCGCTCGCGCTCCGATGAATGCGTAGCAATTTCCGGCATACGCGCAGTTAACGCCTCATGACGAGCTTCCGTAAGCTGTCCTCTGCCATCCAGCACCTCGCGGATCACGCGGTGGATAACTAAATCAGGATAGCGACGGATCGGCGACGTAAAGTGCGAATAGAATTCAGCCGCTAGGCCGAAATGTCCTAAGCTCTCTGCATCGTATTTAGCCTGCTTCATCGAACGAAGCATAACGGTCGATATAACGGTTGCTTCCTTCGTGCCGCGGATTTCCTCAAGCAGCGTCTGAAGCGCCTTTGGATGAATCGCATTGCCCTTGCCCTTCACCGTATAGCCGAAGTTTGCTGCGAACTGTACGAAATTAAGCAGCTTCTCTTGATTCGGGTCTTCATGGATACGGTAAAGGAAAGGAACGCGCAGCCAGTGAAAATGCTCGGCAACCGTCTCATTCGCTACAAGCATAAATTCCTCGATAATTTGCTCCGCCACCGAACGCTCGCGCTTTATGATGTCAATGGCCTTGCCGTTCTCATCGACGATAACCTTCGATTCCTGAAAATCAAAGTCGATTGCGCCTCGCTTCATTCGCTTGCCTCGCAAACGCATGGCGAGATCTTCCATGAGTCCAAACATGCCGAGCAGATCTGCATACCGCTCTTTAAGCTCCGTTTGCGGCTCCTCTTCCGTTGCCGTCAAAAGCTTCTTCACATTCGTATACGTCATCCGCTCTTTCGTACGGATCACACTCGTAAACACATCATGGCGTACACGCTTTAACGTATCCGCATCAAATTCCATCTCGCAAGAAAGCGTTAGACGATCAACCTGCGGATTGAGCGAGCATATGCCATTCGACAAACGATGCGGCAGCATCGGAATAACGCGGTCAACCAAATAAACGCTGCAGCCTCTTCTGTAAGCTTCTTGGTCAAGCTGTGAATTTTCTTTTACGTAATACCCGACATCTGCAATATGTACACCAAGCAAATAGTTGCCGTTCTCCAGACGCTTCACATGCACCGCATCATCAAGATCCTTCGCATCCTCGCCGTCAATCGTTACGATAACCTCGCCCCGAAGGTCACGTCTGCCCTGCTGCACAATTTCTTCGTCCGTTATTGAGTCCGGCGCCGCTTCAGCCTCAGCCATTACTTCATCCGGGAAGCCCTCTGGCAGCTGATGCTTGCGAATAATCGACAGGATGTCGACACCAGGATCATTCTTATGTCCCAAAATTTCGACAATTTCCCCTTCAGCAGCATTGCGGCCCTCTGGATACGACACAATTTTTACGACTACCTTCTGCCCAGATACAGCCCCTTGGTAGCCACCCTTTGGTATAAAAATATCCCGGTTAATCCGTTTATCATCCGGCACGACGAAGGCATATACCTCATGGTCCTCGAACGTTCCGACGATTTGCGTAACGGCGCGCTCTACAATTCGGACGACCTCACCCTCCATGCGACCGCCATGCTCGCTTCTGGAAGTGACACGAACGAGAATAATATCGCCATTCATCGCGCTCTTCAGATCATTGGCATGCAAATAGACGTCGCCATGCTCCTTCTCATCCGGAATCAGGAAGCCGAAGCCCTTCGCATGGGATTGCAGCTTGCCGCGAAGCAGATTCATTCGTTCCGGCACGCCGTAATGATCATTGGGCGTACGAATGATCTTGCTCTCGTCCTCCAGCTTATTCAGCAGCTTAAGGAATTCCTTGAACTCCGCTGCATCTTCGATACCAAAATGCTTTTCCAGCTCTTGGTATGTCATCGGCTTATAAGCCGTTTCTCTCATAAAATCAAGCAGTTGCTGCTCGTAGATGGTCATTATTGTTTTTTCTCCTCATAAACCTGCGACTGAACATGATTGTCTTTGCAACAGGTTGATAGATTATCATATACCATGTAGTATACACGAAATGTCAGTCGCGCATCCGCGAATATGATGAAAATACAAAAAAAGCGAGGATTATCCTCGCTTTCTGCTTGTGTATTGATTATTGTTTTACGAAGTAAGAGACAACAAGCGCCAATATGAAGAAGCCGATTGCTAAAACAACTGTTAAACGCTGCAAGAACAAATCCAAACCGCGCGCTTTCTGTTTGCCGAACAGGTGCTCAGCGCCGCCCGTAATTGCTCCGGACAAGCCTGCACTCTTACCTTTTTGCAACAAAACAACCGCAATCAGGCCGACAGAAAATATAACGAGCACGATCTTCAATAAGATTTCCATTTATTCCACCTCCAGCATAGGAGCTCCGTAAAAACACGTAGACTGAGTGTACCATAGCTAGGCGCTTTTTACAATAGGACAACCTGCATATGCCATTAATTATGCAAATCCGAACGACTTTATATATTGATAATTGTTTTCTGCGCTCTTCAGCGAGCTCACGTTGAACTGCTCTTGCTCCACGATCAGATATGAGACTCCCGCTGGTTCCAATTCGTCCATAAGCCGATCAAAGCCCACCTCACCCTTGCCAATCTCCGCATCCTTGCGACCTTTCAAGAAGTCCTTCATGTGCACCAAGGGGACGCGGCCTTTATATTTCTTTAGATAATCAGCCGGCTTATAGCCAGCCAAATACATCCAGCCCAAATCGAATTGCACATTCATAAGGTCAGGTGATACCCGTGCCAGTATATGATCGATAATCGGCATTTTATCAACGAGCTTAAACTCAGCATCATGCGTATGGAAAACATACTGCATGCCCGATGCCTTTACCTGTTTGCCGCATTTCGTGAAAATATCGACCAAATGCAGCACATCATCCATCGACGGCTTCTCCGGAAGAGGTGCCCACGGTGTAATGATATATGGGATGCCAATCTCCTTCGCATATTCGATCTGCCCTGCAAAATCAGATTCCATTTGCTTTGAATCGCTATAATTAAGAGGCACATGCGCGGAGCTAGCGATAAGACCAAGTTCGTCCAGCTTGCTCTTCAGCTCAATTGCCGGTGTTTTGAAATAGCCAACAAACTCCACTGCCTTATAACCGAGCTCCGCCACTTTTTCAAGCGTCCCCAAGAAATCAATCTCGGACTGATCTCTAAGCGAGTACATCGAAATGCCTATTACCGGTTTCGCCACGCTTGCCACCGCCTAATCGCTTAATGCTTTGCTTTCTGTTAATGTGAGGCGATCGGCTGCGATCTATTCCACATAAAAAAAGAAGGGCGTGCCCTAATGGGACACACCCTTCTCGATAAGCCGCTAACTAGCGTCTTATTTAAAGTTTTTCAAGTTGTAGAATGCTTGTTTGCCTGCGTATTGAGCAGTTGAACCAAGTTGGTCTTCGATGCGAAGCAATTGGTTGTATTTTGCAACGCGGTCCGTACGGGACGGTGCGCCTGTTTTGATTTGACCAGCGTTTGTAGCTACTGCGATGTCAGCAATTGTGCTGTCTTCGCTCTCGCCTGAACGGTGAGAGATAACTGCTGTGTAACCAGCGCGTTTAGCCATTTCAATTGCATCAAACGTTTCGGTAAGCGTACCGATTTGGTTAACTTTAACCAGGATCGAGTTGCCTACGCCTTTGTCGATACCATCGGATAGACGCTCCGTGTTCGTTACGAACAGATCGTCACCAACGAGTTGTACTTTGCCGCCAAGCTTCTCAGTAAGCAATTTCCAACCATCCCAATCGTCTTCGGAGCAGCCGTCTTCGATTGTAAGGATTGGGTATTTGTCAGCCCATGAAGCAAGAAGGTCAACGAACTCAGCAGGTGTGAACGATTTGCCTTCGCCTGCAAGCACGTATTTGCCGTCTTTGAAGAACTCAGTCGAAGCAACGTCCATACCAAGGAATACGTCAACGCCTGGCTTGTAGCCTGCGCGCTCGATAGCGGAGATGATTGTTGTGATTGCTTCTTCGTTGGAACCAAGGTTAGGAGCAAAGCCGCCTTCGTCGCCTACAGCTGTGTTAAGGCCTTTATCGTGCAATACTGCTTTAAGGTTGTGGAAGATTTCAGCGCCGATACGAAGCGCTTCTTTGAAGTTTTCAGCACCGACAGGAAGAACCATAAATTCTTGAACGTCGATGTTGTTGTCAGCGTGCTCGCCGCCGTTGATGATGTTCATCATTGGAACTGGAAGCGTCTTAGCGTTGAATCCGCCAAGGTAAGTGTAAAGAGGTACATCAAGCGCGTCAGCAGCTGCGCGAGCTACTGCCATCGATACAGCTAGGATCGCGTTAGCGCCAAGCTTAGCTTTGTTTGGTGTACCGTCAAGCTCGATCATTTTACGGTCGATAGCTACTTGATCAAGAGCATCTAGGCCGATGATTTCAGGAGCGATTTCAGTGTTAACATTTTCTACAGCTTTCAAAACGCCTTTACCAAGGTAACGGGATTTGTCGCCGTCACGAAGCTCAACAGCCTCGTAAGCGCCAGTGGAAGCGCCGGATGGAACGATTGCACGGCCTTTGCCGCCGGACTCAAGGGAAACTTCTACTTCAACCGTTGGATTCCCGCGGGAATCCAGTACTTCGCGTGCGTATACATCAACGATAATTGACATGAGAGAAAACACTCCTTTAAAATTTTTTATTTGTTAATTAGAGTAACGCCAGTCATTTCAATCGGCTTAGCCAGCTCAAGCAAATCAAGAAGCGTCGGCGCGATATCGGCAAGAATGCCGCCTTCGCGAAGCGTTTGTCCTGCTTTCGTTACGATAAGCGGAACCGGATTCGTCGTATGTGCCGTAAACGGACGGCCATTCTCATCGAATACCATGTCTGCATTGCCGTGGTCAGCTGTGATGATGCAAACGCCGCCTTTGGCGAGCACCGCTTCAACGACTTTGCCAAGGCATTCATCCGTCGCTTCAACCGCTTTGATCGTTGGCTCCAGCATGCCGGAGTGGCCAACCATATCCGGGTTAGCGAAGTTTAGAATGATTGCATCATGCTTGTCTGATTCAATCTCGCGAACGGTCGACTCGGCAAGCTCATACGCGCTCATTTCCGGCTTCAGGTCGTACGTTGCGACCTTAGGGGAATTGATAAGCACGCGAGTTTCGCCAGGAAGCTCATGATCGCGTCCGCCGCTGAAGAAAAACGTTACATGCGGATACTTTTCGGTTTCTGCAGTACGCAGCTGTGTCTTGTTGTTTTGCACGAGCACTTCGCCAAGCGTATTGTCAAGGTTCTTCGGTGAATACGCTACGAAACCGCCAACGGTTTCACTGAATAGCGTCAAGCAGACGAAATACAGATTAACCGGATGGTTCTCGCCGCGGTCAAAACCGCGGAAGTCCTCATTCGTAAACACTTGCGACAATTGAATCGCACGGTCAGGACGGAAGTTGAAGAAAATAACAGCGTCCTCGGATTCAACAAGACCAACTGGCTTGTTTTCCCCGTCTACGATAACCGTTGGCATAACGAATTCATCATAAACCGATTTCTCGTAGGATTCAACTACCGCTTGAATCGGATCGAAATATTGAGGGCCTTCGCCGTACACCATGGCGCGGTAGGATTTCTCCGTACGCTCCCAGCGCTTGTCGCGGTCCATCGCATAGTAACGGCCTTGGACCGTTGCGATGCGGCCTACGCCAACCTCTTCGATTTTCGCCTGCAGACGCTCTAGGTAACCCTTCGCACTGTCCGGAGACACGTCGCGACCGTCTAGGAAAGCATGAATGTATACTTCCTCAAGCTCTTCCTTCTTCGCTAGATCAAGCAAAGCGAACAAGTGCTCAATGTGGCTGTGTACGCCGCCGTCCGACAGAAGGCCATACAGGTGAAGCTTCTTGCTATTTGTTTTCACATGACGTACGGCGCCAAGAATCGTTTCATTCTCGTAAAACTCACCGTCGCGAATCGACTTGCTGATACGAGTCAAATCCTGATACACGATGCGGCCTGCACCGATGTTCAGATGGCCAACCTCAGAGTTGCCCATTTGACCTTCCGGCAAGCCAACTGCTTCGCCAGATGCCGTCAGTGTCGTATGCGGATAAGTTGACCAGTAACGGTCATAGTTCGGTTTCTTTGCTTGTGCGACCGCATTGCCTGTCACATCATCGCGCAAACCGAAGCCATCAAGAATAATAAGCGCTACAGGTTTCGGAGCAGACATCTTACTTGGCCCCCTCGACCAGTGCGATGTACGATGCTGGCTCTAGGCTAGCGCCTCCGACAAGCGCGCCGTCGATATCCTTTTGACCCAAGTACTCAGCCACATTGTTAGGTTTAACGCTGCCGCCGTATTGAATGCGAACCGCGTCAGCTGTAGCTTGATCATAAAGATCTGCAACCACGCCGCGGATATAACCGATAACGTCCTGTGCATCCTCGGAAGTTGACGATTTGCCTGTTCCGATTGCCCAGATTGGCTCATATGCGATTACAACTTCAGCTGCTTGTGCTGCGGATACGCCTTGGAAAGCCGCTTCCGTTTGCACTTTGCATACGTCCTTCGTTTGTCCTGCTTCGCGCTCTTCAAGCTTCTCGCCTACACAGACGATTGGCAGAAGGCCGTTTTTGAATGAAGCATGGACTTTCTTGTTCACGATCTCATCCGACTCTGCAAAATAAGCGCGACGCTCGGAGTGGCCGATAATCACGTATTTTACGCCAAGATCCTTCAGCATAACGCCGCTGATTTCACCTGTGAATGCGCCGTTGTCCTCGAAGTGAACGTTTTGAGCTCCAATCGCGATCGAAGTTCCTTTTGCAGCTTCAACAAGTGCCGGAAGCGTTGTGTATGGCGCGCAAATAACGCTCTCTACGCCTTCTACCTCAGCCTTGCCTTTTATTTCGGAGAAAAATGTAACAGCCTCGGATACCGTTTTGAACATTTTCCAGTTACCAGCAATAATTGGTGTTCTAGTGCTCATGCGTAATCCTCCTCATTTCATGTATAGGGATAAAGCTATTATTTATCGTTAAGAGCTACAACGCCTGGAAGCACTTTGCCTTCCATAAACTCTAGGGAAGCGCCGCCGCCTGTCGAGATGAAATCCATTTGGTCAGCAAGACCAAACTTCTCAGCTGCCGCAGCAGAATCGCCGCCGCCGATAACCGTATAGCCCGTTGTTTCTGCGCATGCGCGAGCAACCGCTAGAGTACCGTGGGAGAATGGCTCGATTTCAAATACGCCCATAGGTCCGTTCCATACGACCAATTTGGAGTTTTTGATGACATCCGCATAAAGCTCGCGTGTTTTCGGTCCGATGTCGATGCCTTCCCAATCAGCAGGAATGCTGTCAACGTCAACGATTTGCGTGTTAGCTGTTGCGCTGAAATCGTCAGTTACTACGATATCAACCGGAATCAAGAAGTTTTTGCCGAGCTTCTTCGCTTTTTCTATGAACTCAAGCGCCAAATCAAGCTTGCTGTTGTCAACGAGCGATTTGCCGATTTCATGGCCTTGTGCTTTGAAGAATGTATAAGACAAGCCGCCGCCGATGATTACATTGTCTGCAATTTCAAGCATTTTGTCGATAACCGCGATTTTGTCTTTTACTTTGGAACCGCCAACGATAGCCGTGAAAGGACGCTCAGGGTTGTTCAGCGCTTTGCCTAGTACTTCAAGCTCTCTTTCCATAAGCAGACCAGATACAGCCGGAAGAACATGCGCAATGCCCTCCGTTGAAGCGTGAGCGCGGTGAGCAGCGCCAAAAGCGTCGTTTACGAATAGGTCAGCAAGCTTAGCGAATGCTTTTGCCAGTTCCGGATCGTTCTTCTCTTCGCCCTCGTAGAAACGTACGTTTTCAAGCAAAAGAACATCTCCGTTATTGAGTGCAGCAACTTGAGCTTCTACCGCTTCACCGATTGCTTCATTTGCTTTCGTTACTTGCTTGCCAAGCAGCTCAGACAAGCGTACTGCGGAAGCCGTGTGGCGAAGCTCCTCTACTACTTGACCATTCGGACGGCCAAGGTGGCTTGCAAGAATAACTTTAGCGCCTTTTTCGATCAGGTAGTTAATTGTAGGAAGCGTCTCGCGAATCCGTTTGTCATCCGTTATCTTGCCATCCTCTAGCGGCACGTTAAAATCAACGCGAACAAATACCCGTTTACCAGCTAGCTCTGCTACATCACGTACACTTTTCTTGTTCATCAATGAAACCTCCCGAGAATGTGTTTATGGAAAGGTATAAATAGAGGACCACAAAAAAAAGAAGGGCGTTCCTTCAAAGAAGAAACGCCCCCATGATTCACGACTCCTAGAAGCCGCAAATCAAAGACCTTGTGCTCCGCATGGGCGAAAGCCGAGATCCGTCCGCCTTCTTTGCTTACAGACCTTTGCTTGCAATATAAGCAGCAAGATCAACTACGCGGTTCGAGTAGCCCCACTCGTTGTCGTACCAAGAAATAACTTTAACCATGTTGCCTTCAACAACCATAGTCGAAAGACCATCGATTGTGGAAGAAGCAGGATCCGTGTTGTAGTCGCTTGATACAAGCGGCAATTCGTTGTAGTTCATGATGCCTTTAAGAGCGCCTTCTGAAGCTTCTTTGAAAGCAGCGTTAACTTCTTCAACCGTTACGTTAACTTTAAGCTCAGCAACAAGGTCAGTTACGGAAACGTTAGGCGTAGGAACACGCATAGCCATACCGTTCAATTTACCTTTAAGCTCTGGAAGAACTAGCGAAACAGCTTTCGCTGCGCCTGTTGAAGAAGGAATGATGTTTTCTGCAGCTGCACGAGCGCGGCGCAGGTCTTTATGAGGAACGTCTAGAACGGATTGGTCATTTGTGTATGAGTGAATAGTTGTCATCATACCTTTGACGATTCCGAATTTGTCGTTCAATACTTTTGCGAAAGGAGCAAGACAGTTAGTTGTACATGAAGCGTTGGAAACAATGGTGTGTGCCGCAGGGTCGTATTTATCTTCGTTAACGCCGATAACTACTGTAATATCTTCGTTCGTTGCCGGAGCGGAAATGATAACTTTTTTAGCGCCGCCTTGCAAGTGAAGCTCAGCTTTTTCTTTAGCTGTGAAAATACCAGTTGATTCAACTACGATCTCAACGCCAACGGATCCCCAAGGAAGATCTGCAGGGTTGCGCTCTGCGAAAACTTTGATTTCGCGTCCATTAACGATAAGCGCGCCTTCTTTTGCTTCAACAGTACCGTCAAGTTGACCGTGTGTTGTGTCATATTTCAGAAGATGTGCTAGTGTTGCAGTATCCGTAAGATCGTTTACTGCTACGATTTGAACATCAGGATTGTTCAGTGCTGCGCGGAATACGTTACGGCCGATGCGACCAAAACCATTAATACCAACTTTAACCATTTTTGTTTCCTCCTAAGCATTTTTAAAAGATTAATAAATATATTTCAAGATGTTTTGCTGGTTTGCTGGTTTGCGAGTATAGCACCTTGCAAATCATCATGATTCCAATAGCTTCTTTGCTGCTTAATCTTTCTCTTGCTCGGTTAAGGCTACTATTTCCATTGCTGCCGCTTCATCTGTTACGAGTACGTCATTGTGTCCGAAGCGCATAATCGCCGCTATAGCCTCGCCTTTGCTCTTGCCGCCGGCTACGCCAATAACAACCTCAGTGTTCACAATATCCTCAAGCCGTAACCCCACCGTCTGCATTTTGTGCACGACAGCGCCCTTGCGGTCAAAATAGAATCCGAACGACTCTGCAAGCACTTCTTCAGCTTCCATAGCATCGATAATCTCGCGGTCAAGCCGCCTGCGCCTTGCCATGACCATAGCATCTCCGATTCCATGTACAACGATGCGAGCACTGCGGATGACATCCACGATTTCTTTAATGTTAGGCTCCTGCATGATGGACGCGAACGCTTCCTCGCCCAAATGATCAGGTACGTGTAGAAGCCTGTATTGCGCTCCTGTACGTTTAGCCATCATAGAAGCAATCGTATTGGCCTGATAGTCCAAGCTCTCTCCAAGGCCGCCTCTAGCTGGTACAAACCAGTTCGTTTTGAGCTGCGAGGAGCTTACCAATTGATTTGCTACCTGTGCGATCGTCGTTCCGCCTGTTACCGCGACCACGTCATGTGGCTGCATAACCTTGTTAAGCACCTGACTTCCTGCACGGCCAAGCTCTCGCTTCGTCTGAGCAGACGTCTCGGAATCGCCGGCTACAATGACGACCTGCGACAATCCATAATGATTGCGGATCGTTTCCTCGAGCTCGGATAGTCCGAACATCGTCTTGTAGAAAGGCTCAAGCTGTTCTAATAAAAGCTTGCCTGAATCGCTAATTCGCATGCCCCCCGAATGAATCTCGAGCAGTCCCTGCGATTTCAGAAAATCGGTCTCCGCACGAAGCATGCGCTCCGTCATCGATAATGTTGACGCCAATGTGCGACGTCCGATTAAATCCGACAGCATCACCTGATGCAGGATCGAATACCGTTTCTTCATGACGTCGAGCAGATCAGGCACAAGCTGCTGCTGCAGTTCAACGATCTGACGCATCTCTCATCCTTCACTCCATCGGCCTCTAGCGTATTCGGTTCAAATGCATTGGACTCATTATGTCCCGCGGTATCATTTCAAGTCCCACCCTTAGTTTATCGGAAATTGGTGATAGTAGCAATAGCCGATTTCCTATTGAAAACGGTTACCGTCACATTTTTCACAAATTTAATTTTTGAACGCCCCTTGCTTTAACATCTTTAATATCATATAATCATTTTTGCGACTATTTTAACCATATGCGCCCGTGGTCCAATGGATATGACGCAGCCCTCCGAAGGCTGAGATCTAGGTTCGATTCCTTGCGGGCGCGCCATTACAACTAATCAGCCGTTCAGGCTTGCAACACCTATAATGATACAGACTAACCGTTCCTATACGCAGGAACGGTTTTTTTATTGGATGGATAGAATTGTTTGACTATCTTTGACTTTTGACTATTCATCCGTTATTATGAGAATACGATTTAACCATTCATTGTTTTTGAGGAGGGGGCTTACGTTGGATATGAATTTCGTTCCTATGGTTATTGAGCAAAACAATCGAGGTGAGCGTGCGTATGACATTTACTCTCGCCTATTGAAAGACCGCATTATTTTTCTAGGATCAGGTGTAAATGACGTGGTGGCCAACTCCATCATCGCTCAATTGCTTTTCCTGGCAGCAGACGACCCAGAGAAGGACATTTCTCTTTATATTAACAGCCCGGGCGGCTCGATTACGGCAGGCATGGCTATCTACGATACGATGCAGTACATTAAACCGGACGTGTCCACCATTTGCGTCGGCATGGCCGCATCCATGGGTGCTTTCTTGCTTACTGCAGGCGCGATCGGCAAACGTTACGCGCTTCCGAACAGCGAAGTAATGATTCACCAGCCGCTTGGCGGCGCAGAAGGCCAAGCAAGCGATATTGCCATTCGTGCGAAACGCATCATCGGCATGCGCGACAAGCTGAACGGCATATTGGCAGAACGCAGCGGACAGTCGCTGGAGCGTATCGAGAAGGATACGGACCGCGACTACTTCATGAGCGCAACTGAAGCCAAAGAGTACGGCTTGGTCGATAAAGTAATCGAGAAGCTGGCCTAATTGTTAAGTTAGCGGATAAGCAAAAAGAGCAGGTCGGAGGAATCTCCGGACCTGCTCTTTTTGCTGTTTGCATTTCATGTATGACTTTTTTGTACCCTGTATACAAAAAAAAGAGCTGTCGCCGCAAGCTCTGAACGAACCTGCGTGACTTCTCCCTTTTTCTTACTGATTCTCCAACTCTTCTTTGCTTACCAAAGCGACTAAAGCGTTTACAGCCTGTTCTGCGTCCGAACCCTCTGCACTAATGGATACTTCAGTGCCAGAGCTGATTGCTAAGCTCATAATTCCCATTATGGATTTCGCATTCACTTTTTTGTCGTCTTTCTCTACAAATACTTCGGAGGAAAATTTGTTCGCTTCTTGTACGAATAATGCTGCAGGTCTTGCATGAAGTCCCGTCTTAAGACGAACAACAACCGGAAGCCTTGTCATGGAAACCATACCCCCTATATTTTACTCAATCATTAGCATGCGGCAAAAGCGTTAACGGCTCTAATTTGCCGTCTTCTGGCTGCAAAAGCTCGTTTCCGATCAAAGATAAGTATAGCTTGGCTTCCTTATCTTTTTTAAATTAAGTCTTTTGAATTATTATATCATTATACCAGCTCATGCACTAGGATAAAAGCTCAGACCCCACGGATTTTTTCCGCAAGTTCGTCAATTTTGCGTAAACGGTGATTCACGCCTGACTTGCTGACCTTTCCACTAAGCATTTCGCCAACCTCTGTCAGATTCATATCCGGATGCAGCAGCCTGATTTCGGCTACCTCCTTCAACTTATCAGGGAGGCTATCGAGGCCAACCTCACGCTGCAGCAGCTTGATGTTCTCGATCTGACGAACAGCTGCTCCAATCGTTTTGTTCAGATTGGCTGTCTCGCAATTGACGATTCGGTTTACCGAATTTCGCATATCACGCATGATTCGGACATCCTCAAACTTGAATAAGGCTTGATGCGCGCCAATAATATTGAGAAGCTCGATTATTTTCTCGCCCTCTTTGATGTAGAAGATAAAACCCTTTTTACGTTCAATGCATCTAGCGTTTAGATCAAATTTGTTCGCAAGGTCAACGAGCGCCTCGCAATGCTCCTGGTACATCGACGATATCTCCAAATGATAAGAGGAGCCCTCCGGGTTGTTAACGGAACCTCCCGCAAGGAACGCGCCGCGCAAATAGGAACGCTTGCAGCATGGCTTGCGAATGATTTCCTTGTCGATGCCAAGATTGAACATAAAGCCTTCGGATACAATTTTGAGCTCGCTCAATAATTCCTGTACGCCTGCTGGAATACGGACAATATATACATTATTTTTTTTGAGCCTCATCTTCTTGCGGACGAGCAGCTCAACATGCAGCTCATAATGTTTTTTGAGCAGGGAATAAATTCTTCTGGCGATCGCGGCATTTTCCGTTGAGATGTCCAAAACGACTTTGCGGCTAGATACGCTAACCGAACCATTCATCCGTATGAGCGCGGATAGCTCCGCTCTCTCACAACAGCTGTCCGCTTCAATCAATGTCAGCTCTTTCTTTGTTTGTGCCGCAAACGACATTGTGTATCACCTCTTTCGTAACATCCAATTCTCTACCAGCTTATATATATGATGGCTTAAACGTTCAGCATCATGCCTTAAAAAAGTACGGAATAAAACAAGTTTATCCGCAATGACCTCATAACCCTTTTGCGTAACCGCATCTAGATCCAAATAAACGGCTTTCGCGCCCATCTCTGCATACTTGCTTTCGATTTGCGGCGGAATTTCGCCGTCATTCACAATGACATAATCAAATAAATGATGACCGATATGAGCATGAATCGCATCCAAATGATCGCCAACCGAGTAATTATCCGTCTCGCCGGGCTGAGTCATCACATTGCAAACAAATAGCTTAACTGCCTCTGATTCTACAATCGCATTCGCAAGCTTTGGAACGAGCAAATTGGGAATGATACTTGTATACAAGCTGCCAGGCCCGATCAAAATAGCGTCAGCCTGCTCAATCGCCTCAACTGCTTCTTGCAGCGGCTCCACATCGGCAGGCTCCAGAAACACCCGCTTGATTACCTTGCCCGCCTTCGGAATCATCGATTCCCCGGTAACAAAGGAACCATCGGCCATTTCCGCTTTAAGCACAATCGATCGGCCCGCTGCTGGGAGCACTCTTCCTCGAACGGCAAGGACACGGCTTAGCTCGCGAATGCCAGTGACGAAGTCACCTGAAATATCGGTCATCGCTGCAAGCATGAGGTTGCCGAGACTATGTCCCGCAAGCCCTGGCACCGTTTTGAAACGATACTGCAGCACCTCGGTGAGCAAAGGTTCCGCATCAGCCAGTGCCATAAGCACGTTTCGAATATCGCCAGGAGGAGGGATCTGCAGCTCATTGCGCAAAATACCCGAGCTGCCTCCATCGTCGGCTACCGTCACGATAGCCGTAATATCGAGCGGCTTTTCCTTCAGCCCTCGCAGCATGACAGAGAGTCCGGTACCGCCGCCAATTACGACGATCTTCGGACGTCTCAAAATTTTGTGTCTACTCTGCATTCTCTCACCCCGTCAATGCTTGTCACGTTCGGCATCGCGATGGCTGACACGCACACGTTCCGTATCACTGCTGCCGAGCATGCGTCCCAGATATTCAGCAATAGCAACGGAACGATGCTTTCCACCCGTACAGCCAATGCCGATAACAACCTGACTTTTCCCTTCTTTGCGATACAGCGGAATAAGGAACTGCAGCATGTCTAGCAGCTTTGTAAGAAACTGCTGAGTTTCGGGCCATTTCATGACGTAATCGTAAACATCGGGATTTTGACCGGTATTCGGGCGCAGATGCTCGATATAATGCGGATTAGGCAAAAAGCGAACGTCGTAAATGAGGTCAGCATCAATCGGAATGCCGTATTTGAAACCGAAGGAGGTTACGTTTATCGACAGGCTGTTTTGCTCCAAATTCGTGAAGTGAGAAATAATCCGTTCCTTCAAGTGAGCCGGTTTTAAAATACTCGTATCGATAACTTGTGACGCCCAGCCCTTCAAGTCCTCAAGCAGGCGGCGTTCATTGCGAATGCCTTCAAGCGGCATTCCGTCAGGGGCAAGCGGATGGCGACGACGGCTTTCTTTGTAGCGCTGAACAAGCACAGCATCAGTTGCATCCAAAAATAATATTTCGCAGCTAATCGTATAATGCTCTTTGATGTAAGCTAGCGATTCGGACAGCGCCGTAAAAAATTCTCGTCCGCGCAAATCAATTACAAGCGCAACGTTTCCGATTTTACCGTTCGACTGCTCTATCAGCTCTGCGAATTTAGGTATAAGAACAGGCGGCAAATTATCTACGCAGAAGAAACCGAGATCTTCCAGGCTTTGAACAGCAATGGTCTTGCCCGCGCCAGACATCCCGGTTATTATGACAAGCTTCGCTACTGTTGCTGTCGTTTCCATGAATAAACCTCCCAAAAGGTTTGCGAATGCAAACCTACTTCGTAAGGATATGCTTAGACTTTGCGAATGCAAAGTCACTTCGTAAGGATATACTTAGACTTTGCGAATGCAAAGTCACTTCGTAAGGATACTAGCCTCTTAGAATAAGACCTGCTGCACCAACGACACCAGCGTTGTTGCCAAGCGTTGCCGCAACGATTTTCACGTTCTCTTTAGCTTGATCTTGCGTATACTTTTCAAATACTTCGCGAATTTGATCGAACAGGAAATCTCCCGCTTTCGATACGCCGCCGCCAATAATGAAATATTGCGGATTAAGCACGATCGCGATCATCGCCATCGATTTGCCCAAATAATAAGCTGCGCGATTAACGATACGTTTCGCTACTTCGTCTCCAGCTTTTGCTGCATCAAGAACGTCCTTCGCCATAATATCCTCTACCTGCGAGAGCGATGTGCGATCGCCGCGTTCTACAGCATCCTTCGCCATACGGATAATGCCCGTTGCCGAGGAAACGGATTCCAAGCAGCCCATCTTCCCGCAGCCGCATTGAATAGCTTCCAGATCAGGCACAATGGCCATATGACCCAGCTCGCCTGCCATGCCCATGTAACCCTCAACGATTTTACCCTCTATAATAATACCGCCGCCTACGCCTGTTCCGAGCGTGTAGCATACGCAGTGCCCAATGCCTTTACCCGCTCCGCCCCAAGCTTCGCCTAATGCAGCAACATTTGCATCATTATTAACCTTTACTGTCTTGTTCAGCGCTTGCTCCAAGTAAGCCTTCAAATTGACATTTTCAATTTTCAGGTTTGGCGCAAATTTCACAATTCCGTTTGGAATGTCCAGGAAGCCTGCAATACCGACGCCTACCCCGTCAACCTGCTCCCAATCATAATCTGATTCGACTACGATTTGCTGCGTGTATTTTGCAATATTTTGAAGGATAGTGTCCGTTCCTTTACTCGCTTCCGTCGGACCTTCATACGTATGAAGCAATTGTCCATCCGCATTGCAAATGCCAACCTTAATAGCAGTTCCGCCGACATCGACTCCAACGTAAATCTTTTCAGACATCACTAGTCCACCTCATCAATATGTTAATCTTCTCTGTAACACTATAAGCGACCTTCACACTCTGGTCAAGATAGCGCAATGCTTGTAAATCAAGCGCTCTCGGCTATTGAAAAGGCTATACCGTCAAGCGTATCGCTCTGCTGGTATAGCCCCTTCTTTATCCTATGAAGCAGGTCCGCCAATCATTAAAGCGATTTGCTCCAGTCATGCGTAACTGCGCCTTCAAGGAATCTTTCGCAATCCAGAGCAGCCATACAGCCGCTTCCCGCTGCTGTGATCGCTTGACGGTATTTGCTGTCTTGCACATCGCCGCATGCGAATACGCCCGGTATATTCGTTTCGGATGTGCCCGGTTTCACGACAATGTAGCCATGATCGTCTGTATCAATTTGTCCGGCAAGGAACTTCGTATTCGGCGTGTGGCCGATTGCGATGAAAATACCGTCCGTTTCAATAACGTCCTCTTCACCTGTTGCATTGTCACGCACTTTAAGTCCCGTAACGCCCATGCCGCTTGCAACAACCTCAACCGGCGTGCGATTCAGGCTCCAGCTGATTTTCTCGTTCTCGCGAGCGCGGTCCTGCATGATCTTGGATGCGCGAAGCTCATCCCGGCGGTTAACGAGCTCCACGTTCGATGCAAATCGCGTAAGGAAGCTTGCTTCCTCCATCGCAGAGTCGCCGCCGCCAACAACGATGATCTTCTTGCCGCGGAAGAAGAAGCCGTCGCAAGTCGCGCATGTGCTAACACCGCGTCCGACATTTTCTTTCTCGCCTGGGATGCCAAGATATCTAGCCGATGCCCCTGTAGAGATGATAATGCTCTCCCCTACCAGCTCGCCGTGACCTTCCACTTGAAGCTTGAAAGGACGCTCGGACATATCTACGCTGTTCACCCAGCCGGTAATAAACTTAGCGCCGAAGCGCTCCGCTTGCTTGCGCATGTTCTCCATAAGCTCTGGACCCATAATGCCTTCCGGAAAACCAGGAAAGTTCTCGACTTCTGTCGTTGTCGTCAACTGTCCGCCTGGCTCAGGACCTTCAATAATAAGCGGGCTCATGTTGGCGCGAGCCAAGTAAATAGCCGCTGTAAGACCGGCAGGGCCGGTACCGATAATAATGGATTTGTACATAACATTCACCTCGTAAAAGTTTATTCGTCCTGCATTTCCTGTGTAGCGAATACATTGCTAATTGATTTCATCTTCTCTTTGATGCCGCAAACCTCGTCAATCATTTTGACGTTCTTGCTGACTGTAGCAATCGAAGTGCCATAGCGCACCGAAACCTCGTGGTAAGAAATTGCCCGGCGATGCATCTTTGCCGTCAAATATTCCAAAGCAGCAGCCCAGCCCTCCGGCTTGGTCAGCTTCGGAACGTCCGGATACACGCGCGACAGGAACTCTACCCACAACGTCATCAGATCATGCTGCTGAACCAAGTCATATTGCTTGCTCATGCGGCCCAGTGCCGTCTCGACGACAGCTTGCCATTTATCTTCCCATACCGGCAGTCTTGAAGGTACACGATTCGGCTCGATGATCGTTTCTTTCCCTTCGAGCACCACGCGCAAGGGCTCCTGAACGCCCATCGTTCGAAGCACGAAAATGGCTATGCGCTTTAAGTAATCATCCTCATCCCGCTCCAGCAGGAAGGTCTGAAGCACATCCTTCACTTCGCTGTCGGCAATCATGCCGAGCGCTTGAATGACCTGCAGCTTCGTATGCTGGTCGCCATGGCGCAAGGCCCAGAAAAACGACGAGCGTACAAGCGGATCGCGCTTGAGATGATCGGGAATGCCGTCCGAGGACTTCTCCCATAGCTTGAACTGCTCCTCAAAGGGCAGATGGTAGTGATAGCTGATGGACGCCGTATGCTCTCCGCTGCGGACAAGCTCCAGCTGCTCCATATAATAATGTGGAATGCCCGATGTCGGATCGAGCTTGATCGTTTGCTTCCACAGCCGCTCGGCTTCCTGCAATCGCCCGATATTGCAAGCGGCGACAGCCGCATAATGATACAGGCTAGGATCCTGAGTCAGCTCCGAGTCTTTCAGCAGCCTGGTGAAGTGCTTATGAGCAGCTCCGTGCTCTCCTAAGATGCCCATAGTGGTTGCTAGTTTAAACACATGCTCCTGATGAAACGGCACCGTCTTCGTAAGCAGCTCAACAAGCGGCTGCAAGCTTTGCTCATCATTCTTATGCTGATAGAAAATAGCAAGGTTGCAAAGCGCATGCAGATTGCCGGATTCAATCTCCAGCACCTCATGAATCGTATCCATCGCTTTATCGAACATGCCCATATAGTAATAGGCTAACGCCAAATTGTTGCGCGCAGCCAGAAAGTCCGGCTGGCCTTCGATTATTTTTTCCAATATGCGAACAGCCTCGGTGAATTTGCCTTCCTCAAGAAGGGTCCGGGCCAGGTCATGCTCAACCATGCCTTCACGCGATTTAATGTTCGTCAGACGCGTAGGGCGCTCCAGCTCAAAATGCAGCAGATCCATCATATCTTCCGCTTCATCAAGAAATTGCCCTTCAGAATCCTCTTCCAAATATTTAATAAGCGAGCCCTCGGCCGCTTCATATTGCTCCATATTGGCAAAATTGTTCGCCATATAGAAATGGCACTCCGTCATGGTGGGATCAAGCTCATCCACAATCCAGCCTAAAATACGATTCGACTCTTCATAATTGCCAAGCTCAGAAAGAATGCCTGCCATATTGCAATGGTTTACCGGGTTTTCCGGCTCGTATTCTACGGCGCGACGAAAATATTTAAGTGCCTTGTCATAATGGAATCGATCAAGCGACCGAACCGCACGTTCGAAAAAAAACGTAGCGTCCCATTGAACCGGTATGACTTTCGTCTGTTGATCTACGGCAACACGATTCTTCTCTTTCACTGTCAAGGCACCTCCCGTTACTTCCGATTTTCTACGATTATACCATAGCCATACCCAACAAAACACGAAAGAAATGTGGGAAAATCGCGGATGGCAGAAGCGCCACCCGCGATTTTCGCGGCATTACTATTCATTTCGCATGCTAAGCAATCAAGCTGAACGCTTAAACGCCATTGTTTTTGAACAACGTACTGATGGAGCCGCCTTCCAAAATAATGCGAGTCGCCTCTGCAAGAAGCGGCGCAACGGAAAGTACTTTGAATCGTTCCGGCGTCGATTCAGGCAAGCTGATCGAGTCGGTAACAATGACCTCTTTAATATGGGGATGATCCAAACGCTCAATGGCCGAGCCGGAGAATAACGGGTGCGTAGCGCATACGTATACATCCTCTGCACCGCGCTCCTTCAAGCCTTCAACAACGTTGACAATCGTAGATCCCGTGTCGATCAGATCCTCGATTATAATCGGAGTCTGCCCTTCGACATCCCCGATTACGTGTGTAATAACCGATTCATTGTGTGCCGGACGTTTCTTGATCATGATCGCAAACGATGTATCCAAGTAGTTCGCTAGTTTCTCTGCAGTTGAAGCACGGCCTGCATCCGGCGATACGACAACCGGGTTCTTGATGTTTTTGGACTTCAAATAATCGCTGATTAGATCAAGCGCAGTCATATGATCGACTGGAATGTTGAAGAAGCCTTGAATAGCTGGAGCATGTAGGTCGATTGTGATAACGCGGTTCGCTCCAACTGTCGTGAGCACATCCGCCAGCATTTTCGCTGAAATCGGCTCCCGAGGTGCTGCCTTGCGCTCCTGACGCGCATAGCCGTAATACGGCATGATGATGTTGACCGTTCTTGCGGAAGCACGCTTCGCCGCATCAATCATAACAAGCAATTCGACAAAATGCTCGTTGATCGGATGCGAGAATGATTGCACGAGGAAAACGTCGCAATTCCGAATCGTTTCTTCGTAATGCACGTAAATCTCACCGCTTTTGAAACGGGACATTTTAATCGCGCCTAGCGTCAGACCAAGCTCCGCACTAATTTTCTGAGCCAATACCGGATTAGACGAACCCGAAAAAATACGCACCTTGTCGCTTAACATGATACCCTCCTGAGCGTTAAAACCAATTAATTTTACGGAACAAGTACTCGTCCTTGTCGGATCATTCGACAAAGCTTGTTTGATCATCTATATTATACATGGAATTTGCGATATTTCAAAAATCAATCATCACTAATTTTCGACAATTAAATGTCGCTAGCTGCGTATATCCGACTTCTTTGAGCACAGCGTACGCTTGATCCAGATATTGACCCAGCCTTTCGGGCTGATGAGCGTCCGATCCTACCGTCAGCGGAATGCCTAATTCCCGTGCATATTCAAGCATTCTGCGGCTCGGAAACATCTCAGCGGCAGGCGTCCGAAGCCCGGATGCATTAAGCTCGATCGCAAGCCCATTCCGCTTAACCGCCTCCAGTGCAGCATTTTCCAAATGAATGACGTCGCCCTCTGGCTGATAGCCAAAACGCTTGATTACGTCAATATGCCCGATGTAATCATAGAAGCCGCTCGCAGCTGCCTTGCCTACTGCATCGTAGTACTGCTCATACACCGCCATGCGATCACGGCCTTCCCAGCCTCCGGTTTGACGGAAATCGGTAATATCCCATTCGCCTAAAAAATGAACGGAGCCGATCACATAATCCCAAGGGTAAGCATTCACGATCGATCCGATCTGCTCCTCGCAGCCTTCGATATAATCGCCTTCAAGACCAACTCGGATGTCGATTTGGCCTTTATACTTTTCTTTGAGATTTAGGCATTCTTCCACATAACGCGGGAGCTCATCCATCGGCATTGCCATTTCGGGATAGTAAGTTGCTGGATCAACATGGAGCAGCGGCATATGATCGGAGAGGCCGAGCTGCACGAGTCCGATCTCAATCCCCTTCTTTACGTATTCCTCCAGCTCGCCGACGGCATGACCGCAGCGGGCGTGGTGGGTATGATAGTCGATAAACATGTGCATACCGGCCTTTCTATATTGAGTTTCGATGACAAATGTATATTTATCTCATTTTGTTAGTCGTTGGCTTGCCATGGCGGCTGCTGATTTCGCTGATGACATCATCAAAAGGCAGACCGCGCTCGCGGAGCAATACCATCAAGTGGAAAATCAGATCGCCAACCTCGCTGCGAAGCTCGTCGTTATCTTGATTTTTCGCTGCGATAATGACCTCCGACGCTTCCTCGCCAACCTTTTTCAAAATCTTATCTACCCCTTTGTCGAACAGGTAGGTCGTATAAGAGCCCTCAGGGCGCTCTGCGTAACGCTCGGCAATGACGCTCTCCAGCTGGCCCAGCGTAGCGAAGCGGTCACTGGATGCGCCTGCAGCCTCTGAGGATGCTTCTGCATTGCCGCTCACTTCAACCGAATTAAAGAAGCAGCTATAACGTCCTGTGTGGCAAGCAGGTCCCTTCTGTTCTACCTTAACGAGCAGTGTGTCGCCGTCGCAGTCGTAAGCCAACGAGACGATGCGCTGCGTATGGCCGCTTGTCGCGCCTTTGTTCCAAAGCTCGCCCCGCGAACGGCTCCAAAACCACGTTACGCCGGATTCCACGGAAAGCTGCAGCGACTCCTTGTTCATGTAAGCCATCATCAGCACTTCTTTGCTCTGCGCGTCCTGCACAACGGCAGGCACAAGCCCTGCATCATCCCATTTGATTTTTGAGCTAAGCTCGCTCTGGTTGTTTTCCGTCATCGTACCTCTACTCCCTTCAACCGCAAATCATCCTTCACTTCACGGATCGTCATTTCTTTATAGTGAAAAATCGTAGCCGCCAGCGCCGCATCCGCATGAGCCTGCTGGAACACATCGTTGAAGTGCTCGACTCTACCCGCTCCGCCAGAAGCGATAACCGGTATGCCAAGCGAATCCGATACCGCCTGCGTAAGCTTGATATCGAAGCCATCCTTCGTTCCGTCAGCATCCATGCTCGTCAGCAAAATCTCACCTGCGCCCAGACGCTCTACTTCACGCGTCCACTCCAGCGCCTTGATGCCCGTTGTTTTGCGTCCGCCGTGCGTGTATACCTCCCACTCGCCCCACTCCGCATTGAACTTGGCGTCAATTGCCACTACGATGCATTGTGAGCCGAATTTCCGTGAGCCTTCTTTGACGAGGGAAGGGTTCAATACAGCTGCTGTGTTGATGCCGATCTTGTCCGCTCCAGCGCGAAGCAGCCGCTTCATGTCATCGACATGGGAAATGCCGCCGCCCACCGTAAAGGGTATCGTAATTTCTCCAGCCGTCCGCTTAACGACCTCAATCATTGTTGCGCGTCCCTCGACGGAAGCCGAAATGTCCAAAAATACGAGCTCATCGGCGCCCTCTTGGTCATAGGTAGCCGCCAGCTCGACGGGATCGCCCGCATCGCGCAGGTTCACGAAGTTAACGCCCTTCACAACGCGGCCATCCTTCACGTCCAGACACGGAATGATACGTTTCGCCAGCATGTTGCCCTCTCCTTTATGCCCGTTAGTCGGGCCTCATCTATATGTCTGCCTTTTATTAACTAGTCGTTTTGGCCTTGGCTGCTTGTAAGCGCAAGAAAATTGCCCAGCAGCTGCATGCCGAGCTCACCGCTCTTCTCTGGGTGGAACTGCATGCCGTATACATTGCCGCGACCGACAATAGCCGTCACCTGCTGATAATAGTCCGTCGTCGCAAGCAGGTCGGCCTCTAGCTCCGGCTTCGCGTGGAACGAATGAACGAAATAGACATGTCCCTCAGTCAATCCGTTGAATAACGGCGACTGCTCCTGTAGGAACGAAAGCTTGTTCCAGCCCATATGCGGAATTTTGTATCCGCCTGCGAAGCGAATAACATTGCCCGGCAGCAGATTCAAACCCTCGTTCGTACCGTACTCGTCGCTTTCGCTGAAGAGCAGCTGCATGCCAAGACAAATGCCCAGCATCGGTTTGCCGGAGGCTGCATAGGCTTTGGCTACCTCATCCAACTTCGTTTCGCGCAGGTTTTGCATCGCATCCCCAAAGGCGCCAACGCCTGGAAGGATAGCGCCGTCCGCTGCAGCGATCGTTTCCGGATTATCCGTAATAACAGCCTCATAACCAAGACGTTCAACCGCCTTGCTTACGCTGTGCAGATTGCCCATGCCGTAATCGATGATCGCGATCATGCTACAGCACTCCTTTCGTAGAAGGCACTCCTTGCACGCGAGGATCAATGCTCGTTGCTTCATCAAGCGCACGTCCAAGAGCCTTGAACACCGCTTCAATCATGTGATGCGTGTTTTGGCCATAGTGCACGATGACATGAAGCGTAATGCGCGATTCAAGCGCCAGCTTCCACAGAAACTCATGAACAAGCTCAGTAGAGAAGCTGCCTACCTGAGTAGAAGGGTACTCTGCACGATATTCAAAATGCGGACGGTTGCTGACGTCGATAATGACCTGTGCAAGCGCCTCATCCATAGGTACGAATACGCTGGCGTAACGCTTAATGCCGCGTTTGTCGCCGAGTGCTTCGCGAAGCGTTTGGCCGATGCAAATACCGATATCCTCCACCGTGTGGTGATCGTCGATGTCGATGTCGCCGCGCGCTTCCACTTCTAGATTGAACTGGCCATGCTTCGTAAACAAATCAAGCATATGGTTAAGGAAAGGCACATCCGTATCAATTTTTGTTTCGCCTGTTCCGTCGACTGCAAATGTAAGCTTAATATCCGTCTCGTTCGTCTTGCGTGCCACCGATGCCTCGCGTACCCGATTTTCCGACACTTTCATTCCTTCTTTCTTGGGATGTGTTTGTTTTTTAGCTTTGTTGCTGTTCTGCAAAATAATTATCTGATTAGTTGGAGCTTAGTTGGAGCTCTTATGCTATGTGTAACGTAAGTTTATGATTAGCTGCGTTTCTGAGCTACGTTGCAGTTTGTGCAACAGAATCCCCATTATCCATCCGAACTCCCGTACTCGAGGCGGTTTCTGCTGCATTTCTGCAACGTAGCTCCTCAAACGATGATTCATGTCAGGTTTCTATTGCACTTTCTGCAGCGTAGCCATGCTCAGCAGCTTCCGGCGAATATCATAGAGTAGCAAATATCCGCACTGGCTTTTGGACGCAAGAGTGATTACTTTCATATTAACACTGCAACGCAATATTATAATTTATTTTCGTATATAACAGTTCCGAAGTTCATCAGGAGATGTTTATTCCCGTTCCTTCTCCAGACGAATCTCAATTGCGCGAGCGTGGCCTTCGAGTCCCTCATGGCGAGCAAGCGTCATGATTTTTTCACCATTGGCAAGCAGCGCTTCTTTGCTATAGTAGATCAGGCTTGATTTCTTCAAGAAATCATCCACGTTGACCGGCGAGGAGAAGCGTGCCGTGCCGTTTGTCGGAATGATGTGATTCGGCCCTGCAAAATAATCTCCTACAGGCTCCGAGCTGTAAGGCCCGAGGAAAATAGCACCCGCGTTCTGAATGTAGCCGAGCAGACGCATTGGATCAACCGTCAGCACCTCAAGATGCTCAGGTGCCAGCTGATTGACAACGTCGATTCCCGCTTCAAGCGAATCGACGAGCAGCACTGCCCCGTAGCTGTCTATGGAGCTGCGGGCAATGTCTTGTCGCGGCAGCGTGGACAGCTGGCGCTCCACCTCCACTGCAACCGCCTCCGCAAGCTGCTGCGACGGCGTAACCAGTATCGCCGACGCCATTTCATCGTGCTCTGCCTGCGACAATAGATCCGCGGCTACGTACGCGGGATCAGCTGAATCGTCAGCAAGCACGACGATTTCACTTGGCCCGGCGATGCTATCGATATCGACGGCACCGAATACGGCGCGCTTCGCCAGCGCCACGTAAATGTTGCCCGGTCCGCAAATTTTGTCGACCGGAGCAATGCTGGCCGTGCCGTACGCAAGCGCGGCAATGGCTTGAGCTCCGCCGACCCGGTACATCTCCTTGACGCCCGCTTCCGCGGCGGCAACGAGAATATACGGGTCGATGCCCGCAGTGCCGCCGGTTGCAGGCGGCGTCACCATGACGATCTCCGGCACGCCGGCTACCTGTGCCGGAATCACATTCATCAGCACGGACGACGGATAAGCCGCCTTGCCTCCGGGCACGTATACGCCGACCCGCTTCAGCGGCCGCATAATTTGCCCGAGCAGCGTTCCGTCCTGCTGCAGGTCCATCCACGAGGTCCGCATTTGCTTCTCGTGGAATGTCCGAACATTCACGGCTGCTTCGCGAATCGCCGTGAGGAAGTCGGCGTCGACAAGCGCATACGCCGCCTGAATTTCCTCCTGCGTCACGCGCAGCGACGCCGCATCCAGCTTAACGCGGTCATGCTGCTCCGTATATCTCAGCAGCGCCGCGTCTCCCTCGGCCTTTACGTCTGCGACGATTTTCAAGGCCGCTTCATTTTGCTCCGGTGTTCCATACTCCACCTCGCGCTTTAATCCAAACTGCTCCGCTCGCATAATGCGCATATCATCCGCTCCTTCCAAATACTCGACTTACTCATCTATGTGTTCTCAAACATCCCAGTATCTTACCCGCACTTATTCGTTCTAGCTCGACAACACAGTCGATCATCCCTGTCACTCGATCCAGCTCCCCGAGAGACTGCACTAACTCGCCACGCATTCACTCAAACTCGATATAGGTTCTTATCGACAATTCGCTGGCTACAGCGCAGTTGCTCATCGCTGCTCGATCCAGCTCTCAACCCCGCGTGTGATCACCCCGATCACCAGCTCAAGCACGTAATCGTATTCTTTTCGCCCCTTAAACCCGCGCAGCCAAAGTCACCTGCAGCCGATCACACAAGCTCTGAATCGCCTCGTTCTTCATCCGGTAGCTTACCCGATTTGCAATCAAGCGGCTCGTAATGCCGAAGATCGATTCCATCTCCACAAGCCCGTTCTCGCGCAGCGTTTGGCCCGTTTCCACCATATCGACGATACGATCCGCCAGTCCGATCATCGGCGCAAGCTCGATTGAGCCATTCAGCTTAATCACCTCAACCTGTTGACCAAGCTCTCGGAAATAAGCGGAAGCTACATTCGGATACTTGGTCGCAACGCGAGGATTGATCGTCGGCTTCCAATCGGGCATACCTATAACCGACATGCGGCATTTGGCTATGCCAAGATCAAGCAGCTCATAGACATCTTTATTTTCCTCCATGAGCACGTCTTTGCCGACGATGCCGATATCCGCCACACCGTATTCTACGTAGGTCGGCACGTCGACCGGCTTCGCCATAATAAACTCCATGCCTACCTCAGGCAGCTCAATGATCAGCTTGCGCGTATCGTCAAAATCACTCGGAATCGGCAGCCCCGCCTCGCGGAACAGCTTCGACGCCACCTTATAAATGCGACCCTTCGGCATCGCCACTTTCAATATATCTTTAGTTTCTCCGCTCATGTGGCGCTGCCTCCTTTAATTCCATTTCCGCTAAACGTCAGCAAAGCCGTATAATTCACGCCTTTATGCGTAAACGAGCTCTGCACCTTCGATTTCAATCCTTCTATAAGAGCGCCGGTCTTCTCATCGAACCGCTCTGTAACAACGCTAACGCCCTGCGCGCGCAGCTCCTGCGCTTTGACAAGCGCGTCTCCGCGACCCGCAGTATCATAGACAACTAGCGTACGCTTCGTTTCAATCTCCGCTTGATCACCCAGCAGCTCCAAAATACGCGTCGTCTTCAGCGCAAATCCCGTTGCAGGTGCTGGTCTGCCGAACTGAGCCAGCAGGTTGTCGTAGCGTCCGCCGCTCACAACCGGGAATCCGAGATCAGCTGCATAACCTTCGAACGTCATGCCAGTATAATAGGAGAAGTCCCCAATCATCGTCAGGTCAATGAGCACATGCTCGCAAACGCCATACGCCTTCAGCACATCCCAAATTTCGCAGAGATGGCGAATCGATGAGCGTGCGTTATCATCCACGCTTAGCTGCAATGCTTGATCACAAATCTCTTGGCCGCCGCGCAAACGCAAAATGCCTTCAAGCTCCTGCTGCACCGACTCATCAATAGACAGCTCGCGCAGCTGCTGGCGGTAACCGACAAAATCACGTCCAAGCAGGCAGCTCTTAAGCTGCTCCTGCGCTTCCACTTGCCCTGGAAGAGATTCTTCCATGAGTCCGTTCAGGAAGCCGACATGCCCAATCGCTATTTTGAAGCGTTCAACGCCAGCCGCTTTCAGTGATGCAATCGCAAGAGCAACGACCTCCGCATCCGCTTCAGCCGAAGAGTCGCCGACGAGCTCTACTCCCGTTTGGAAAAACTCCGCCTCGCGGCCTGCCTCTTCCTCAATAGCGCGGAACACGTTCGAGTGGTACGACAAGCGCTGCGGGAAATCAGCTTGCTTCAATAACGATGATACAACGCGAGCGATTGGCGCCGTCATGTCCGAGCGCAGCACCAGCGTCGTACCCCGATTGTTGAGCAGCTTGAACAGCTTCCGATCCGACGTGGAGCTGGCAACGCCTACCGTATCGTAATATTCCATCGTAGGTGTAATAATTTGCTCATAGCCCCAGCCCTGCATGCAAGCCAGCACCTGACGTTCTATGTGTCTTAGCTTCGCTACCGCGCCAGGCAAATAATCTTTAACGCCAGTCGGCTTCTCAAAAACTTTTGGTTTGGACATATATGATCACCTTCATTTACTTTAGTAGTTTAAAGCGATACCATGTTACCATGCTAACAAATTAAAGAGTTTAATCGTAATATTAGCATGAAAAGCTTAAATTCGTCAAGCCGAACGCGGCCCGAATGCAGCTCGAATACAGCCCTCTGCATGCCAAAAAGAAACCCCGCCCAGAAGCGAAACGAACGCGTCTGGACGAGGCTTTTTTGACAGCTATTCGTTTAAAAAGCTCCGTACGCTCTCTTCAATCTCGCCGCTCGCAGCCGCTTCGCTCCGCTTGATCTCCCGCATCGGATTGCCTCCTACAAATGCATAAGCAGGCACGTCCTTATGAACGACTGAGCCCGCGGCTATTACCGCATGATCACCAATCGTAACGCCGGGAAGGATCGTCGAATTTGCGCCGATCATGACATGAGAGCCGATAACCACGTTGCCGAGCCGATACTCCTTGATCAAATATTCATGGGTTAGAATCGTTGTATTATATCCAATAATCGTATTATTGCCGACCGTAATACGTTCGGGAAAGAAGACATCGACCATCACCATTAACGCAAAAGCGGTATGCTCTCCGACCTTCATGCCGAGCAAACGGCGGTAAATCCAATTTTTGAGCGGAAGAACCGGACAGTAACGCGCAAGCTGGATAAAAATAAAATTACGGACCGACTTCAATCGGCTTACTGTCGAATATACCTGCCACAGCGCATTTGGTCCTTCCACTGGATATCGATCAACTTTGCGCAAGCGTCTCCCGCTCCAATCCTACAAATGAATAAAGATCGCGCATATCATGAATAACATGATGCGCTCCGGCATCCTTGAGCTTCAGCTCGCCCTTAAGTGACCAAGCTACGCCTACCGCAATGGCACCAGCTGCAATCGCGGATTCGATATCCACCGTACTGTCGCCGACCATGATAGTCGTTGCCGGATCTGCTCCAAGCAGCCCAATCGCTTTGCTCACAGGCTCGGCATGAGGCTTAGGATTGACGACATCGTCAATCGTGACGATTGCATCCACGTAATCGAACAATCCCGTGTATTTCAAACCGCGTTCAGTCGTCAGACGCATTTTGGTCGTAACGATCCCGATTTGAATCCCATGCTTATGCAGTCTTTCGATAACCTCGTTGACGTAATCGAATGCTTTTACATACTCGTCATGCAACCGCAAATTAACTTCGCGATACGCTGCAACAAGATGAGTGACATCCTCTAGTCCTGAGAAAAGCTTCATTTGGTCCGTAAGCGGCTGTCCCATGCTTGGGATGATATGCTCCCTGCCGAAGCCCTCCGGCGTCACGCCCTGCAAAGATTCTATGAACGAGCGAATGATGAGCTCATTGGTGTCAATAATCGTGCCGTCCAAGTCGAACAGCATCGTTTTGATTTTGCCCGTCATCGTAAGACCTCCCTGAAAATTACTCTTGTCGTTTGCCGGCTTCTTCCTCTTTAACCGTAGCCGCATCTTCCAATTTAGCTGCAGCATCCGAGCCGCCGTTTCTCTCCGGCTTCGTTGTTGCAATCGGATCAAGATAACGCGCTGATGCAAGGCCTGTCTTGCGGCGTACAATAATGAGCACAATAGCCCCAATAATGAGAAGCAACGCAAACACCTGCGAGATTCTAACATTGCCGTATGAAGGATCTAGATAACCTTGCTTAAATAGAACTTCCATCGGCGTCCATAGTCCATTAATGAATGAAGCAAGCCACGCTGGTCCCATAAATGCCAAGCTGTCCGTACGCAGCGCTTCAATGAAGAAACGGCCAATGGAATACCAGATAAAGTAACTTGCCATCAGCTCGCCCGCACGCAAAAACTTTTGGCGGCGCAGCACAAGCAATATGATAATACCGACTAAGCTCCATATCGATTCATACAAAAAGGCAGGATGGCGGTATACGCCTTGCACGAGCATTTGATCAACGATAAAAGATGGCAAATGCAGCGTTTCGCGCAGGAAGGACTCGCTAACCTCTCCGCCGTAAGCTTCCTGATTCATAAAGTTGCCCCAGCGTCCGATCATTTGGCCCGCAAGCAGTCCGGGCACACAAATGTCCACCAGACGCCAGAAGTTATAGCCTTTGTAGCGGAAGTAGAAGAATCCGCAAATAAAGGCTCCGATAATGGCACCATAAATCGCGATGCCTCCATTCCATATTTTGAACACATCAATAAAGTTGCCTTTATAATCTTCCCACTTGAACGCGACATAATAAATTCGCGCGCCAATAATGGCGGAAGGAACGCCGAGCAGCAGCAAGTCCATAAACAAATCCGGCTTAATGCCGAATCGCTTCCCTTCCTGCACAGCGAACAGCAAGCCTACTAAAGCAGCCGTTCCCAAAATAATGCCATACCAATGCACTTCAATCGATCCTAACGTGAAGGCAATTGGATTTAGTATCAATGTCTTCATTCTTTTATATCCCCTTTAGGTTCAATCGTATTCGTCCATATCATCGGCAATCGTTTCCGTCAGCTTATTCGTAAATTGCAGCGCCGCGTTGTAGCCCATCCGCTTCAAACGGAAGTTCATCGCAGCAACCTCGATAATGACTGCTAAGTTACGACCTGGACGTACAGGCACGGTAACGAGCGGAATATCCGTGTCGATAATGCGCGTTGTTTCTTCGTCCAGACCGAGGCGGTCATACTGCTTGTCCTGCTGCCAATTTTCGAGCTTGATAACTAGTCCAATACGCTTCTGCGTGCGTACCGCGCCCGCACCGAACAGCGTCATCACGTTAATGATCCCGAGTCCTCTAATTTCAAGCAGGTGACGAATGAGCTCCGGCGCGCTGCCGTGCAGCTGAGCGTCTGAGGTTTGCATGATCTCGACCGCATCATCGGCCACAAGCCGGTGTCCGCGTTTGACAAGCTCTAGCGCCGTCTCGCTCTTGCCTATGCCGCTGCCGCCTGTAATGAGCATGCCTACGCCGTAAACGTCAACGAGAACGCCATGAATCGTCGCGGTTGGCGCCAGTTTTCTCTCCAGAAAGTCAGTAATTCTGCTGGACAAAATAGTCGTTGCCACATTGCTGCGCAGCAGCGGAATTTGCATCAGGCCCGATTGCTCGATGAGCTCCTGAGGCGCTTCCAGTCCCCGGGTCAAAATAATACATGGCGTGTCCTCGTTGCATAGACGCACCATTCGATCCTTGCGTTCCTCGCTGTCCAGCATATTCAAGAACGATATTTCCGTTCGGCCAAGCAGCTGTACCCGCTCGCTTGGATGGTAATGGAAATAACCGGCCATTTCAAGGCCTGGCCGATACAAATCATCTACCGTAATGGCACGCTTCATTCCGTCCTCGCCAGCTATAATTTCGAGCTGAAATTGTTTGACGAGCTCAGATACTTTCACTTTTTTCGGCATCGTAGGGCCTCCCTCATATGACAACTGCTTGTGTGTGTATGTATGGTATTTTCCAATGTCTTCATCGTAAAGGAAAAAGGCGCTGAACGCAACGTTTCCTCCGCTGCCCAGCGCCTTTCCATTACTGAATAGGTATGCTTATTGGCTTCAATACATAGCCGGGAAACTGCTCGATGTCGATCGTCAACGGCTGCTTGTAGTCTGCCTTTGGAATCTGAAAGACATGGGTTACTTTATCCTCTAATAAATTCCACTGCACCCCGCGCTTATCCGAGACCGGATAGGATACGCCAGCCGCATCCTTAAAGGACCCCCCATGCGCAAACAGCGTGTACCCTGACTTCTTATCAATTTCATCTAATTCCAGCAAATCCAACTTTATTTCATACCCCTCCGGGATCTCCTCTTTACTAGCTAACAGAAATCTGTTGTGCGGTGAGGATATCGTCTCCATCTTATCCGTGTCAATCGTTAAGCTTAAATGATATTCCGATAAATACACTCCGTCAGCCACTAAAGTCAGCTTCTTTGGCCTCTCGAAATAGCTGCTCTTGAAATGACGCGTTAATGAGGTGTTGAGGTCGCCACGGCCCGAATTTGTTTCATATCGTCTGCCCTTCTCGTCAACTAGAGCTAGATTAATAAAGTCATTGGCGCGCAAATTATTGCTCGGATCGGCTTCAAAGGATAGCGATATTTGAAGAGGTGTGATGATGGCATCCTTCACCGTAAACCGTTGTCCACCAACCTCGAATGGCTGCTCGATAGAGATATCCTCCCGCATCCCCGCGAACCGTTCATGCTCAATCGGAAACTCAACCCTCAGCCACTGATCACCCAACAATAAGCTGAATTGCAGGCTCTCAGGCATTGGAACATCATCTCCCAATAAAACATCCAAATAATCATGTACCGGGACGCTATCGCCCTCGGCATCATCACTTGGAAAATGCGATGAGCTTATAGTAGCCATCAAATCGGCGCCATCGCTCGTTTTTAATTCGAAATCTAGGAAACCTGTATTGTTGTTTATGCCAGGCCCTTCAGCCGTATACAAAATGACTAATCGTTGATCATCTGCCAAAATATCTTCTACCGTGAATTTGTAGCCATTTCTCTCGTCAGAGAGATTTACGGGCTGAAAAAAATGATTTTCGACAGCCGACAGCAGCGACTTGTCACCTTGAATGAAATCAACATATCCGGTGAATCCCGGTATATCCTTCAGCATTCCCGCAAAAGCAGGAGATACGCGCACGAACGCGGTGAGCAGCAAAAACATACATAATGCGGAAGCCATTATACTCAGACTCATTCTCTTCCTTCTTCCGCGTACCGCTCGTTTTCGCCCCTGCTCAAGTCCTCTTCGGATCGCATCATCCAGCAGTTGATCAGGCAGCTTCTCAAGCTCCAGCTCTATTTGCTCCTTGTCACTCCGCAGCTTTTGACTGGCCAGCTCGTAGTCCGGTTCCTTTTCCACGTTCATCCCATATCTCCTCCTTCATTTCTGTCATATCCGCCCTTAAGCATTTCAAGCCTTTGTTCAGCCAAGTTCGAATCGTCCCATCAGGCTTCTCGAGCAGCTCTGCAATTTCCGTAATCGTCATGTCCCTGTAATATTTTAATACGATGACCATCCGATAGTTAGCTGGAAGCAGCTTCACCTGTGCAGCCATATCCAGCCGTGCTGCTGCGTCCACATCGTCTGCTTTCATGCCGTTGCCATACTGCTGCGTTATAGCCTCAGTCGGACGCTCCCGCGTCTGCTTCTTCCTTGCATCCATACATACGCGTATTAAAATTCGAATCGACCATGTCGTAAAAAATTTCGGTTCTCTTAAACCGCGCCGCTTCGCCCAAATCCGACATACCGTCTCTTGAATTGCTTCCAGCGCATCCGCTTCATTCCTCATATAGGAATAGGCGATGCCATACATTTGGTGCTTATCCAGCTCAACATGCTGCAGGAAAGCTTCTTCATCGCCTTTAATCGCTGCCTCAGCCAACTCCTCTTTATTCATGCTTCCACCCCCTGTGCCAAGACTGCCACTTTTTCCTTCAGCTTCCTTTCTCTATTAGACGGACGGGGCGCTCAAACGGTTTTCGATTAAACGCAAAAAAAGAACGACCGGATAATCCGATCGTCCTTCTTCTATCCTATTTATTAAGCTTCGAAAATGTTAAGTTCAGTTGCTTTGTCGAACAAATGCACTTTGTTCATGTCAAGCGCAAGCTTAACGCTTGTGCCATCACGTAGACCGGAGCGGCCGTCAACACGAGCGATAACTGTGTCAGTGCCGATACCGTTCAGGTATAGGTACATTTCGTGACCAAGGTTCTCAGCAACCTCAACATTCGCGTTCACGATTGTTTGCGGGGAAGCTTCCAAGAATACTGGCTCTTCGTGAAGATCCTCTGGACGAATGCCAAGAATCACTTCTTTGCCGATGTAGCCTTTCGAGCGAAGCACTGCTGCTTTGCCTTCTGGAACAACGACGTCAACGCCGCTAGCTTTGAAGCGAAGCGCGCCGCCTTGCTCTGTAAGGGAACCGCTGATGAAGTTCATCGAAGGAGCGCCGATGAAGCCAGCTACGAAGATATTAACAGGGTGGTTGTACAGCTCTTCAGGAGAAGCTGTTTGTTGAATGAAACCGTCTTTCATAACAACGATACGGTCACCCATTGTCATTGCTTCGATTTGGTCATGCGTTACATAGATAGTTGTCGTTTCAAGACGTTTAGTAAGCTTGCTGATTTCCGCGCGCATTTGTCCACGAAGTTTCGCGTCCAAGTTGGAAAGCGGCTCATCCATCAAGAATACTTGCGGCTCACGAACGATTGCGCGTCCTAGAGCGACACGTTGACGTTGACCACCGGAAAGTGCTTTTGGCTTACGGTCAAGCAAATGCTCGATATCTAGAATTTTAGCAGCTTCACGAACACGTTTGTCGATGTCTGCTTTTTTGAATTTACGAAGTTTAAGGCCGAAAGCCATGTTTTGGTAAACGTTCATGTGCGGGTACAACGCGTAGGATTGGAATACCATCGCGATGTCGCGGTCTTTAGGAGCAACATCGTTCACAAGGCGGTCGCCGATGAACAATTTGCCTTCTGAAATTTCTTCAAGGCCTGCAATCATACGAAGAGTTGTCGATTTACCGCAACCAGATGGTCCGACCAATACGAGAAACTCTTTGTCTTTAATATCTAAGTTAACGTCAGTAACCGATGCTTTGTCAGTACCCGGGTATTTTTTGTAAATGCCTTCTAAACGTACGCCTGCCATGATAATTTTCCCCCTAAAAAGAAATTTCGATATGCCTATATCTTATCCCACTGGGGAAGCTGTGACTATGCACATTCTTTACAAAAAAACTAATTTCTTTTCGTAACTTTGTACAATAGCAATATAATTTTGACTAATACGGCATCGCGAAACTGGCGAACATCAAGTCCAGTCTCCTGTTTGAGCTTGTCCAAACGATATAATAGCGTATTGCGATGAATGTATAATTTCTTTGCTGTTTCACTAACATTACAATCTAGCGTAAAAAAAGTGTCTAGCGTGCTTAGCATTTCCGACTCTACGAACAAATCGGCTCTTTTTAGCGATTGCTCCAAATATTTGGATCGCTGCACCTCGGGAATCGCGTTTAGTAGACGCTCCAGTTGAAGCATCCACGGCAAATGAATACTCGTTCCGACATGAAATTTGCGGCCGAGATTAACCGTCTCCCTTAGAAGCATGGTCGTCTCGACCATCCCCTTGGCTGGTGAAGTTGGATGAGCGACTGCTAGATGGCATTCCCCGATCCACTCGCTGGCAAGCATCTCGTGAAGTCCAAGCCCAATCGAAGCTAAGCTGTCCTCCAGCGTTTCTTCCTCCTGCTCGTCGAATGCATCCGAATCCTCATCTTTCAATAACGACATCGACCCCCAGATGAGCCACTCCTGGCTTTTGAGCGGAATGAGCAGTACATCATCAGACATAAACGAGCGAAGCAGCTTCTCCAGCTCGGTGTACGTGGCTTGCTTCGTCCCTGACTGTTCGGTCACGAGCAAGAATGGAATCATCTCATTGAACAATCGGCTGCCGACGGTCAAATGATCCGGTAAAGAATAGGCAGGCTCATTCGACTCCAGCTGCTTCTGTATCCAATCGCCTAGCTTAAGTGCTTGTCTTTCTGTTTCAGAAAGCGACGCTGTCTTTTTCTCCGCCAAAGCTCCGCGATTAAGCTGGAGCGTCCAGCTGATCAATTCTTTTTCGGTTGCCTGCAGTGTCTGACTCTCGATTTCTAATAGTTCAATTTCATATTCAGTAGAAGAGATGACAATCCATGTTTTCCCATCATTTTCAACGCGCTGTCCTTCATTGGAAGAAGAAAGCGTTTCATCGCCTAGCCATACCACTGAAGCATTGCTTACTAGATCGCTCCACTCTGCTATCGATTTCGAAACAGCATGTACCGGACAGTTCAAAATGTGCTGCAGAGGCTTTAACCAATCTGTCGTGCTCATTTCTCTATCTCCAATCTCCACAAGCGTTAGCGGCTGAGTGCATCCTCTTTCAGGATACGCAATTACGTTTAGCAGCTCCATAAAAGCAGGATAATGGTTTAAAAAGCTTATTCCTACTTCTATGTAGAATAACGCTTTTTTTCGTCATTGTACCATAAGAGCCAGCCTAATTCAGCCTAATGCGAGTAAAAGGATGATCGATAGCAGCGCGAACAGCGTCGCAATCAAGTAAAGAAATGATACCGTTTGTACCTGGCTTAGCCCCCATTTCATCAATATATGATGGGTATGCAGCTTGTCTGCCCGGTGCAAGCCCTTGCCGCTAATGAGCCTGCGCAGCATGACATAAGTAGTGTCGAAAATGGGCAGTCCAAGCGCCAGCATCGGAACAAGCAGCGTGATGAACGTCGCTCTCTTAAACGTTCCGTCAACCGCAATGACCGCTAACGTGTATCCCAGAAAAGTCGCCCCGGCATCGCCCATAAAAATACGCGCGGGATAAAAATTATGCACTAAAAACCCGAAGCATGCACCTGCAACAATAACAGCTAGAATAGCCGTGCTTGGCTGTCCCGTTATAAGCGCCACAGTTAATAGCGTAAGTGCAGACAACGTACAGACGCCTGAAGCAAGTCCATCAACACCGTCAATAAAATTGATCATATTAATTAAGCCAAAGACCCACAGCATCGTCGTCAGCCACGAGAACCAATCAGGAAACGAAATAAATAGATCCGTAAAGGGGTTAGCGATACCCGCTATTTCAATATGAAACAAGGTCGGGATAGAAGCAGCACCCATATAGAGAATCACGCGCGGCCATACGGGAAAGTCTCGTCCTTTCGCCTTTGCGCCATCATCAAGTAGACCGACGATAACAAGTATTGTCCCCCCAGTAACGATTGTCCAAGTGAGCGGCGCAAAGCCGATAAAAATAAACATCGCAATGACGCAGCTGGCAAAAATAGCCGCTCCTCCCATTAGAGGAATCGGCTTATTATGTATCTTCCTTTGATTGGGCCGGTCCACAAATCCATGGCGCAATGCAAGCTTCCGAAGCGGTGGTACGCTTGCAAACACAATCGCAAAGCCAATCAATGCCGCTAAACCGTATATCATTGCAATTACCCCTTTTTTTATTTATTACCGTATGTATACATTGTTCCCTTATATCGATAAAATACAAGAAACAATTCATACCTGTTTGACCGAAATGGATCATTCATGGTACGATTTATTCAAAGTACACTTATCGGATTAATGTATAATTAATCTGCCACTATTTGATTGCGAAAGAGGAGTGCTGTACATGCCTAATATCGTTATTATTTCCGGTAGTCCGAATGCTTCTTCACGCCTAAATGGGATCACGCAGTACGTTGAACAGCAATTAATCGAGAACGAGCTTTCGGTCAATCTTATTACGGTCGTTTCATTGCCGGCCGAAGATCTTATTCATGCTCGTTTTGGCAGCCCAGCTATAATTGAAGCCAATAAATTAGTCGAAGAGGCTGACGCTGTCATCATCGCAAGCCCCGTTTACAAAGCTTCTTATACAGGCGTATTAAAAACCTTCCTGGATTTATTGCCGCAAAAGGGCTTGGACGGTAAAATTATCGCTCCTTTATTCATTGGCGGCACTATTGCTCATCTTCTTTCCATTGACTACTCCCTTAAGCCGGTGTTAGCGTCCATGGGTGCTAAATTATACGTGAGCGGCGTTTACGCAGTCGACTCGCAAATTAACCGTACACAAGAGCCTAATGAAGCTCCTGTATTCGAGTTGAATGAAGAGCTGACTCTGCGATTAACGGAAACGGTTAACGAATTGGTTCGCGAGCTTTCTCTCCGCAGCAAATAACGACGAATATTAAACAAATAAAGGTGTACGCGTGAAGCAACTAAGATTGCGTTCAAGCGTACACCTTTTCTATTTAGTCCGATAAAGTCAAAAAAACCGAAGATCCTAAGATCTCCGGTTACGAGTTCGTTATTAGAAAAAAATGATGAGTCATGTAGGATTCGAACCTACGACACCCTGATTAAAAGTCAGGTGCTCTACCAACTGAGCTAATGACTCATAATTGTGTAAAGAAATGGTGGAGGATGATGGATTCGAACCACCGAACTCAGAGAGAGCAGATTTACAGTCTGCCGTGTTTAGCCACTTCACTAATCCTCCATGCTATTACCTATTTTTCACAATAACGAAAAATAAAGTGGTGGCTCGGGACGGAATCGAACCGCCGACACGAGGATTTTCAGTCCTCTGCTCTACCGACTGAGCTACCGAGCCTTACTTTAAAGAAAAATGGCGGAGCTGACGGGATTCGAACCCGCGGTCTCCTGCGTGACAGGCAGGCATGTTGGGCCACTACACCACAGCTCCAAGTGGATTCGGACAAAACCGAATAAGTAAATATGGTGGAGGCTGACGGGATCGAACCGCCGACCCTCTGCTTGTAAGGCAGATGCTCTCCCAGCTGAGCTAAGCCTCCGGGATATTACAATAAGGAAAGGTAATGGTAGCGGCGAAGGGGATCGAACCCCCGACCTCACGGGTATGAACCGTACGCTCTAGCCAGCTGAGCTACACCGCCACGCTTGTCCCCCGAATAGTTGTCGCTTGCAGCGTTCGGGGACGCATACAAAGTCAGGTAATGACATAACCAAATGTCTTCGCAATCATGCTGTATCGGCTGCACTAGGCAACGTTCTTCAACAGAATTTGCGCCCTGAAAACTGGATACGAAAGATTAGGTTTGCTGAAAACCTCTTTAACTGTGTCTGCCGGATGTATGGGTCCATGCAAACCTAAGCGTATGCTTACGATGTAGGTTTGACTTACAACCTTTTAGCGTATGCTTACGATGTAGGTTTGCTATTAGCAAACCTTTTAGGATAAGCCCTCGACCGATTAGTATTCGTCAGCTACACACATTGCTGTGCTTCCACCCCGAACCTATCAACCTCGTCGTCTTCAAGGGGTCTTACATACTGG